>CAXTRQ010000217.1:0-10001 GCA_964246705.1 uncultured Pyrinomonadaceae bacterium
TTTCGACCCGCCGAAAGTTAAGTTCTATCACCGCCAAGTACCTGAACAGTTACAACGTTCTGTGAATTATAACCAATCTTTATATATTCTCTTCACTCATTAAACTTAGCATTTGCAAGGAGCCGCTTAAAGTAGAAAGGGGCGAAAAATTGAAGAGGGGAATAATCTCTGCTTTACCAATAATAATCAGCGTGGGCATGACATTAGCCCTTTTTGAAGGTGTATTACGAATTGTCAATTACCCTAAGCCGATCATCAGCGGCTGGAAGACTTTGAATAGCTATCAGTCAGAGAGACACCAATTAGGATTTCGGGGCCAACCTATAGAATTTCAGAATGATGATTTTGTAATTGTCTTAGTAGGAGACTCGCAAGTAGAGGCTAAGGCATGTGCATATGAGTGGATGCCTGAGCGCCGACTTGAGTTTTATCTGAACTCAAAGGGGAAAAAGGTTAAGGTCTTCTCTCTGGGTGGGCCGGCGACTGGTCAAGATCAGCAGTTACTCTCCCTGAAAGAATATTATCAAAGGTTCCGTGCTGATATGGTAATCCTTTGGTTCACGGCTGCCAACGATGTCTGGAACAACACGTTTCCATCAAACGACGACCGCACACCAAAACCAACCTTCTGGTTAAAGGACGGTCAATTGACGGGGCCTACAGAAATGACAGGGCAGCCGATGAGGGAGACTCCGCGCCTCAAGCTGACGCAACTTTGGCGCAAGTTTTTCCCCTATTCCAGGGATAAGGATTGGGCAAAGTTTCTGCCAAGCCCGTATGCGCCGATGACCTCTTACGACGGCTCCGTCAGAGAGGAGTGGCAGAAACGGCTGGAAGCAAGTCCGCTTTATCTACGCTATGAGAATTTTGACACGGATAAAAATGATAGGGCGCTCTATTTTACTCCGCGGAGTCCGCGAGTGCAGTATGGCCTTGACTTGACCCGTAAGCTCTTTCAGGAGATGGGATCCCTGACCGTCACTCACGGTGGGCAATTCGCCATATTTAGAGTAGAGAAAGCTCCTTCTGCGACAAGTGGAAAGGGTGTAGCGGAGGATGGCGTCTATATCCTGAACGGGAAGTTCTACAAAGTTTCCAGCGGCCAGTATAAAGAGAATCTGGATTACCTTACACAGGGTTTTTCCAGTTACCTAATCCCCGTGACAGTCGAGCCTGCGAATGTAGGGCCAGAAGACGCACACCTTAATGAACATGCTAACGATCAGGTTATGAGAGATTTGGCTATCGCAATAGAGAGCTTAATTCCGGCCCGGAAATAAGTCAGATCGCTTGCCGGGGGGATAGATGTAAGTGCCCCGCCATTTACCATTGAGCCAAGTATCCATGCCGCATCCAACAACCAACTTGAGGCGTTCTCTGTCAAGCAAAACTTCACCTTCAAGATGGATTCTGCGCCGCATAGTTGAGTAGCGAAGAGCCTTTCTTGTGCAACCCTTCCAGATACTTCACCTCATCCTAAGGCGTCCTGCTCCGCCAACATCGGTGCCTTCACTTGTGCTTCGGCGAGCGCAACCACTCAGCAACTCTCCCTCCCATCTGTATCAGTTGCTGCTGCTCTGTTTCGCTCACCTCGCGCCACCGCTCATCGAATCCGGGATAGCTCTCACCTGCGGCTTGATAACGAAATAGAATCGTCCCGTCAGCACGCCTCCGGTATTCCGCCGGCGGAATCTTGCCTATCGCCTCAATTATTAAAGTTGTCTGTAATTGATTATTCATTAGGCTTCGACCTATAAGTTCGGTTAGAACTTCTTTTCTGTTTGGAGCGCTACGTCGAAAGCGCGCCTCAATTCATCGCCCAACTCATTCGTGATATTTTCATTATCGGAAATCAACCTTGCCTCGGTGAAACCTTTTGGATACATAAGCTTTTCGTCCCTCAATCACCAAAAAGGGTGGCATCTGGATCGCTGAGATAGTATAAGACCGGGGCGGCTTCCTCTTCCGTGCGCAGAGGGTGGCTATCATCTGCGTCTCTGGTTGCCAGCATGCGCGCCGTTGAGTTACGGCCTTTGATGCTTCCCCAGTGTGCAAGGCACTCCCGAAAGTAATTGATGTGCGTGCCGCTCATTCATTTCGATAACGATAACTTCTCGTGCTTGCATTTCGCTACACCGTGTTCGATTCCGTTTGGGTAATAGAAACCAGTGCCCTGGCAATCAGGACAGTTTTTGGTTTCGAGCGTAAGCTCACTTCCCCTTTTAGTATTGTCTTTTAAATCTTTTCTTTTATTGCTGGTGGAATCCGTTAGGCTAGTGTTTCGCGTTAGGCTGGTGTTTCCCACTAGCCTAGTGGGAAGCGGTAGCCTATAGACGCTTCCCTGTTCAATTCCCCGACCAAAATCAGCACCCTCTTTAACCACTACTCCTTTCGCCTTCAAGCCTTTCAAAGCTTGCTGTGTCGCCGTTTGGGACATGTTAGATCGCTCGGCCAATTTCGGCAAACCTATCTTGCAAAAGTCTTTACCATAACCATAGGAGAGTCGGAATAGTTGGTGAAAAATCGCTTGTTCGCCCGGAGTCAAATATCTACACAGATGATCAATAACTGCGTTCGGGATTTTGTTGTGCCCAGCCTGCTCCGGGATCGCATCCCACAAGCTCGTC
The DNA here is from genome assembly GCA_964246705.1 of uncultured Pyrinomonadaceae bacterium. Taxonomy (GTDB): domain Bacteria; phylum Acidobacteriota; class Blastocatellia; order Pyrinomonadales; family Pyrinomonadaceae; genus DASZCR01. The sequence continues at coordinate 2,628 of CAXTRQ010000217.1, forward strand.
GGTGGGATGGTGGAATCCGTTGGGCTAGTGGATTCCATTAGCCTAGTTTTTCGTTGGGCTTCATCAGCATTTTTCACTAGCCTAACGGATTCAGGCATGCCTGAATCCGTTAGGCTAGTGAAATCCATTGGGCTAGTGGATTCCGCTGGGCTAACAGGTTCTGGCCGGTTGTCCTCTTTGTTTTTCTCATCATCTTCAACTGGCTCAGGGGGCATTTCTGCGGGCTGGGCTGAACCGATCTTACCTCTTCCGAAGAAGGCGATTTTAGGTTGCTGCGAAGCCATTCCCATAAAGCTGTTATTGGGGGTGTATTTCTCTTCCTTAGGCATTTAGCACCGCCTCGCTGATAGCAGGCTCAACCCATGATGCTGGAATCTTCGACTCCTTCGCACGAAGCGCCGTCACCCAAAGTATCTGACAGATTTTTAGAATGTCTCTCGGAACGCCGGAAGTCATATTGTAAATAGCGTCTACAGTCTCGGAAGGGAAGGGGTTCGGCACATCCGATTTCTTACAGCGAAACTCAATCATCTCCCGTGTCTCGTCCGGAGAGAGAGGTGATAAGTTCGACGGCGCAAAAACCCGGCTTCTCAATGCCTTTTTAGATTCGTCGAGCAGCTTGTATTTTAGTTCGAGCTGACCGGCTAACACGATCTGCACAAGTTTGTATTTAGGGGTCTCCAAATTGAGCATGATGCGGATCAACTCCAACTGCTTGCCCGGCAGCTTCTGCGCCTCGTCGATCAGAATCACCGCAGTTTGCCCGGCTTCGTTAATCTCAAGCAGGAACTCACGGAAGGCGGATTCTTGGGCCGCCATTGACCGCTTTGGCGAAATCCCGAACTCGCCCGAAATTGTCTTCAGGAAAGCGAAGTCGCTAACGAAGTTCGGCGTGATAATAGAAGCCAGACGAACCTCTTCCGACTGGGAGAGTTGCAGCCAAATGTAGCGTAGAATAGTGCTTTTTCCGTGGCCGACATCTCCCACAATAGTCGTCAACCCCTGTCGATATTCGACTAGATGATGAACTTTGTCGAGAGTGGATTCGATGCTCGGCGTAACGTAAAGCAGTGCCGGGTCTGGAGAAGTGGAAAACGGCGAAGTTTTCATGCTTCGGCTTATACAACGCACCTAGATTCATCGTCAAGCTAATTTTTGCACCCCCCTGTTAAAGTTAGATAATAAGCTTCCGGGGAAAGTTAAGCTTACACAGACGGACATGCATAAGCTTGATCAAACTGGACGCGAGCGCGCCCGTCCCGTTTGATGGTCAAACATAGAGTCAATCGTGTTTCACCGTGTAACATGCTGAAAGCTTGTGTAATTCTTTTCGCTCCGCTTCATGATGCGGCAGGACAGTTGCCGCTGCTCTGTTTGCCCCATACTTTCAGCACGCGTCCATGCCTCGTTTTCCGTGGACAAAGATTTCCAAAGACTGATTTCGCATAGTGAAGCGATGCGCTTCGAGTGTTGGAGTACGCGCGCTCGAAGCCACGTGAGATCACCGGAAGTTTTTTAGAAGCCACTAAATGAAACTTCCGGGGGCTATATGTAGCAGCAGGGAACAGAACTGCCTGCGATGGTTTTGCCGGACGCGCTACGCCATCAGATAGTCTCAACTATTCGCATCCACTTTTCACGTGGGTCTCCTCATCGAAAGGAAGAGTATGACGCTTTACACCACTTTCCAACATCTCCTTCAAAAGCACGCTAAGTTTGTGTTGGTCGATAGCGTTCGCTTTTTTTGTTCTGACAGGCAACACGAGCGCACAAACACAAGCACCGAATTGCGCGCGCACGGTGACGGCGAAAGTTGTCGCTTTTAATCAAGTGATTACTTTCAACCGTCTCGGGGCGCTTAATCCCAACGGCTTGATGTACGCTTTGGAGCGCGACGTTGAGCCGATTAATTCGACTGGCGGTGTTGTGGCAGGCAATGTCAGGCTCCGCGCCGACAAGCGTCCGCGCCCGATTGTGCTACGCATGAACGCAGGCGACTGCCTGCAAATCCTTTTCAAGAACCTGATCGCTCCCGGCACGCCTGCCGCCACAGGGGAAAGAGGACAACCCCGCGACGCCTTATGCTTCGATTCATGTGGCGGGCATGCAACTCGTCAAAACGATGGCCGACGATGGCTCGAATGTCGGCAACATCACGCCGCCGGGCGGGCTGGTCGCGCCTAACAATAGCGCCACCTACACTCTCTACGCCGAGCGCGAAGGCAACCATCTGCTCTACAGCACCGGCACGACGACTGGCGGCGAGGGCGATGGCGGTACGCTCGCCTACGGCCTGTTAGGCTCCGTCAACGTCGAAGCCAAAGACGCGCAGTGGTATCGCAGCCAGGTGACGGCGGAAGACCTGAAGTATGCGACGAAGAGGAATACGACGGCCGGCGCACCGCTGACCGCGCCCGGCGGCCAACCGCTCCTCGATTACGAAGCGCGCTATCCTGCGACGCATCCCAAATATCCGAACAAGGCCGTGCTCAACATGCTCGACGGCAACCAGATTGTGCATACGAACTTAAGCGCCATCATCACCGGAGCCAATCGCAAAGACTTTCCGACGGGCACTTACACGAAGGTCGCCGTCGAACCCGAACGCGACCAGTCATTCCGCGAGTTCACGGTCGTCTACCATGACGAACTCAAAGCCGTGCAGGCGTTCCCGCATTTCGATGCGGAGAGTGATAAGAATCCTGACCCGTCGCTGGCGCATACGCTGGATAGCGTGCGCGATGCTTTCGGCATCAACTACGGAGTGGCCGGCATCGGCGCGGAAATTCTGGCCAACCGTTTGAGAGTTGGCCCGATGTACAAATGCGACGAGTGCAAATACGAAGATCTCTTCCTCTCTTCATGGTCAATCGGCGACCCGGCGCAACTCGTTGATGTGCCGGCCAACGCCACGGACGTAAACGGCAATTTAATTACCGGGCCTGAAGCGACGAAAGTATTTTTCCGGATGACCCTTCCAACGTCCATCACAGCTACATGAGCGACCATGTGAAGATGAGAGTCGTGCATGTCGGGCCGAAGGAACACCACGTCCATCACCTGCACGCGCACCAGTGGTTGCGCACGCCCGACAGCGACGAATCCGTCTATACTCGACAGCTAGGCTTTAGGGCCGGGTTATTCGTTCACCACCGAGATCGCCAACAGCGGCTCCGGCAACAAGAATAAGACGGTCGGCGATTCCAATTTTTCATTGCCATTTCTACCCGCACTTCGCGCAGGGCATGTGGGAACTCTGGCGCGTCCATGATGTCTTCGAGGCTGGCACGCAGTTAGACGCGAACGGTCGTCCGGCTCCCGGCTCGCGCGCTCTACCTGATGGCGAAATCGCCGCCGGAACGCCGATTCCATCGCTCATCCCGATTCCGACGCGCGCGATGGCTCCGATGCCGACGCCGAACTTTCAAGGCTATCCCTTCTTCATTCCGGGTCTGGCCAGCCATCGTCCGCCGCACCCGCCTCTGGACACCTGTGGACAACGGCGGACTGCCCCGTCACGTTATCACTTCGGGGACATACACGGAGGTGCACAACCGCTTGGATTTTTCAAAGGAACTGCTGACGGCCACCGCGCTTCAGATTCCTGAAAACGGAACTGCCGCCGAGCAGACTGCCATGCAGTATCACGGCACGCGCAATCATCCGAGCACGACGCAGGAAGGCATCGCCAGTAATTTCATTACCAATCATCCGCAACTGTTGCGCTACGACCTGAGAAAGAGCAACGGCGTCAACGTCGGCCTCAATCCGTTGTCCACTATCAGCCCGAACGATTCGATCACGTACAAATGGTACGCGGGTATGATCGTCAACTGGTTCGGCCAGATAGTCGGCGTGCCGGTCAAGTTCGGCGCGACCAACTTGAGTCCGTCTGACCCGATCAAGCATGCCAGCAAAGGCGCTATCGGCGCGCTCATCATCGAGCCGAGAAATTCCACTTGGACGGTTGACACCAATTCGCGCGCGGCTGCCTCGATTACCAAAAACGACGGGACGGGCGAAATCTTCCGCGAGTTCGTGACCTTCTTCCAGAACAACCTCAACTTGCGCATGTCTAAAAACGTGAACGACAAAGAGGACATAGCGGACTGGTCGGGGAGCACGAATATTCCAAGTGACGCACGATCTCTTATCTCTACGACGCAAACGGTAATCTTGAGCACAAGACGGACGCGCGCGGTGTCGGCACCGATTACAGCTACGACACGCTGAATCGCCTGAGCGGTAGAACCTATACGGACAATACGCCGCGCGTGACGTATTCCTGTGACGCCCCGGAAATTGCATTTTCGACAGGCAAGCTGACCTCAATCAGTTCGACCGTCTCGACGACGAGCTATACGGGCTTCGATGCGCTGGGGCACAGCTACGGCTACGACGCCGAGAACCGGATGGTCAGTTACGATGATGGGCAGCCCAACGTCAATCCAACGGCGGCACATTACAGCTATGATGGAGATGGCAGAAGAGTTAAGGCGGAGACGGCGAGCGGCGTGACGGTGTTCGTCTATGACGTGACGGGTAAGCTGGTCGCAGAGTATAGCAATGCGGCGTAGGTGGGCGGAGGCGGGACGAGTTATCTGACAGCGGACACGTTGGGTACGCCGCGAGTTGTCACGGGACAGAGCGGAGAGGTAAAGTCGCGGCATGATTACTTACCGTTCGGTGAGGAACTTCAAGCGGGCATGGGCAGCCGCACTCAAAGTCATGGCTGCGACCCGGAGGTTCCGTGATTCATTCAACCTAGTGGCGCGACCATACTGGGAGCCGCTGTGGAACTCAGAGGGAGAATGCATGGCGGCTCTCTTAACCTTACAAAGGAATATCCGATGAAACTATTTTTCCTAACGATTATCGTTATGTTGTCGCCGCTAATCTGTAATGCCCAAGACTCAAAGCCTGAAACTTTAACTAACAAGATGGTGGTAGACCTTGTGAAAGCGCAGTTCTCCGCTGACACAATAATTAAGAAGATTCAAACCTCCGCCTCAGTCAAATTTGATACCAGTACCGATGATCTTATTAAACTAAAGAACTCAGGCGTTGAGGAAAAAATTATCCAAGCGATGATGGATAGAGCGGCTTCAACTTCACCGATTAGGTCAGGTAATGCACCCGAGGATAGGATTGATAGGTATGTGGTAAGTGGGGCTGTCCCATCGGTGGAAGCGTCGAACTCTCCAGAAAAAGAGAAGGCAAATAAGTTTAGCCTTAAGAAGAAGTACTTTACTTTCAATTTAACTGGGTGTAAGGGCGTCGGCGATACGATAAAATGTGAACTTCGGGTTACTAATAATGACAAAGATACGGAAAGAGAATTAGCTTATCCCTATGGCTCTGCGCCAACAATGATTGACGAAAAAGGGAATCGAATCAATTCTGCCACAAAGTCAATTGCCGGGCATACAGGTGGAAGGGAGATGCTTACAGAAGGTGTCCCGGTTAGTGTTAGTGTGACTTTTCAAGGGCTTAAAAATCCGACTACAACTATTAAGCTGCTTACCCTACCCTTTAGCACTACTCCGGTGCCCAGCGGCCCAGTCAAAGGCGTAATGAGGAGTGATACCTTCCTAGTCGAATTCCGCGATGTCCCAGTAGCCCAATAAGGTTGTGGATAAATCAGTTGCCAGAACTCATAGGCTTGCTAGAATTTCATAAAGGGCTGTGGCGGACAGTGAGCCGCAGACTAAATGACAGTTCGCATACCTGCGTCAGGCCAATACCTACAGGTCAAACGCCACGCCCTCATAACATAAGCGTTGCGTCTGTTCCTAGACGTGCTCAAGGATTATAGTTTTGCTACGGAAATCAAACGTCACCAAGAAATTCTGTATCAACCCAGTCCCCGCAATTGCTCCAAACTCTTTTAGGTCGCGGTCAAAGCCCATCCCCTTGCCGTAGAACAATACGGGCACATCGGTTAGTTCATAGTCACCCAAGCGTAGGGTACCTACGCTACCAGCGCGCGGCGCGCCCTTCTCCGGCGGCAATACCAGCCCTAATTGTTTTGTCGCTGACGGCGAGAAGGAGACGACCGTCGCGGCACCAGTATCGATAACCATTTTGATTTTCTTGCCATCAAAAGTTACCTCTTCCGCAATCGGAAGGGTTGTATAGTTGTCGTAAAAGCCCATCCGCAGCACTATCCGTTCTGTCGACGGCAATGTCTTTTGTTCGTTGGCCGGGCCGGCTGGTGACTGAGACAGGAACCGCACTACTTTTTTGGCGAAGTCGAACTGCACCACCCGCCCTTTGAAGAAATCCGCTCCCAGTAAGCCAAAGACCTGCCGCCCGATTCTCTTGTCAATGTTCTGCAATGTCGCGAGCCGCATCCTCAGGCTGACGGGCTTCAAGTCGCCGAGAACAATGTTTGCGATATTGCTGAAAGTGTATGTACAATCTGCCAGATTGCACCTCGCGGGATTGTCATTAGTATAGTTGAGGGTTAGCTTGTACTTGTCAATCATCCCGCCGTTAAATGTTGAATATTCGGCTCCGGTTGCTAAGACCATTTCGACCGGCATCTGGCTAAGAATCTTAGCTTGGACGATTACGTACCCTTTTTCAACGGTGAATGGTATTTCGCTGGTTGTGTCCTCAACCCGGGGAGCGCCCTGAACAGAAAGGCAAGTGAACAGAACCGTCATTGCCAGTGCTAATTTCCGCATGTCGAATTTCCTCATCGTCATTGTCTCACCATCTAATGTTAGGGCGATGGCAAGCGCCGAACTACAATTAGATCGAAGGAGGCGTTCTAACACCCCGTATGGGCCGGAAAGTCGTCCCCTTCGTTTTAACAAGTCTCTGAGAAGATTTTACCGCAACAGTCGGTTAATCACCCTCAAAGCTATCGTTGAACGCTATCTATCAGACTGATGTTCTCACGTGAGGCTCTGGTGAAGTCTCGTCAGCAGTAAACTTCGAGCGGGGAAGATATTCGGGTGTGGGGCGGGGTGTCAATGGCTGAGAGGGAGTGCTGTCGAGGTGTTGATGTGCACGTCGCGTTTACGTCATGCTGATTCTATGACTCTCTCATAACGACGGAATCGGGTGCAACATTACAGTGATGATCTATTGTCTGTCGTCTGCTATTAGACAAGCAAACAGCAGGTTAAAGGCGAGACAATTCTACGGTTTAGTAATTTTGTGAAATCCGTTTTATCCCTAAAGAGTCTTATATTGGCGCTTCTGAAAATGCCATTAGATTGGACAAAAGATATGTTATGTAGACAATAACCCGACTCCGACATCTGACCCGAACTGATTCAAACGGCAACACTTCCTCACCTGGCCTCAGTCATAATACCGCACCGCTGAGTCCAACACCCTGTTATCTGCGACAATCATCCTACA
>CAXTRQ010000218.1:0-9959 GCA_964246705.1 uncultured Pyrinomonadaceae bacterium
CAAGACAGACGGCGACTTTATGTTCAGGTGGAAGATTGAATGAGCGAAGCAGATGCGCGAGGCGGTTGGCACGCTCGTTCAACTCTCGGTACGTGATGATTTCCTCGCCGAACACAATGGCTGTCGCATCGGGTCTGAGTTTTACCTGCTCCTGAAATATCGCATGGATGGTTTCATGGCGTGGGTAAAAGCGCGCCGTTTGATTCCAACCGACAAGCAGTTGATGTTGTTCGGCGCTGTCGAGCATGTTCAGGGTGGACAGGGGCGCGTTTGCGTCTGCGGCGATGGATTCGAGAAGATTTCGGTAGTGCCCCATCATTCGTCGGACGGTTGATTCGTCGAACAGGTCTGTGTTGTATTCGAGGACGGCGATTATTTCTCTATCGCTCCTTGTGAGGCTCAGGGTAATGTCGAACTTGGCGGTTGTTTTTGCGAGTTTCAGGGTTTCGAGAGCAATCCCTTCGAGTTGCAACTGGCTGAGCGGGGAGTTTTGTAAAACGAACATCACCTGAAACAAAGGCGAACTGTTCAGATTACGTTCCACCTTCACCCGCTCCAGTAGCATCTCGAAAGGTGCATCCTGATTCGCATAAGCTTCCAACACCGTGTTGCGAATCTGGAAGAGAACTTCTTGAAAGCCCGGATCGCCGGAAAGCCTTGTGCGCAGCACCAGCGTATTGACGAAGAAGCCGACTAGGTGCTCAAGCTCGGTTCGATTTCGCCCGGCGATGGCTGTGCCTACGAGGATGTCGTCGTGTCGCGTGTATCTATGCAGCAGAGTATTGAAAGCCGCGAGCGTGGTCATAAACAGAGTGACATGTTCACGCTGGCTCAGAGCCTCAAGCGACTCCGTCAGAGACGCGGATAAAACCTCTAAGTGAATTGCTCCGTTGTAAGTGCGCAGGATTGGACGGGGATAGTCTACGGGCAAGTCAATGGTTGCCTGTGCTCCCGCGAGTTGGTTAACCCAGTAGGTTAATTGTTTCTCGACCGCTTTTTCCCGCAGCGAATGTTGCCAGACCGCGTAATCCGCATACTGTATGGGGAGCGGCGGCAGGAGCGGAGTCCGCTTATTCAATAAGGATGAATAGATGGCGATCAGTTCGTTTATCAATATGCCGGACGACCAGCCGTCGGCTGCGATGTGATGCACCGTGATAAGAAGGATGTGGTCTTCCACGCTCATCCGTATGACACGAGCGCGCAGCATGAGGTCTTCGCGCAGGTCAAAAGGCCGCTCGACTTCTTCGGCGATCAACTCGTCACGGATATCGCAGCGGCGTTGTTCATCAATCTCAGAGAGGTCTATAACGGGCAGTTCGTACAGGGAAGATTTGTTGATGACCTGCACGGGCTGCCCGCCGCGCGTCGAATAGACGCTTCGCAGAATCTCGTGGCGACGGATGAGATGCTCGAAGGTCTGCTCAAGGACGGAGAGGTTCAGCTTGCCCTTCAGATGGAATGCTCCGGGCAGATTATAGACACCTGTGCCCGGCATAAATTCTTCAAAGAACCAGAGCTGCTCTTGCGCGAAGGATAGCGGGAAGGTGTCGTTTTCGCCGCTCCGCGCGACGCTCTGTATCGGTTGCTTCTGCGGGGTTTTGTCCTTCTTCTTACGCAGTTGTAATGCCAGCAGAGCGCGTCTTTCAGGCGACAGGTAGGCGACCGACTGGAGCAGGTCGGCATGATCCATCGTCTGCACGGGAGCCGCCGCGCTCGCCGCACGGATCACATCTTCCTGCTTAGGGATAAGCTCGTTCAGCAGCGTTTCGTATTTCTCGACGCCGAGTGACGCGACAAACTCTCCCGCCACCTTCCGCGAGTGCGCCGATTGATAATCATAGTGTTTCTTATCCGACAGCAATTCGCGCAACGCATTCGCCCATGGAACGATGTCCGGATAAGGTTCAATGGAATCGCCGTTTTCAGAGTAATCATAGGATACTTCGAGTGGGCGAACGGGCAACACGTATTCGGTTCCCAGCTTTGCCGCCGCGCAGAGATGGCTTGCGATGACAGGTATGCCCCGCAGCATCGCCTCTACGACAACCAGCGCAAAGCCTTCCCACCAGAGCGAAGGCGACAGTAAAACTCTCGTCTGCGCGTAGATTTGGTTGATGTCCTCGACGGGATTCAATAAGGTCACGTTTGGTAGTTCGCCGAGCGCCCTTCGCTCAACGTCCGTCGTGCCCCAGCCCGTCAGTGCGGCGAAGGGGTATTCGGAACATTCGCGCGCGAGGGGCAGGAAGATTGAAATGCCCTTGAACGCCGAGGGATTTATTAACGTGATGAAGCCCTCATCGAAAGAGCCGTACTTCGGGAAAGGGCCTGGGCCGTAGACCGGCGGGTGAATCACGTGCGATTCCAGACCGACGTGCTCGCGGATGTAATCGGCAGTCGTCGAGGCAATGCACACAATTGCCGTCACGCGTCCGAGCAGTTCTGTGGCCTCCCTGTTCGGGTTGAAACTCGCCGGGCCGAAGGGCAACATCATCGGAGTGTTAGCGAAATAGACGACCCGCCCCGGACACACCCTCAAGGCTGTGTCGAGCAACCTGTAGCCGGGGTCTTCACAGGAAACGATAACCCACGTCGGTTCAAATTCTTGCGCCAGCTTCTCAGCTTCGACGTGCAATTGCGTGTTGTCCAATACGGAATGGACTTCGACCTCTCTGTGCCGGAACGAGTTGGTATTGGCTGAGGAGGTGATTTCATCAATGCCCATCTTCGCCAGTTCTTCGCGCCGCTTCGCATCTGTCTGCTGGAACTGTATGGCTGTCGCGGGTGCCACGACCGCGCAGGCATGTCCTCTCTCAGCCAGCCCTTCGAGTAGAACACGGTTGACCCTCGTTGCTCCCGACTGGCCGGGTAGGTACACCAAATTTTGCAGCAACAAAAGTTTCATGATGGGTTGGGACTGCCGTGTTTGATTCTTTCAGGTGAGCGGACAGGCGAGTTTTTTTACGACTCCATGCTGAACTCTGACTCGTCGGCCAGTAACGCTCTGACCTCTTCATCGGAAAGCTCGTTGAGATTGTTCAGAGTGATGGCGATGTCGGCCACTTCAGCCTCTTGAATCTGAGTCTGCAAGACTACCTCGGCCAGCGATTCAACCGTCGGCGCATCGAACAGACTGCGTGGCGAGAGTTCGACATTGATGATCTCTTGCAGCCGGTAAGTTATCTGAACGGCGAGCAGCGAATGGCCGCCCAGCTTGAAGAAGTTGTCGTGCACGCCGACCTGCTTGACGCCTAGAAGGTCTGTCCAGATGTCGGCCAGCGTCTTCTCCAACGGCGTGCGCGGAGCGACAAAAGAGCTTTCACAATCGAGGCCGTCGCCGTCGGGCGTGGGAAGCGCGCGGCGGTCAATCTTCCCGTTGGGCGTCAACGGCCAGACATCGAGAAAAACGACCGCCGCCGGAATCATGTATGTAGGCAGTTTGTTTGCCAGATGACTGCGCAGTTCGCCGACCGTCGGGCGCGGCTCGCCTTCAGCCACGCAATAAGCCGTCAGACGTTTCGACTGCGCCTCGTCCTGCCTGAGTAAAACGATGGCATCTTCGACCGACGGATGCTCGCAGAGCACCGTCTCGATCTCACGCAGCTCGACGCGAAACCCGCGCAGCTTCACCTGATAATCAACCCGACCGAGGTGCTCTATATCGCCGCTAAGCAGATGCCTCGCCAGATCGCCGCTCCTGTATAGACGTGCGCCGGGTTCTTCGCTGAACGGGTGCGGGACGAATCGCTCCGCGCTCAACTCCGGTTGATGCAGGTAGCCGCGCGCGAGGCCCGCGCCGCCGATGCATAACTCGCCGGCGACACCGGCGGGAACCGGCCGTAAGTTGCGGTCAAGGATATAAACGGACACGTTCGGAATGGGGCGACCGATGGACGGCGCGCGGCTCGCGTCCACACATGCGTCCGACGCCCCCCGACCGCACCTAGCGACGGTGGCGCAGACGGTCGCTTCGCTCGGCCCGTAAGCATTCACGAAGAGACGACCGTCGCTCCAACGCTTCACAACATCAACCGTGCACGCCTCGCCCGCGCTGATAACTGTACGCAGCGCGGGTAGTTCTTCATCATCGAGGAGCGCGAGCACGGAAGGCGGAAGAGTCACTGTCGTGATTGCAGCCTCGCGCATAAGATTGATTAAGTCCGCGCCCGGCATGAGCGATTGGGAAGCCGCCAGATATAACGTCGCCCCGGAGAGCAACGCCATTAGCGCTTCCGACACGGAGGCATCGAAGCTGAAAGATGCGAACTGCAAAACGCGGCTTTGCGGTTCGACCTCGAAGGCTTCAATCTGTGAGACAGCGAGATTGCACAGCCCCGCATGTTGCACCATCACACCCTTCGGTCGCCCCGTCGAACCGGAGGTGTAGATAAGATAAGCAAGATTAGAAGGATGCAAATGCACATCGAGATTGTCGGGGTTGTGTGCGCCAATCATCCCCCAATCGGTATCAAGACAAACCACTTCGGCCATGTGCTCCGGCAGTTTGCCCGACAGCTTGTCCTGTGTTAAGAGAACCGGCACGCGGCTGTTCTCCAACATGAAAGCCAGCCTCTCCGAAGGGTAATTAGGATCGAGAGGCAGATAAGCTCCGCCCGCCTTCAGCACGCCCAGAAGACCGACCACCATCTCAATCGAACGCTCCATGCAGAGACCGACCGGAATCTCAGTCCCGATTCCCAAAGACCTCAGATGCCTCGCAAGCTGATTGGCCCTCTTGTTTAGCTCGCTGTAAGTGACTCGCTCATGCTCAAAAGCGAGCGCGATGGAATTGGGTGTGCGCGTGACCTGTGCTTCAAAGAGCGCGTGCACGCAGCCCGAAATAGGCGGCTCGCTTGCGACCATGTTCCACTCGGATAGCAACTGCGCGCGCTCCGTCTGGCTGAGAAGCGGCAGCACGCCGACACGCGCTGACGGGTCGGCGACGATGGCTTCGAGTAGCATTTCAAGATGGCCGGCCATCCTCTCGATTGTCGCCGCATCGAAGAGGGCAGTTCTGTATTCGATGAGACCGAGCAGCCCGTCTTCCATATCAATGGCGCTGAACGTCAGGTCGAATTTTGAAGTGTCGGCCTCGACGCCGGAAAGGGTCAGCGTGAGATCGGCTATCTCCAATTCTACAAGCGGCGCGCTCTGCAAGGTGAACATGACCTGAAACAGCGGCGTCCGTCCGAGGCTGCGCTCCGGCTGGACAGCTTCGACCACCTGCTCGAAGGGCAGGTCTTGATTCGCGTAAGCCGTCAGGGCTGTATCGCGCACGCGTTGAAGTAAATCAATGAAGCGCGGATCGTCGCTCAGGTCTGTGCGTAGCACCAGAGTGTTGACGAAGAATCCGATGAGACCTTCTATCTCCGCCCGATTGCGATTGGCGACGGGAGAGCCGATGCAGATGTCTTCCTGTTGGCAATAGCGGTGCAGGAGGGTTTGAAAGGCGGCGAGCAGCGTCATGAAGAGTGTGACGCCCGCGCGGTTGCTCAACGCCTTGAGCGACTCGGAAAGCGCGCGCGGCAGCCGGAACGTGTGATGTGCGCCCGCGAAATCCTGCACGGCGGTTGCGGGTCTATCGGTTGGCAAGTTCAGCGCGTCGGGCGCGCCTTTGAGCTGCTCTTTCCAGTAGTCAAGTTGCGGTTTCAGAGCCTCGCCGCTAAACCATTGCCGCTGCCACACGGCGAAGTCGGCATATTGAACCGGCAACTTCGGGAGGGGCGATGGTTTATCATCCCTGTAGGCTTCGTAGAGCGCGACCAACTCCCTGATGAACACGCCGACTGACCATCCGTCCGAGACGATGTGATGCATCGTGATGGAAAGGAAGTGGTCTTCTTCAGCGAGCCGCAATAGCGTCATCCGCAGCAGAGGGCCTTGGCCGAGATCGAAAGTTCTTTGCGCCTCCCCGACGAGCCATCTTTCCGCCTGTGATTCGCGTGTCGTCTCATCGAACTCGCTCAGGTCAATCTGCATGAGCGTCAGGTGTTGATGCGGAGTGTTGACGAGCGCGGGTTTCCCGCTCGCGTCTGGAAAGGTCGCCCTCAGAGATTCGTGTCGTCTGACAATCTCGCCCAGCGAAGCTTCGAGCGCAGGCACGTCGAGCGCGCCCTTGAAATGCACCGCCGCCGGAATGTTGTAGGCAGAGCTTTGAGGATTTAGTTTGTGTATAAACCAGAGGCGCTGTTGCGCGAACGACAGTGGTACTGGATTGTGCCTGCCGGTCGGCTCTATTGACGGGATGACCAGCCCCATGTCCTCCCGCTGCGCTTCGCGGATGCTGCGAACGAGCCCCGCGACGGTCGGTTTCTCAAACAGACGCCGCAGAGGGAGTTGAACCTGAAAGGTGTCGCGCACGCGGTTCATCACTTGAGTGGCGACGAGCGAGTGCCCCCCAAGCTCAAAAAAATTGTCGTGCGCGCTCACTTGCCCGACGCCGAGCGTTTGCTTCCAAATCCCAGCCACGATCTCTTCTTCCGCCGAGAGAGGTGGCATCAGCGAATAAGCGACGGTCGCGCGACCCTCGCCGGGCATCGGCAGCGCGCGCCTATCCACCTTGCCGTTTGAAGTCAGCGGCAACGACTCCAAAAAGACGAACGCGGAGGGCTGCATGAAGTCCGGCAGCTTCAGTCGTAGGTGGTCTCTCAACTCTGCGGCGATGCTTGCCTCCTGCTGGGAAACCACGTAGGCAATCAGCCGCGTCGCGCTGTCGCCATCGCTCTGCGCCACCACGACGCATTGCCTGACTGCCTCGTGCCCGACCAGCGCCGCTTCGACCTCTCCCAACTCGATTCTGTATCCGCGTATCTTGACCTGATTATCAGCCCGCCCGACAAATCTTATCTCTCCGTCCCGCATGTGGCGGCCGAAATCGCCTGTCCTATAGAGCCGCGTGCCGGCTTCACCGAACGGGTTCGCCACGAACCTCTCCGCTGTCAGTTCCGGGTGGTTCAGATAACCACGCGCCAGCCCTTCGCCGCCGACGTATATCTCACCAACTACACCGGCGGGCACAGGCTGTATCTTCCGGTTAAGAATGTACGCCTCTGAATTGGCTATCGGGCGACCAATGCCGACCCCGGCGCTCTCCACCTCTCGCGCGCTCAAGTTCTGACAGGTCACGTCTGCCGACGCTTCGGTCGAACCGTAAAGGTTAAGGAGCGTGGCCGCCGGCATCACCTCTCGAAAACGCTGCCACACTTCGACGGGCAGGGGTTCGCCGCTGCTCACCCACAGCCGCAACGCCGGGAGTTTCTCCGCGAGACACGGATGCGTATCGAGCATCAATCTCAAAAGCGACGGGACGAGCACCAGACGCGTCACGTTATGACGCGCGAGAGTGTCGACAAACCTCTGGTGATCTTTCAGCGTTTCATCAGCGACGATAAGGGAGCGCACGCCTTTGAGCAGCGGGCCGAGAATCTCCCACACGGAATCAACGAAACTCTGAGAGGTTTTCTGGCAACACACCTCGCCAACTTCAAAGGGGAATGTCTGCCACATCCATTCAAAGCGGTTCAAGGCTCCGCGATGAAGGCCGAGCACTCCTTTCGGAGCCCCCGTCGAACCCGAGGTATAGATGACGTAAGCGAGACTGTCAGGCGCGATCTGCCACAGGCCGTCGCGCTCGCTCTGCTGCGCGATAATCTCCCAATCCGTATCGAGGCAAATCGTGCTCGCCTGATGCGCGGGCAGTTCGCCTGCGATTCCGTTTGCCGTCAGCAGGAACGGCATCCCGCTGTCGTGAATCATGTGGGACAGCCGCTCCTTCGGATACGTCGGGTCAAGCGGCACGTACGCCCCGCCGGCCTTGAGAATCCCCAGTATCGCGACGACCATTTCAACCGAGCGATTGAGGCAGATTCCAACCAGCGTTTCCGCGTCGAGCCCCGCCGCTTGCAAGTAATGGCACAACTGGTTGGCTCTCTTATTCAACTCAAGATATGTAATCTGTTGTCGTTCATCGAACAGGGCGATGGCATGTGGCGTGCGCTCCACCTGCATCTCGAACGATTCCTTGATGGACTCTAGCGCAAAGTCTTTCCGCGTATCATTCCACGCGAATAGGATTTGATTTCGCTCTTGTTCCGACAACAGGTCGTCGAGGTCGTAGCGTCCCTCCGGCGCACGCGCAATCGCGGATAGAGACCTCACGTAGTAACCGCAGATAGCGTCGATCTGTTCTCGGTCGAACTGCTCTTCGTCGTACATCATTATGAGTTCGACGGCGGAGGACGAAAGGTCTTGACCGAAGTTGACGAGCAACGGAATGTTAGTTTCAACGACCGAACGCCAGTCGAGAATCTGCATCTCGCTGCGCTCCAAGACGCTCTGGTAAACGTGAAAGTTAACGTAATTGAAAGCCGTCTCGAACAGCGGCAGCCCGCCGTGCATCTGTTGTATCTCTGCGAGTGGAAACCATCGGAAGCTCAACATCTCACGCTCGGCCTCGAACGTCTCCTTTATCAACTCCTGCCAAGTCCCTCCCTCGACTCCAAGTCGCAACGGAAGGGTGTTCAGGAAGAGACCCAGCACGCGCTCGCCATCAATCTCTTCGGGACGCCCGTTGCCGACCAGTCCTGTCATCACATTCGCTTGACCGCTGAGCAGGCTCAACACCCGCATGTGCGCTGCCAGAAACACGGTCTTGAGCGGAACGTCAGCTTTCTTCGCAGCCTCTCTCAAACCTTCGACTATCTCGGCGGACAGTCGAACTTGCTCTTCCCGCGCGCGCCGTTCTTTTCGCTGGCGACTGTCGGCCGACCAACGCGGCAACTCCGTGATGCTGCTCCCGGTGATTTTTTCGTCCCAATAGCGACGACACTCCACGCTTTCGAGAGCCTGTCTTTCAAGCACGACGAACTCTCTGTAAGACGTGTCCGGAGCAGATTCCATTCCCCTCTCTTCATAGCCGAGAAGATGCCAGTACTGCTGGAAGAAATCTTTCAGCATGTAGACGAGGCTCCATCCGTCGAGAATCGCGTGATGAAAACTCAGTGTGAACTGGAAGCGGTCTTCGCTCCGGCGGTGGAGTTTCAAACGCAACAGCGGCGCACGCGCCCAATCAAACGTCCGGCTCTTCTCGGCTTCGACCAGTTCATCAATCACCTGTTCCTGCTCACGGTCACTCAAATCACGCAGGTCTTCCACTTCAATCGGTGCTTCGATTCTTTTATGTACCAACTGTAGCGGCTCGCTATAACCCGATAGAGCGAAAGATGTCCGCAGGATTTCATGCCTGTCAAGCAGTTCCTGCATGGTCTCGCGTATCGCTTCGACATCGAGAGGCGCTTTCAGTTGGAGACTGTAAATGTCATGATAGATGGATGTATCGGGGCTGTACTCGCTGTGAAATATCATCCCTGCCTGCAACATCGCGAGCGGATATGCATCTTCGATGTCATCAGGCAAGAGTGCCCGATCTGCTTCTCCCACGAGGCTCAAAGGCGCTCTTCTTGCGCCTCTTTCGGCGGCCTCGTCACTGAGCGTTGCGACCTGCGCCAACTCCTCGATAGTCGGATATTTAAATAAATGCTCAATAGAAAAAATAAGCCCCCGCTCGTGTGCTCGATAGACTACTTGAATACTCCTGATCGAATCCCCACCCAGTTCAAAAAAGTTATCACGCACACCGACGCTCTTCGTGCCGAGCACCTGTTCCAGAACGTCCGCCAGAATTTTCTCCTTGCCCGTACGGGGTGCGACGAAAGCCTCTCTTGACACGCTTTGCATGCTTTCCGGCGAGGGCAAAGCTCTACGATCAACCTTCCCGTTCGGACTCAACGGCAACGATTTCAGCAAAACAAAATTTGCCGGAATCATATATGCAGGCAGCTTCTCCGTCAGATAGCTTTTCAGTCCATCTGTCCCTGTCTCCCCGTTATCAGTCAGAATCACATACGCGACCAGCCGCTTGCTGCCCGCCACATCTTCTCTGACTATGACGACCGCTTCCT
>CAXTRQ010000219.1:0-4989 GCA_964246705.1 uncultured Pyrinomonadaceae bacterium
CTACGATTTCAAAGACTTAAAAGCTGCCGCAAAATAGGAAGTTGATAGAATGTAGAAAGCCGGAGGGCAGTCTAGACATTTAAAAGTGTCTCGACTGCCGTTCTCTTTACCGCCTTATGACTCTCAATCGAAAGCCGCTCTAATTAGGCACAATCAACTTCGACGGCGGCAGCATTGCTGGCATCCCGCGATGCTGCCAGCAACGGCCTGTGCCACGCACTCGCCGCGAACACGGAGTCCCCTTCTTCGTGCGTGCGCCGCACATCGAGATGATTTCGGTCATCTCGGTCGGGCGCTCCGTGGCCGTCCCGTCTGCGCCGTAACGCGGTTCGGAAGTTTCGGAAGTTTTCGCGCCGCTCGCCTGAGAATTAGTGGCGTCGGGTTGACCTGCTGTGTTGTCGTCTTTACGAGGTGTGACGGCGGCGGCATCGCCGCGTGTGATGATGAGCGGCGGAGCGGCTGGTCGCACGACACGCCCGGCGACAAAGCCGACGCTTAAAAGAATTGCGCTCAACAGGAACGGCACGAAGAATCGCTTGCGATGAAATCGCCCCTCGCACGCCGCACAGAATCTCCCGCTCGTCCATAGCAGCCACCGCTCGCGCTCGACGCGCGAGCCGCATTCGGCACAAAAGTTCGGCTTATACACAAAGCATCTCCTTTTCGCGTGAGGAGGCGCGGGTGGGATGCTTTCCTCCTGAAGAGACAGGCGAGACAGCAAGCATCAACGGCGTTAGATAAAGCTCCCGGCCTGTGTGCCGCCGGTACTTGAGAGGCGCGCATTATACGTCGAAGAAGAGAAAACAGGCACATCAATTTTGTTTCACACGCAAATGTATGTTGCACACGCGGGACAAACATGTTAGACTCTCTTCTGCTCCCGAAAGCACCGGAACGCGTCTGAGGATTGAGCAAAAGTTGTTGAAGTATCCGCCTCGCCAGCAGTCGCGTTCTCCCGCTCGTATTGGCTCAAAAGTCCGATGGGTCTGAAACTTTACTGCAACCGCTACGCGCATTTTAAAGACGCGCTCGTTTGTTCGGTGAATTGCCCGTACCGCACGCGCTGTCAGGATTTTGCGCTCTACTACGACGAGCACCGCGCAGAGGTGGATGCGCTCGTCGCAGACTATTACGACGCGCGGCGCAAGCGCATGGATGGCGCTCAGTCGTCATCTGAAAAGCAGCCCGGTTCCGCGCGTCGTACACTACCGCTCGCTCCCATCGCGTCTGCCATCGCGCAGCCCGCCGATTTGCGCGCGCTTATTCGTCTGGAGGTTAAAAGAGAGATGGCAGAGGCCATGTATATTTGGGTTGATAAGGAAGACCGCGCCGAGTTGCTTGAGATCGAAGAGGTCTTGCGTCGCGCCGAGCGCGGTTCAAAATCGAAGCACATCTACAAAGTTTCGCAGGAGATGGAGCTACGTTTCCAACTCGTGCCGCGCAAGCGCATCGAGAAGGCCCGACGCACCGTCACCATCGAAGCCGAACGCACCAACGCGCGCCGCTCGCGCAACACGAAACAACCTGCGCCGCCCCCGCCCGTTCCATTCCCTGCTCCCGTCGCCTCGACGGACGAGCCTGCCGCGCCGATGCGCGCCGCGCGCCGCACACGCACCCGCGTCGCCAAGGTCGCCGGAGACAGGTAACCGAAATGATGAATGCAGAATGATGAACGCTGGACTGGAAGACGCAAGCCTTTGCTTTTCAGTTCAGCGTTCATCGCTCAGTGCCTATCGTTTCTCCTTCTTCCCTCCCCAAATTCCTTGTTGCAAGCAACTTCCTGCGCCCCGGCAGCACCAAACAAGTCCAGTTTCCGGCAAAGGCAGCGAAGACGAGCATAATCGCCAGCTTTCGTCAGCTTTTTTTCGGGCTGGGCAGCTTTTTTAACATTTTGGAGTGATTGGGGAGTTGGCTCTGAAGGCTTGCCACGGGCAGGCTCTTGCTTGCATACTGGCTCCCTTTGAACGACTTTCTTGCGATGATCTCTCAGAGCTTTTTCATAAACATCCGAAGCTATGTTTGCGCGGTCGTTATCCTTCTTCTCTGTGTCGCCTTCGCTCCTCCGGCGACCATGGCACAAGACGAGGACGACCCGATTCGTGTCAACACGAACCTCATCCAACTCAACGTCGGCGTGGCTGACAACAAGGGCAATGCCGTTCTCAATCTCTCGCGCAACGACTTCGTGGTCTATGAGGACGGCGTCAAGCAGGAGATTGTCAGCTTTGAACCGGCGCAGGCTCCCTTTAGCCTCGTGCTGCTGCTCGACGTATCCGGCTCGACCCTGAATTTTCGACAGACGCTCAAGCAGGCCGCTATCCGCTTTATTGATGCGCTCTCGCCCGAAGACCGTGTCGCCGTCATTGCCTTTAACAATAAGGTGCGGACGCTTCAAAACTTCACGACCGACCACAAGAAAATCGCCTATGCTATCGAAGACGTGGACGGGCACGGCGACACGGATTTCTACAAAGCTCTTAAATACTCGCTCGAACAACTTGCCAAAGAAGGCAAGCGGCGCAAAGCCGTCATCGTCTTAACGGACGGCGTGGACACGGACTTGCGCAAGCAGGACGCGGTCTCCGCCGCGCAGGCCAAGACCGACGAGGAGGCTATCGCTTCCGTCAAACCCGAAGAGAGCGCGCCCCTGCGCTCCGCGCTCGATCTCGCAGACCGTCAGGGTGTCACTGTCTATCCGCTCGCGTTGCCGTCTGGTGACCCGAAGCGTTTCCCGTCCATCACGCCCCAGCAAGCAGCGATCTACTCGGCGGCGCGCACGCGCATGCAGGCGCTCGCCAACCGGACGGGCGGACGCCTCAACGAAATCAACCGCCTCGAAGACATGGGCAGGCTCTACGCCGTCGTTGCCGCCGACATGCGAACGCTCTACACCATCGCCTACCAATCGCCGGGACAACGCCCGCGTGACGGAAGTTGGCGCGCCATAAACATTGAAGTCACGCGCGGTGAACTGATTGCACGCACGCGCCCCGGCTACTACGCGCACTGATTGGCACTCTGTTTAAGAAGGACAGCCGCGCGTGCCTTGTGCCTGCTTGACACTCTTTAGAACCGTCCGTATATTTCTTCTTCAGTCCACTACATAAGTTTTGCACCCGTAGCTCAGTTGGATAGAGCGTCTGACTACGAATCAGAAGGTCGGAAGTTCGAGTCTTCCCGGGTGCATCATGGTAT
The DNA here is from genome assembly GCA_964246705.1 of uncultured Pyrinomonadaceae bacterium. Taxonomy (GTDB): domain Bacteria; phylum Acidobacteriota; class Blastocatellia; order Pyrinomonadales; family Pyrinomonadaceae; genus DASZCR01. The sequence goes on from CAXTRQ010000219.1 coordinate 3,196, forward strand.
CAATAACCTCTGGCCGCTCATGCAAGCGGCCATTTTCTTTGCCTGCCACTTTATCTATACCTTCATGATAAAATCACTTTTATGATGATTGAGATTAATCACAATATAAATGTAGCTCGTAAAACATGCTCAAAGTGTCAGTTGCTCAAATCAGTCGCAGAATTTAATTTCAGGCATCGTGCAACAGGTGTTCGCCATTCGTATTGTTAAAGACTGTGGTAAGAAACTCACACACAACCATTATCAGCGGAACAAACAATCGTACCTCATCAGAAATGCCCGTACTTACTCGAAGTTTAGAGAGCTAATTCGCAAAGCCAAATCATGGCCTTGTGCAGACTGCGGCATTCAGTATCCATTTTATGTTATGGACTTCGACCATCGAGATGGTTCATCTAAAGAATTTGGGTTAAATAGCGTGAATCGAAAAACTGAACAAGCGATTCTTCGTGAGATAGAAAAGTGCGATGTTGTCTGTTCCAACTGTCACAGAGAACGGACATACCAACGCAGTTTAGCAATTCTTAGTTCTTAATCGCATATTCGAGTCATGCCGGGTGCACTGTTAAAATCCGAGATTAAGGGCAGCCACCGGGGTTGCCCTTTCTCGTTTTGTGTGCCGGTATGTAAAAGTAGTAATCTCGTCCGGGCCACAACATGATGAAAATCATATCCGTTAACGTCAGCCGACCGCGTCTCGTGGTGTGGAATGGGCAGACTGTCTCGACCGGCATTTACAAAGTTCCCGTCGAAGGACGCGTGATGCTTCGCACTCTCAACCTTGATGGCGACCGGCAGGCCGATCTGACCGTTCATGGCGGCCCCAGCAAGGCAGCTTATGCCTACCCGTCGGAACATTACAGCTATTGGCGCGACGAGTTGCCCGGCACAGAACTGCCTTGGGGGATGTTCGGCGAGAACTTCACCACTGAAGGGCTGGATGAATCAACCGTCAACATCGGCGACCGCTTCCGCCTAGGTTCTGCGGAGGTGTTGGTCACCGAGCCGCGTATGCCCTGCTATAAACTCGGTATCAAGTTTGGGCGCACGGATATTATCAAGAGATTTCTGGCGAGCGGGCGCACCGGATTCTATTTCTCGGTCGAGCGAGAGGGTGAGGTCGGGGCTGGAGATGAGATTGAGTTGATCGGGCGTGATGAACACAACGTCACGGTGGCTGATATTCCACGTTTGTACGTGCGAGACAAGGACGACGTTGAGACTCTGCGACGTGCCATCGCGGTTGAGGCTCTGCCGGAGAGTTGGCGCGATCATTTCCGGCAACAACTCGCAAAGGTCGGCTTCTAAGACAAGCAGAGATGAGAGATGAGTCGACCTTCTGAATTTGTGGGGAGGGGAAATTTATTAAACCCGGCGATACATTGTCGGGCTATAATCAGTAAGTCTCTGTCGGGACTTGTTCTATCGGTTTCTCAGAACTAACAGGCAATCATGTTTTATCTAGCCCTGATTTTCGCACTCGCTCTGGCCTGCGTGGTGGGCGTGCTCTATTTCTACATGCTGTTTTTGGAAGGGCGTATCCGGCAACAGCAAAGGCGCATTAAGGAGCTTGAGCGGACGTGCGCCGAGTTGACCGAAGTACTCAGCAGCACGGAGGCGTTGCTTGAAGAAGAGCGCGAACGTCATCAAGAAAAGTGGCCTGAGTTGATTGACGAGAATAATGATTACTCGGTGAGTTGAAGCGCGGGCGACGGAGGCTTAACGTCTCCAAAGGCTGAGGGCTTGAATGCAAAAAGCGAGAGGGCGCGTTCTCTTTAAACGGAGAACGCGCCC
>CAXTRQ010000219.1:4999-9847 GCA_964246705.1 uncultured Pyrinomonadaceae bacterium
GTGCTTATACCCAACCCGCCTGGGCGCGCTTTCTATAACCCCCCCCCCCCCCCCCGCTCGCTTTTTGCGGAGTTGAGACGAGAGAGGTTTTTAGGGGGTGCTGCTTCCGTTGACGGACGGGGGCATCGCGCCCGGCGGCACGATCCAGAGTTCGAGCGCGACGTTTTCGCGGTATCCGCCATCGAGCGTGATGATACGGCTGGCGTCAATGCCGCGCGTGTTAACAAGATAGTCTCTGGCGAAGCTGTTATGCCTTGGCGCGAAACCGGGACGGCTGCGGCGTCCGGCGTAGCTGATGATATAGCCTTGCGAGCCGGGTTCGTTCTGGAGCGCGATGGCGAAATTGTCGAGACGCGCTTTTTCGTCGTCGCGCTGGATGTCGCCAAACTCGTCCGACCGCTTCGGCTGGATGGGCGCGGGCACTTGCGTCGTGCACGAAGCGTTGCAGCTTAAATTATAGCCTGAGACTTCGACCGTCGCCCTAATCTGCTGGCCGCCGAGGCCAGTCGTGTCAACCTGTATGGCTGGCGTGCCCTGACCGCCGACGATGGTTCCCGCCGAAACCGTCCAGTTGTAGACAGCCGTCACGCCGGGCGTGCCGCCGCTGATGTTGGCCGAAAAAGTGACGGGCTGTCCGAGGGTCACCGTATCAGGGCAGTTGATGATGACGTTCGGGCAGTAGGGACGCGGCGGGGGACAGTTGCGCACCACGACTTTTGTCGAAGAGAAGGCCATGCAGCCCGCTCCGACCGGGCCGGTCGAGGCTTCGACGGTGGCGGAATAAGTGCCCGGCGCTGCGCCCGACAAATCCCAGACTACGTCCGGGCCGTCGCCAATAATCTGACCGCCGCTCTTCAGCCAGCGATAGCGAAACTGATTGCCGTCGGGGCTGACGGCGTTGGCGTGAAGGCGCACCTGCGTGTCGCCCTGCCCCTCCCCATTGGCGCAGACGGTGATCACTTGCGTGTTCGATTCGACCGACACGGTAGGAGGCCGGTTAGGCTGCTGCGGCTGCGGCGCGCTTCTCTGCTTTTTATTGGCCGCCTCCGGCGTGTGGTACCCGAAGGCCGAAAGAGCCAGTAGCAACAAGCCCGTGAACAGCACCGGGCGCTTTCGTGAAAGCATGTCTCACTCCTTGTCTTAAGTGTTGGCGTCGAACGGCGTGCAGGTTAGACCAATTTCGCGTCCGCTTCAACCGCTATTGTTCAATTCCCGTAATTATTTCTCTCTTGCCCGACTTACGCCGGAGACTTCGGGCTAATCTCGACCGCTTCTGCCGTCTGCAAATTTGCCGCGCGCATCCTGCGAATTGTCTTCGAGAAGACCATCAATCCCATACCAACCAAGAAAATTATGACAGGTTCGTTCATTCCACATCCCTCTGTTCGTCCGTCTGCCCAAAATTCACCGCAGACTTTTCTCGTATTTCAGTTGAAAGCTTTGGGGGCTGACAATGGATTAAACGCGCAATCGCCCTGGTTTTCCAACGGCGGGAACGATTTAACGCGTCGAGGTCATATAGTCACGGAGATGCGACAGTTTTATAGCCCCGGAGGGGCTAATAACAACAAGCCCGCGTCTCTAAGGATGGACGCGGGCTTGTCGCCTTGGACGTGACTTGCGGTTAGGGCTTGCCGGGGAGTGTTCTTCTCAGATTTCCCTGAAATTAGTTGGCGGCTTTAAACTTGAGACTGCCGTTGATGCCGCTGATGGAGAGGGGTGCGCCGCCTGTCCCGATGCGTGCGCGCATCCGTGAATGCTTCAACTGATCTTCGACGGTCATGTTCGGCGCGTCAACGGAGACGCCGCCGGTCAGGCCGCTCACCTTCACGTCTGCATTGACATCGCTGCCCAGACGAATTTCGACGCCGCCGTTAATACCGCTTATGCGTACTCCGTCATCGCCAATCTGCGCGAGGCCGAGGGTCACGCCGCCGTTGATGCCCGTGATTTCAGAATGGCCTGTCGCCTGCGCGACCTCGACGCGACCGTTGATGCCCGTCACGTCAACCGCGCCTTCGACCTCGCCGACCTTAACCGCGCCGTTGACGCCCGTTGCCTTCACTTCCGACTTGCGCGGAATTCTCAACTTGACCTGTTGATGAACCGCGCCGCCTCTATGCCAGAGATTATCCCACCAGCTCGCATCCGAGTTCTCTCCGCGCACGACGAGGCTCGTGGACGATTGCTCGACCACAATTCGTTGTCGTTCAAGATCGGCTTTATCGTTGGCCGTGCGGATGATGTGGACTTCGGCGGTCTCCGTGTCGGCGGTTTCCACCTCAACCGAGCCGTTAATGCCGCGCACCTCGACGCGCGCGCCCGGCGAGAGTTGAAAACTCTGGTGTATCTCCTGCTGACCACTCTCAACATCCATCTCCTCGCTCCCGTTGCTGCGATGCCGCCCGATCCAGAAAGCCAGACCGACCACTAATAAGACAATCACGATTCGACGCTTCATCTCTGTTCACTCGCCTTTCGACGCGCACACGCGGAACGGACTTTTTTCAAGGATGCCGCTGGCGCTTTTGTTTGCTAAAAATTGCTGACGATTGCTGATGTTCCGCTCAGTTCCTTCTGTTCAGCAGGAAGAACGATGAAAACCGCCGGGAGGTTCGGCCTAATTCATTATTGGCAGCCTACAAAGATTGAGCACCGCTGTTCTTTGCGTCTCCAGCGTGAAACTATTTCTCACGCCAAGACGCAAAGGCGCGAAGAAGAAAGGACGCTGAAAAGATTGCTTGTAAAAGCTCTGTGTTCTTTGGTGGTGAAGTTATCAATCACCTTTTTCTGCCGTCAGGGCGCGAGCGATTTGGGCGGCGATGCGCGTGTTGTTTTCCAGTAGGGCGATATTGGCGCGAAGCGTTGCGCCGCCGCTTAGCTCGCTCATGCGGGAGAGAAGAAACGGCGTCAGCGCGTGCCCGGCGATTGATTGTCGCGCGGCTTCGCCGAGCGATTCTTCGAGCGTTTCTCTCATCGAGGTTTCGTCCACTTCGACCTCTTCGGGCACGGGCACGGTAACCAGCAGCGCGCTCACCAATCCGAGCCGATCACGGGCCAGCGCAAGCCTCGCCACCTCTTCGGGCGTATCGGCGCGCACATCCACGAGCAGGCCGCTACGGCGCAGGTAAAAAGCGGGCATCTCGTCGCAGCCGTAGCCGACGATTGTGACGCCATGTGTTTCGAGCCATTCGCGGGTCGCCGGAAGGTCGAGCACAATCTTCGCGCCCGCACAGACGACGACAAGCGGCGTCCGCGAGAGTTCGGGCAAATCTGCCGAGACATCCGGCAGTTGACCGCGATGCACGCCGCCGATGCCGCCCGTCGCAAAGACAGGGATGCCAGCACGACTCGCAATCCACATCGTCGTCGCAACGGTCGTGGCTCCGTCCCAACCGCGCGCGACGGCGACGCACAAATCGCGCGTGCTGATTTTGCCTACTTCTCCACCGTAGGCGATGCGTTCAAGTTGTGCATCGTCGAGGCCAGCGCAGAGCTTGCCTTCGAGAATCGCGATGGTTGCCGGAGTCGCGCCCGTGGCGCGGACGATCTCTTCGAGCCGTCGGGCGGTTTCGATATTTTGTGGGCGCGGCAGGCCATGCGCGATGACGGTTGATTCGAGAGCCACGACCGCGCCGTTTTGGGCAAGCGCCGCTTTGACATCAGGACTGAGTTGCAAAAGATTGCGGTCAATCATCACCGGGAGAGTTTAACCGCAAAGAGCACAAATAAAAGCCCGCGACGGCCGAAAAGATAATGGCTTGGCGCCCTTCGCGGCGTGTGCCTTCGTTTGCGGTTAAAGGTTTTCGTTCTTCTAACCGAGCGCTGCGCCGGAGCAATCTCAAGTGGCCGCAAGATTAAAAGATGCTTTAAGGAATTCGCACGGTGAATGAGATTGAGCCGGACGTGTTCGGGTTGAGGTTGCCGGTGGCGAAGCGGACGCGGAGGTAGGTAATCTGGCTGTCGTAAGTGCCGGCCGCGCCTGCCGGAGTGTAGTTGACCCACGTCACGGGCGGATCGTCGCTCGCAGGGTCGCGCGGTTGAATTGTGTATTCAATGATGGGCGCGGGAAGACCTGAAGTACCGGCGGTATATGTTACGGTTCCAAGCTTGAATTGAGTTGGGAGCGGAATCTTATCGGCGATGATGAGCGTGCTGGCGCTACTGCCGCCCGTGTTGCTGAAGGCAATGGTGTACGTCAGGTCTGTGCCGGGTCGCTGTATGCCGTTCGGGGTGACAGACTTAACAAGCACGACGTTCGGCGGGGCGAGCGCGCCAATCGTCGCGCTGGCTTGATCGTCTTCAGCCGCGTTGTTGTTGTTGGGGGTCGAGTCCGGGTCGGGCTGATCGGAGGCTGTGATTTCGGCAGTGTTGGTAATCGCGCCGGTACTGTTCACCTGTGCGACGATCTGCAAGGTCGCAGTAGCAGCACTGCTCAAACTTGCGACCGACCATGCTCCCGTGCCGCTGTTGTAGCTTCCGACGCTCGGTGTTGCCGAGATAAGCGCCAGTCCGGCGGGCAAGCTATCGCGGACAACAATGTTCGTCGCGTTGCTCGGCCCGGCGTTGCTCAACGTCACGGTGAAGGTCACGTTCTGACCTCGGATGGGAGACGGATTGTTGGCCGTCTTGGTCAGGCTGAGGTCAGCGCTTGAGACGACGGTCGTCGGGTCGCTGGCGGTGTCATTGGCGGTGTTGGTCTGGCCGCCGCCGGAGACGGTTGCGGTATTGGTCACACTCGAAAGTGCGCTGGAGAGGACGTTGACGGTAACGGTTATCGCGGGGTAATTGCTGCTCGCCGCGAGCGCGTCTGAGCGTGTGCAGGTCACGGTCTGCCCGGAGGTATTA
>CAXTRQ010000220.1:0-9830 GCA_964246705.1 uncultured Pyrinomonadaceae bacterium
ACATTGCTGGTGCCCTTCAGCTTGCGCTTCACCACCTTGCCGAACCAGCCACCCGCCTTCACATCGGCGAGCGCAAGCGCCAGGATCATGGTCGAACTGATTCCGCGCTCAGGCGCGACGCCGGGGCTGCGCTGAGAAATAGCGACATTTTTCTTGCCGCTTTTAGGGGTGCTAGGGAGGCTAGGGGGGCTTGGGGGGCTAGGTATGGTTCCTACGCTATCGTCATATTCGTTGAGAAGCGCGTCAAGATTCTGTTTCGGCTTAGGTTTAGGCGGCGCTAATGCTTTATCTAGCGCTTCTGCGAGACGCTTCTGATCTGCTTTCTTCATCACCCAGTACCTCTCTGATTTCTGCTGCAAGTTTACGGAAGGCAAAAGACGCCGCTGATTCAGCATTTGTCTCGACTACGGCTTGGAGTGTGGCAGTCGCCTCACCGACTGCTACAGCACGGGGAATTGTGGTTTGGAAAACAAAATCTTCCGTGAATTTATCAATCACTTTGGCACGAATGCCTTTATCGAGATTCTGACGCGCCGTGTATAAAGTAGAAAGCGCCATCAAAAGCATATCAGGTGAATGCGCTTTTCTGACCTTTGCGACGGTCCGTAATAATTGCCCAAGACCCAACAGGGCAAACATGCTGGACTCTATCGGTACAATCGTTAAATCACTCATCGCCAGTGCATTAAGAGTTGGCACGCGAAGCGACGGCGGCGTATCCACAACGCAGTAATCGAAGGCTTTCTGAGCGGGCGCTAACTTTTGTTTCAAAAGGAGTTCACGCGAGACAGCCTGCCCGTCCAAAAGCGCTTCCGCGTCAGCATCGAGGCAGGCTGGAAGCACGTCCAAGCGCGGCCTCACGTGGATAATATAAGTGGAAAAATCACCCCGCTCATCGAGCATCAACCTGTGTGAAGTGTGGCGACTGTCTTCCAAGTCCTGTAAGTCCACGCCGAGCGATGCGGAGAGATTGCCTTGCGGGTCAAGATCAACTGCCAGAACGCGTGAACCCGTATTAGCGAGAGTAACCGCCACATTTAAGGCCGTAGTGGTTTTCGCACATCCTCCCTTATGATTGGCGATGGCGATGGTTTTCATGCAGCCTCCGCACGTTTGGGGATGAGTCCCAAAATCTCAGCCTTGCTAACAAATTTTACACGTCTGTCCAGCGGGTTTGGGAAATGGCGAATAGCGCCATCCTTAATTAATTGCGCCATTTTTACGGCACTAACACCAAGTAGTTGGCGTGCTTGAGCAGTGGTAATCAAGTCGGTCGGTTCCATATATCCATATCCTCCATACAAGGAAAGTTTGTTGACAATACATAAACACCTAAAGACCTGTCAATATAGTTTTATTTAGATAAACTTTACTAAAGATAAACTCCTATCCAGTAGGGACTTTGGCGAGAGAGCTACTAACTGTTTCACATAGCATTCCGTTACATTTATAAAAAGTGTAAATTGTTGATATATATTGCTGTTTTCACAAACACTCAAGTTGTGAAGCCATCTTTACCTTGCGAAATTCTCTATGGTAGATTCGGGAGATGAATTGACATAGCCCTCGGTGGGGAAGCAGCAGTAGAGTTACAGACACAAAATGCAGTTGATGTAAACATGACCAGCGGCAATGCCTTGATGCTCCGAGCGGAGCAAAGTCGAGGAAGGCGTTGACGCCGACTCTTAAACTTCGTTATAAGCGTTTGCATGAAAGCAGGGGATGGTAATATGAGCTAGGTTGTTAAGCGTCCAGACCACACGGGCGCAAAAGTTAGGACGCGTACGCGCCTGTTTCCCTCCGAGTTCGCTCGGATGATCCAACGTGGAGGACATCCAGAATGCAATCCATATTCACGTCCATTGATACGCTTACACCAGTGCAATGCGCTGAAGTTGGTTCGACGGTTCATCTTTTGAAAAGTTACTGGTCGCAGGTTAATCCTCCTTCAGATTTCTACACGCTCGGCGTCGCCAGCTACATTGAGTTTTGCAAGCCGGAAGATGCCCGGATTGAATATTACGGTAAAGCGCAGCGTTATAACCCTGTGCTCAAAGAATATTTCAGCGGTCTGCTGGAGAATGTTCGGGGCACGCTGGAGCGTCAACTGGGCGAGCCTGTGAAGTATATGGAGGATTTTGCCATCCCCGGATTTCACATCTGGCTGACCGAAGCCATCCCGACGCACCAGACCGCATCCGTCCACTTTGATTTGCAATATCAACGGTTAAACTGGCCGTCATCCGGCGAAGTTGAGTACGATAAACCCATCTCTTTCACGTTGCCTATAAAACTTCCGACCGAGGGCGGAGGGATGAACGTGTGGGATTTGAGCTATCGTGAGATTACAAATCTGGTCGAGCAAGGCATCCCGGTTGATATGGAAGAGATGCAGGTCGGGAGAACGCAGTTTCAATATGAATACTCGCTTGGAAAGCTCGTGATGCATTCCGGCCACTTTCTTCACCAGATTGCGCCAGTGCCGGGAGTTCAGCCCGGAGACGAGAGAATCACTCTACAGGGACACGCGCTGCGCTGCGGAGGGCATTGGCAAGTCTATTGGTAGAGAGAACTGCGGCGTTTGAAGGTTGGAACGTGAAAGACAGGTTTTGGCCTGCCATCCATATACGTTCAGAAAAAGATATCCGGCGGCTACAATAAATATTTGTAGGGACGGGTATTTCTTTTCGGGTGAAAGACTTTGTTGACAAAGAATGCCGGTCAAGGGTATAAATGCCGCCGTTCCATTGCGGTTTAAGCTATTAAGAATTCAGTCTTCAAGAAGCACCATCGTAACATGAGGGTCCCTCCTCCTCATCGTGCAATTAAACCCCGGTTATATTTTCATCATGGAGATTTCTTCAGATGTGCGGCAAAGATTCTCAGACTTTCTCTATTTCACTTCAAGGTTGTATGATTTCTCTGCTCGTTCGTTCATCCTCGCGGCAGCCTCAAGGCTTACCCTTAATTAATAGCCCGGTGCCTTAACCTCGTCAACCGACGACTATTTCCAACAAATTGCCATAGTTTCAATAGCACGGGTGGGGCGGATTACTTCCCATGGAAAGTTAACATCCGGGTACTTTGTCTTCGTACCTACGTGGTGATGTTGACCACGCATCTCGACGCAACTTGTGCGTCGTCATCACCGATTCAGCAGACGAATCAGGTAATAATTGATGCGAGCGGGCAGTCATCGAAAACCGCTTTCGATGACGTGGCGGCTTTAACACTTCTCATTCTAATCTCCTCTAGCTTAGGGAGTGTTTCGTAATGTCGGAGATGAAGATTCACCTGTTCGGAAAATTCTGTGTCAGGTGTGATGAACAGCCGGTGCAGGGATTTGACGCGCTCAAGGAGCAGGAACTTCTCACATACTTGCTGATTAACCGTAATCGCCCACACTCAAGAGAAATGCTGGCCGGATTGTTGTGGGGAGACGTGCCCACGGAGAAGTCGAAAAAATACCTCAGACAAGCTCTCTGGCATCTCCAAGCCGCCTTGGAGGCGCAGCCGTCCAACGTCAACGGCGGCGCAATGCTGCTGGTCGAACATAACTGGGTGCAGCTTAATGCGGTTAACGATTTGTGGCTCGATGTGGCAGTCTTCGAGCAGGCGTTCATGCGGACACATGACAACGCGGGAGCCGAATTGGGGGCTGAATGCGTCGAGTCTCTACAGGAGGCGGTGCAACTTTATCAGGGCGATTTATTGGAAGGTTGGTATCACGATTGGTGCTTGTACGAACGCGAGCGGCTACAAAATATGTACCTCGCCATGCTCGACAAATTGATGTGCTACTGCGAGGCACATCAAAAATTTGAGCTGGGACTACTCTACGGCTCGATCATTCTGCGCTACGACCGCGCGCATGAGCGTACACACCGGCAACTGATGAACTTGCAATACCTCTCCGGCAACCGGACGGCGGCGCTCAGACAGTTCGAGCGATGCGTCGCCGCACTCGATGAAGAACTCGGCGTCAAGCCGGATAAACACACGACCGCGCTCTACCAGAAAATCCGTGTCACCGACAGCGAGCCGGACATGACCGCCGCGCTCGTGACGCCGGAGACTGGCGAGGCGGGCATCGTTTCTCTCAACGACGTGCTCGGTCGTCTCAAGCTAATTCAGTCGGTGCTCACAGAGATTCAACGCTCCGTTCAGAGAGACATCAAGGCCGTCGAACTCACACTAAACAACTCCATCAATTAATCCGCCGCATCGCTGGCTTTCGCTCTCGGCACGCCTAAGCCTGTGCCTTAAGCAAACATGCTCGGTCAGTGCGAGGGGCGAGATGTGCGCGGGCTGCACGGGCAAGATTACAGCCGCGAGACGTTTGGCAGACGCGCAGCAGACGCTTGGCTGGCGCGGCGTCTGTTATACATCGCGGCTCCCGCTGGTTGGCGGAATGTGGTGCGGAACGAGTGCGGGCGCTTCACGCGTTCGCACTCCTGTGGATTCATCTATTTGCACGGGCGACACTCCATTGTCTGAGCCGAGCGTGCACTCGTTCATCATTAAGCTGTGGTTTGAACAAGCTTCCGAAGAAGCCAACTCGACGACTTGGCATGGTCACATCACGCACGTGCCGGGCGGGGAGCGAGCCTATTTGAAGGACTTAGACGAAGTCGCAGCTTTCATCACGCCATATCTCAAAGCGGGTGGCGTGAGGCTCAGGATGTCCGGGCGTCTGGCGCATTGGTTCAGGCGCTTGAGGCCATCGGCGAGACGAAACTGAGCGCGGCGCGACTGTAAAGGCCCCCCGCGCGACGAGCGGAAGGAACGGTTTTGGCGACGTACCCTGCAATTGCAGCGACCGGGCTGGCCGTCGTCGGCTTGCTGAAGGATGCCAGCGCCGACACGGAGTTCGCCGACCTGCGTATAGACCTCCTCCAAACCAGCGACTTTCAGTCTGGAACGCCGATGCCGGAAGGGCTTTCGCTCTACACGTACCGCGTGGCGGTGAACGCTTCAAGACGGAATATGCCGCCGAGCGTCGGGCCGGATGGAAGGCGTTACCGTGCGCCGCTGCCCCTCGACCTCTTTTTCCTGCTCTCGCCGTGGGCGAAGACGGCGGTCAGGCAATTGCGAATACTTGGCTGGGCGATGCGCGAATTGCAGAACGTCCCAATCCTGCCAGCCGGATTACTTAATCATTACGGGCCGGAGCACGATACCTTTCGTCCCTCCGAGGCGGTCGAACTGTTCTGCGAGTCGCCGTCTCTACAGGACATGTCCTACATCCTTGAGCCGATCAAGTCCGCACAACCTCTCTCGATGACTTACGTCGCGCGCATGGTGCTCATCGAATCGAGCGTTCCGATCATTGAGGGCGAGCCGGTGCAGACGCGCGAGTTTGACTACGGAAAGGAAGCGGCGTTATGAGCACTCCCTTTCAAATACTTGAGCGGCAGACGCTCCTTGCACCGCTCGGCCTGCGTTTTCGAGACGCGGCGACCGGAGAGATCGTGCGCGGGGGATTGAGCGTCACTGTCTATCCGACCGCTAATCCGTCGCGGCGTGCGAGCGCCTTCGTCAACAGTTCGGGCGTTTATGTCGCGCAACTTGCGCCGGGGTTACGTGAAGTGGAATTCGGGGCGGGCGATACATCTTTCTGGGATACGCTGCCGCCCAAAAAAGCTTTTACCGTCGAGGTCTTCGATAATGAAGGGCGCTATCTGCCTTTTAGCTTCCAGACGGCTCTGCCCGTCAAGGGGCTGCACACTTGGACGTGGCCGCTGAGCGAAGCTTCGATACAACCGTCGCCCGAACCCGCCGCCAGCTTCTACGACAACTTTAACAACAATACGCAAGACGCGTGGTGGAAACTCGGCACGCTCACGCCGCCTGCTTCCACATGGGATCAGCAGATCAATGTTTCAGAGACAGGTCAGAGATTGGAGATTACTCCGCGCAGCAGCACAACCGGCAAGAATTACAACGGTTATGTCTCGGTCACGAATTGGAACTTCACAGACGCGCGGGCGACCGTCGAAGTTATTCAGACGACGACGAACGCGGCGCAGACCATCTTCACGCTCGCGCTCGACAGCAATAATTGGTTTCGTTTTCTCGTCGCGTCGGGGGATCTGAACTTTCAGACGAGAGTCAACGGGGCGGAGACCTCCGTCAGTATTCCCGCCGACGGTGTGCAGCAACGCTTCTGGCGTCTGCGACACGACCGCGCGAACGACCAGATGATTTTTGAAACGAGTGGCGACGGCGCAGATTGGATTTTACGGCGGGCGGTGCCGCGTCAGATTTCAATTAAGGGGCTGGCGGTTGAACTCAACGCCGGAACGCCTTCGTCCGTGGCCGCGCCCGGCAAGGCCATCTTCGACAGCCTGATTCTTGAGTCGAACCCGGCATTTGCGCTTCCGCTCTATTCATCGCCCACGCGTTCCGTCTCCGGCGGGATGGCGGTGCTGCGTGCGAGCCTCTGGGACGCGGTGGCGAACGCACCGGCCTCTTGGGCTTTGCTGGAAGCGCGGCTCAGCGGGCAACCGACCGTGCGCGGGTACGCGGACGAGGCCGGGCGCATCGCTCTCGTTTTTCCATACCCTGAGCCTCCGTCGTTCGTCCAGCAAAGTCCGCCGCAGCCCGCGACGCCTTTCACGAGACAGGAGTGGCCTGTCTCCATCTTCGCTTCTTATAAGCCGCAAAGTCCCGCGCCGCAGTTGCCTGATTTGAACGCGACGCTCAAGCAGCCGCGCGCGAACCTCTGGGCAGACGCGGCGCGCACCACGCCTCTGACAAAGGTGACGCTGCGCTCCGGTCAGCAACTCGTCGTCCGCTCTTACGAGGCATCAACTGATTCAGCACTTAACAACCGACCGCTTCCAGTACTGCTAATTACCCCGGCGGGTTCACCGCCATAGTGAAGGAGGACTCATGCCTGAATACCTTGCTCCCGGAGTTTACGTCGAAGAAGTCTCGTTTCGTGCCAAGTCCATTGAGGGCGTGAGTACGACCACCACGGGCTTCATCGGCCCGTCACGCTTCGGCCCCGTCGAGTTGGAACCTGATGTGATTACCAGCCTCGGCGAGTTTGAGCGCATCTACGGTGACCAGCGGAAGCTGGAGTTCGACGGCGGTCAGACGATGCACAATTATCTCTGGCACGGCGCGCGCGCGTTCTTTGAAGAAGGCGGCAAACGCCTCTACATCTCACGCGTGTTCCGCCCCGCCAGTGGGACTTATCCGCCCGCCGACTTCAATGCTGTGGCGCTTGCGGGCGGCATCTACCCGGACGGCCACGGGCGCAGAAACGTTCCCTCGGCAGGCGGCGCGGCAAATGCACTCCGCATTCGCGCACGGTTTCCCGGCGCGGCCGGCAACTTCAGAGTCCGCTTCACACTGCGGCTGGGGCAGAACGTGCTCGGCGTCGGAACCGAGCCGGGCACGCCGACGGTCGGCTCGCTGCGCCACCGCGATGTCGTCTGGATCAGCGATGTCACCAGCCCCATCAGCAGCCCGCTCGCAAGCGGCGCGTTCTTCATCGCAGATTCTTACTTCGACACCGTCTCCAACACGCGGACATGGCGTTTTCTCGACCGCAGCCTCAATCCGGTCAGTGCTCTGAAACTCAACGCGCTGACCCCGGACATTGACCCGACGAAGAGCGATCAGGTGCGCCTCTTGACGGTCGCCGTCACCGTCATGTCAGCGACCGGCGACGGTCTCCCCTCCGTCTGGGACGGACTCGCCCTCGACCCCGGCCACGAACAAGACGGCGCGCCCAACTCTCTAACCGCGAAGTTCAACGAAACGCCGACAAGTCTCGCGCTCGCGCGCACGCTGCCCATCGTCATTGCCCCGGGCAGCAACGTCAAGTCAGGTTTGGATGTGCTTCAATCCCTGCTTGATGCTAAGACGACGCTCAAGGGCGATCTGGGCGACCCGACTTCGACCGACGAAGAGCGCACGGTTGACGTGATGCTCGAAGGCGGTAACGACGGCAAGCGACCCTCGGCTGGCGATTACGAAGGCAAGGCCGACGATACGACGAGCGTCAAGACGGGACTGAAGTCTTTCGAGGATATTGAAGACATCTCGATTGTCGCCGCGCCCGGGTCGACCTACGGCTATGAAGACGGCTATCGCGCCGACGCCACACAGATTGTCAACCTGCTCATCTCGCACGCGACGCGGATGCGCTATCGCATCGCGGTGATTGACAGCGGCGACGGTCAATCCGTGGCCGATGTCCGCGCCATGCGCGCCAAGATTGATTCGTCTTACGCCGCGCTCTACTACCCTTGGGTGCGCATCCTCGACCCGGTTACGCGTACGGAGATTAACCTTCCGCCGAGCGGCTTCGTCGCCGGTATTTACGCACGCAACGACGTGAACCGCGCCGTCTACAAAGCGCCCGCCAACGAAGTTGTTAACCTCGCTATCGGCTTTGAGACGCTGCTTAACAAGAGCCAGCAGGACGTGCTCAACCCGGAGGGAATCAACTGCTTCCGTTATTTCGAGGGGCGCGGTTTCCGTCTCTGGGGCGCGCGCACAGCCAGTTCCGACCCCGAATGGAAGTACGTCAATCTTCGTCGTTACTTCGCCTATCTCGAACGCTCGATTGACAAGGGCACGCAATGGGCGGTGTTCGAGCCGAACGGTTCGCAACTCTGGGCTAACGTGCGCCGCACCATCGAGGACTTCATGTTCAACGAATGGCAGATGGGTGCTCTGCTCGGCGACAAACCGGACAAAGCTTTCTTCGTGCGTTGCGACCGCTCGACGATGACGCAGAACGACCTCGACAACGGTCGGCTGGTCTGCCTCATCGGCGTCGCGCCGCTCAGGCCCGCAGAGTTCGTGATCTTCCGCATCGGTCAGTGGACGGCGGATCGCAGGGCTTAAACCGATAACTCTCGCAAGACCAGTTCGCCGACCCCTGAAACCCCCACGCGCGAGCCGTTCCGGCAATGCGCCTGTCTGGAAGTTTGAAGAACAGCGGTTGGCGACCGAAGGAGGAGACTATGGCAGTTTTACGAGATCGTCCGTATGTGCAATTCAACTTTCTGATTGACCTCGGCGACGGCACGGACGGGCCGGAGGCGGGCTTTCAGGAGTGCAGCAACATCGGTATGGAGGTGACTGTCGCCGAGTACCGCAACGGAAACGAGAAAGAGAACAGCGTCCGCAAAATCACCGGACTCAACAAAGCGACCGACGTGACCTTAAAGCGCGGCGTCATCGGCTCTCTGAATCTCTATCGCTGGCTCGACCAGATTCGCAACGGCGACCAGAACGCCACGCGCACCGTCACCATCTCGCTGCAAAACGAAGATCACACCGAAGTCGTGCAGACGTGGAGACTCTTGCGCGCGCGCGTCATCAAGCACGTCAGCGGCCCTATGAACGCGAAGGGAACAGATGTCGCAATGGAAGAGTTGACGATTGCCTACGAGCGTCTGGAAATGGAGTGAAGAGGAGCTGAGAATTGACCGTCGCGCGCACAACACGTCGCCTGCCGGGCTTCCGCTTCGAGGCGCAGTCGCCGCCGCTGGCGGAGGTGCTGCCGCGCATGGATGTCGCTGTCTTCGTCGGCTTCGCGGCGTCCGGCCCGTTGCATCAGCCTGTCGCTGTCGAGGACGCCGCGCAGTTTGCGGCCATCTTCGGCGAAGACGCGCCGCTCGTCTGGGAGCGGCAGCGCGGTGAAACCGTCTACGCCTATCTTGCGCCAGCCGTCAGGTCTTTCTTCCGCAACGGTGGGCGGCGCTGCTGGGTTGTGCGCGTGGCGGCGCGCGCGCGCGCCAACTCTTTTCCGATGTCGGGGCTGGCGCGTCTGCGCGCTAACGGGCAACTCGCTCCGGCTCTCGCGC
>CAXTRQ010000221.1:0-9817 GCA_964246705.1 uncultured Pyrinomonadaceae bacterium
ATCGTGGATCACATCAAGCAGGAAGAGATTGCGCTGGTCATCAACACGCCGCTCGGTCGCTCGTCACACTTTGACGAGCAGGCAATTCGCCGCGCCGCGCTGCAACACAATGTCCCTTGCGTGACGACGATGACGGGCGCGCAGGCCATCGTCGAAGCTATCACCGCGCGCGAGCAGTACGAGATGAGCGTTATTTCGCTGCAAGAGATTCATGGTAAAAAAGGTCTGGAATCCGAAGTTGGGAGTCCTGAATCGAAAGACGACTCGAATCTTGCCGCGAAGCTTCAAACTTCAGACTCCAAACTTTAGACTTCATGACTTAATTATGGAAATCAACGACCCGCAGGCCATCAAACAAATTCTCACGGATTGCCGGACGATTGCCGTCGTCGGCCTTTCCTCTAACCCGATGCGCGCGTCAAACGGCGTCGCCGGATACATGCGCCGTCAGGGTTACCGGATCATTGCGGTCAACCCGAACGAAAGCGTAGTGTTTGGGGAGAAAGCTTACCCGACGCTCCCAGACGTGCCGGAGAAGATTGACCTCGTAGATATTTTTCGACGCTCCGAAGAAGCGGGCGCAGCCGTAGACGATGCCATCCGTATCGGCGCGAAAGCCGTCTGGCTTCAGGAAGGCGTCATAGATGACAAGGCCGCGCAGCGCGCCCTCGACGCCGGTCTGCTCGTCGTCATGAACCGCTGTTGGCTCAAAGACCACGCGAGAATAATGGGGTGAAAGATGAAAGGGGAAATGGAATACAGAGCGGTCTCAAACTTTTGACCTTCTTGCCCGCTTCCTCTTTTACCCTTGCTTGGGAGTTTTTATGTCTGTCGAGATAAGGGCGGTGGTGATAACGGTGAGCGACGGTTGCGCGCGTGGCGAGCGCGTGGACGAGTCGGGCGTGGTGCTGGCCGGGCTACTCGGCGAGATGGGGGCGGTGATTGTCGCACAGGAAATCGTGCCGGACGATCTTGAACCGCTCGCCGAAAAGCTGCGGACGTATGCCGAACGTCCAGACGTTAATTTGATTGTGACGACGGGCGGGACAGGAGTCTCTCCGCGCGACAACACGCCGGAGGCGACCCGCGCCGCGATTCAGAGAGAAGCGCCGGGGCTGTCCGAAGCGATGCGGATGGAGACTTTGAAGCAGACGCCGATGGCGATGATCTCGCGCGGCGTGTGCGGTATCAGAAGCGATGCGTTGATTATCAATCTGCCGGGCGCGCCTGCGGGCGTGCGTGCATGTTTCGCCGTCATTCGTCCCGTGCTCGGCCACGCTGTCGGGCTGCTCGCCGGTCGTCCGCACGCGGAAGCAAAGTAGATTAAAAGTGCGTTTCAAGATATTCCTTCGCTACCTTCTTCGCGTCTTTGCGCGAAACTTCTTTTTTTAAGGGAAGAAAAAGTTTCGCGCAAAGATGCAAAGGAGACTGTCGCCTCATAAAGCGCGCGTTTTGAAATAAGCTCTGAGTCAGAAGCAGGGTTTTTTAGATGCGCCGGAAAAGTACGTTGACAATCTTCGCGGCGAACGCCTAGAATCGCGCGCGTACACCAACACGCTCCGAACGCTCTGACGAAAGGCCATCAAAAACTTTCACCATGCTGGGCGCGATTCTCTTACAAGCGACGACAACCACAGCGATGAAGACGCAGACGGTGATGAATACCGCACAGGTCGCCGGGCCGGTGGTGGCGGCTTACTGGCCGGTGATGGTCTTCTTCGTCTTTGCCGTCATCTTTCCGGTACTGCCGATTGTGCTCGGTCGGTTGGTGCGTCCGAGCATCTGGCAGAAAGCGAAGATGCGTCCTTACGAGTGCGGCATCGAGCCGACGACGGAAGCGCACGACCGCTTCACCGTCCGCTATTACATCGTCGCCATGCTCTTTCTCATCTTCGACGTGGAGACCATCTTTCTGCTCCCTTGGGCAATTATCTTCATGGGCGACGATTTCTCGTTCACAAAATTTGCGCTGCTGGAGATGTTCGTCTTCATCGGCATCCTCGTCGTCGGCTACTACTACGCGTGGCGCAAAGGCGCACTCGAATGGGCATGAAAAGCAAGGCGGAAGGATGAAAAGCTAAGAGCATAACTTCCATTGCTCTTCTTTCATCCTTCCGCCTTCATACTTAGATTTATGGCTGAACATCCAGAAGGTATCGTTCTCACGACTGTTGACAGCATCTTCAACACGCTACGGCGCAATCTGGCTGCGCCCGTGATGAATATGAAGCCGGTGCGGCAGGCCGTGAACTGGGGGCGCAAGTCGGCTCTGTGGCCAATGACTTTCGGTCTGGCATGCTGCGCGATTGAGATGATTGCGACGGGTGCGGGGCGCTTCGATATAGACCGCTTCGGTGCGGGCGTCTTTCGTCCAAGCCCGCGCCAGAGCGACCTGATTATCGTCGCGGGCACTGTCACATTGAAGATGGGGCCGGTCGTCCGCAGGGTCTATGACCAGATGCCTGAGCCGAAGTGGGTCATCGCAATGGGCGCGTGTGCTTCGACCGGCGGGCCGTTCGATTCTTATTCGACGATGCAGGGAGTTGACCGCGTTATTCCGGTGGACGTTTATATACCGGGCTGCCCGCCGCGCCCGGAAGCCCTGCTCTATGGATTGATGCGCCTGCAAGACATCATCATGAGAGAAGCGCCCTCGGCCTACATCTTCGAGTCGGGCGGGACGGTGCATCGTCGTCGCCATCTCGAAGGCGACGACGACTTGCAGTAGATTTCTCCGCTCGATCAGGAAGCCGTCGAGGTGGTTGCCGAAGTGACGAAATAAGACGAGAAAACTTGTGCTCGATTAAGAAGATGAAAAGGCCGCCTATCTCAACAGGCGGCCTTTGGTTTCTGTATGGCGTTTTAAATATTCAGCGCCCCGGAGAGTAAGCCGTCCTCTTAGCAGTCTTCTTTCTTTGCGTCTTGGAGCGAAATTCAGTTTCACGCCAAGACGCAAAGAAGAAGGAACGGCAGATGGCCTCGTGTGGCTGGAAGGGAGAGAAGATGAACTGAGACTTTTAGCTTATGCGTTAAGCCTTCACTGCGGCTTCTTGAATAGCATCCACTTCCACTTCTCGCCGTCGCTGTTGCTGGCTTCGCCCTGCATCACGTCGCCTTCAATCGTGCCCTGCCATATCGAGTAGCTGCCGACGGTGATTTGCACGACCTTGCCCGCCTGCGTCCAAGTGCCTTCGGTGACGAATGGCATCTCTTTGCCGTTGCGGACGCCGTTGGTGATGTGCGTCAGGCGACCTCCTTTGATGAACTCGATGGTGAACCGCCCGGTAATCGTCGTTCCCGTCCATGTCGTGCCTTCGAGTGTCGTGCCTGAAGAATCGGCGCGCGCAGAGCGTTCCGTATTATCCGCCGCAGTCGTCTCGTTGGGGAGAAAGACGGGAGCATCCGCCGGCACAGAATTACTCCCCCGCGCGTTAATGTACGAAAGCACCAACCCGTCGGACTTATAACCTTCGACGACGGCGAACGGCCTCTGATCTTTGCCGGGACCGAGGTCTATTAGAACCTGCTTGGGCACGCGATCCTGCAAATACTTGATGAGCGAGGCGAGCGTCACTTCGCCGCTTTCGTTGGCCGCCCCACCGCGCAAGCCTTCGACCAGCGCCCAAGTGAAATAGCCCTGATGCTTCTCCTTATACTCGAAGGCGCGATGCCCGACGGCGGTCGCATAGATAGTGGCGAAAGCTTCAACCTCGTGGTTGCGCACGTCAAAGTTGAAGCCGCGCGTGTAAGTCGGTGTCAGAGGATTATCAACGTCGCTGCGTCCCGCAGGGTCGTTGCGACAGGCGTCGAGAATCAGCAAGACCTGCTTGACGCCGATCTTCCGCACCCAGTCCTTAATCTGCGTGACGTTAATGGCACTCTGTTCGAGGAGCGTTACGTCGTTGCTCACCTGCGCGTCCGAAGGCAGCAGGAACGCCTGACCGCCGCGCTCCATGCCGTGGCTCGCGAAGGAGAAGAGCAGCAGCCCGTCCGGGGGGACGACCGCCGCGAGATTCGAGAGGCGGCGCAGGATGTTGCCGCGCGTTGGCTGCCGCTCGGGCGGCTGGTCGGAGGCGAGCAGAATCACTTGGTCGGCGGGGAAACCGGCGTAGGTGACGAGCGCGTTGGCGAGCGCGCGCGCATCGTTCGACGCGCCGCCGAGCGTCGTAATCTGCGTGTCGGCGTATTTGTCCACGCCGACCACCAGCGCAAACCGTTTCGCACGACCGGGTAAAACCTTCACCGTTGATGGCTGTGACAGAGCGATGCTGCGCTCAGGCGGCTTCGGCGTCGGCTGCGCCGATGGCTTCCGTTGGGCAGCAACGGGCGCAAGGCACACGAGGAGAGCGAAGAATAATAAGAGCAGCGAGACGTGGAAGCGAAGAAAGCTCTTAGATTTCATGGCGTGATTCACCAAAGGCGGACGATAATGGGTTCGACTTAGACGAAGTGAACGAAGCGCGCGGACGACTGAACCTATGATGCGGAACACGATAGTGCCGCTGAGGGCGGATGTCAAACAGATGACATCAGGCAATGCCCGCGAGATGGCGCGTGTCGTTGACGTAGAGGATGCGGACGAAGCCGTTTTCGTGAAGATGAAAGCGCGTGATGCCGCAGTTGGAAGAGGCAAGCCAGACTGGACGCAGTGTAGGAGCATCGAGCGCGCCCATCATGTGCAAGGCGAGAATACAGATTGTTCCGGTGTGCGAAAAGACGGCGACCGTCTCGCCCCTGTGTTGTTCGATGATGCGGTCTAATTCACGCGAAGCCCGTTCGAGCATCTGCCTGTAACTCTCGCCGCCCGACAGCACATGCTCGAAATCGCGCCTGAGCAGCGCGGCATATTCGTCCGGGTACTCCCGTGCGGCCTCTTGAAACGTCAATCCTTCCATCTGCCCGACGCTGCGCTCACGAAAGTTGCTCGTCTGATTAACCTGTAGTCCGAGCGTCCTCGCAAGCGGCGCGGCTGTCTCGACGGCGCGCAGCAAATCGCTCGAATAGATGACCGTGATGGGTTCAGACGCAAGCGCCCGCGCCGTCGCTTCGGCCTCCCTGCGCCCGCGCTCCGAGAGCGGCGTCGGCGAATGGCCGCCGAAACGCTGCGCGGCATTGCCCTGCGACTGGCCGTGACGAATGAGTAGCACGCGCGTCTTCATAAGGCGAAAGTAAACCTGACCTGTTGCAAAAGTCCCGTCGGGACGTGTGATAGTAGCCCGACGACAAATCGTTGGGCGATTCTCAAGCGTCCTGACGGGACTGGCGTGCGTTCAGCTTTTGCTTTTATGCCGCGACGGTTTCAACTCGCATTTTCTCGGCTTGATAGTGCGCGACGAGGGCGTTGATGAGTTCGTCGAGCGCGCCTTCCATAACAAGGTCGAGTTGGTGGATGGTCAAACCGATGCGGTGGTCTGAGACGCGGTTCTCTTTAAAATTGTAGGTGCGAATCTTCTCGGAGCGGTCGCCGCTGCCGACCTGCGAACGGCGCTCGCTCGCCAGCGCATCGTGCTGCTTTTGCTCTTCGAGTTCTTGCAGGCGCGCGCGTAGAACACGCATCGCTTTCTCGCGGTTCTTAATCTGCGACTTTTCGTCCTGCATCGAGACGACGGTGTTCGTCGGCAGGTGCGTGATGCGAACAGCCGAGTAAGTAGTATTGACAGATTGCCCGCCCGGCCCCGACGAGCAGAAAGTGTCAATGCGTAAATCCTTGGGGTCAATCTTCACGTCTACCTCTTCGGCTTCGGGCAGCACGGCGACGGTGATGGCGGAGGTATGAATGCGCCCGCTCGCTTCCGTCTGCGGAACGCGCTGGACGCGATGGACGCCCGATTCGTGTTTCAGTTTCGAGTAGACCTTGTCGCCTTCGATGAGCGCGATGGCCTCTTTGACGCCGCCGACGCCCGATTCCGAAGCGTCGAGGATTTCCATGCGCCAGCCCTGCCGCTCGGCGTAGCGCCCGTACATCCGCATCATCTCGGAGGCAAACAGCGTCGCTTCGTCGCCGCCCGTTCCAGCGCGAATTTCGAGGATGACGTTCTTCTCGTCGTTCGGGTCGCGCGGAAGAAGCAGGATGCGCAATTCTTCCTCCGTTCTTTCGAGTCGCTCTTGCAAAGTGTCCATCTCGACGCGCGCCAGTTCGCGCATCTCTTCGTCGTCCGACATGTCGAACAACTCTTTCGCGCCCGCGAGTTCCTCTTTCGAGGTCTTCCACTCACGATATTTCGAGACGACTTCGCCGAGCGGGCGTTGCTGCTTGGCGATCTTCGCGTAAGCGGCCTGATCCGTATAAATCTCCGGCAGAGACATCTCGGCCGTGAGAGCTTCGTAGCGGGCTTCGATCTGTTCGAGTTTCTCTAACATAAAATTTTCAGGCGAGCGGCGTGGCGACCGTCTCGACAGGTTGCGGCTCAAGTTTGAGCGATTCTTTGAGCGCGAGAATGGCGACTTCGAGTTGCCGGTCGTCCGGCTCTTTGGTCGTGATGTTTTGCAGCCAGACGCCGGGCAGCGTCATGAGTTTAAAAATGATGCTGCCTTCGCGCTTCGCCGACAGGCGGATAATCTCGTAGGAGAGTCCGGCGACGAGCGGGACGAGCGCAATCCGCACGAGCAGGTTATAGGCGAGCGCGTCGAACTTGATGACCGAGAAGACGATGATGGAGACGATCATCACGACCATCAAAAAGCTCGTCCCGCAACGCGGATGCTGGCGCGGTTGCGGGCGCGCATTCTCGACCGTCAGGGGCAAGCCCGCTTCCCAAGTGAAGACGGTCTTGTGCTCCGCCCCGTGATACTCGAAGACGCGCCGAATATCTTTCACCAGCGAGAAGCTGAAAATCATGACGAGAAAGAAGAGCATCCGGATCAACCCATCGAGCAGGTTGAACTGCCAAGTGATATTGACCGGGCGCAGGTAGCCGCGCGCACGCCCGTAGGCGCGCTCGTACCACGCTTCGTCGGGCGCAGGGCGTGCGCTCTGATTTGCAGCGCCGGTCGTCGCGGCAGTGGAAGTTGCTGGCTGTCCCTGTTCGACGCTGCGAACTTCCGCTGCCGAAGTTTTTGCGCCCCAACCGAAGGTGTTAAAGACGGCGTTCGTCAGCAGGAGCGGCGCGACGATGAAGAGTAGGACGTTGAAGAAAAGCGCGAAGGCGATGGAACCAGCGGCGGCAGCCGTGCCGCCTTTCTTCAGTTCGTCTTTCGAGCGCGGCTTGGTCGGGATGGGGAAGAGTCCGGGCACAGCGCCCGTGATGCCTGCGAAGTCGCCTTCGCCTTCGATAACGGCGGGCGTCAGCGCAACGCTCACCTCTCTGGCCTCATCCGTCTCCGCAAAGGCTTCGTTGGCCGAAAAATTCAGAGCCTTGATGCCGAGCGCCATTGATTGCACGAGCACCGCCGCGCCGCGCAGCACGGGCAACTTCAGCAGCGGATACTTGTCGCTCCACTTGGGAAGCGGCGCGCCCGTGTGCGTAATCGTGCCATCGGCTTTGCGCACGGCGATGGCATACGCGTTGGGCGTGCGCATCATCACACCTTCAATGACGGCTTGGCCGCCGACAATCAAATCTCTTTCGCTGGCGCTCACTTGAAATTACTCCTTGAGTGTCGAGACTCGGACGGGAGACGTTGCGGGCATCAAACTTTTGTTAGTCACGCCGGAAGACAATAACGCCGACGTTCGCTGGGTCGGCGGTCATTCACGCATCCTGCGAGATGCACGAAGAATTGACCGCCGCGCTCGGCTGGCGTCGGCGTCAGGTTCCGGGTCGCTAATATTGACGAAGGTCTGTCAGCCTCATCAAGTTCATGATGCCTTCAAGATCAATTTACTGCGCGGCGTTGGCCGTCTCGGCGGTCGCCGCAGGGGTTTCGGTCTTCTTGCCGTAACGCTTGTTAAAACGGTCTACGCGACCGGCTGTGTCAATCAATTTCTGCTTGCCCGTGAAGAACGGGTGGCACTCCGAGCAGATTTCGATGTGGAGTTCGTCCTTGCGCGTCGAGCGGGTCGAAAACTTGTTTCCGCAGGCGCACTGGACGGCGATTTCGTGATATTCGGGATGTATTCCTTGCTTCATTTTGATTCCTCTTACAGGTTGAGCGAAAGCCGCCCCAATCGAACACCCTATGATAGCGGCGGCGCTCGCGTATCGTCAAGCCGAACAAGTATTTGATGCCCCGGAGAGGCTTTTCGTAGCCTCTCCGGGGCGGCGCACAAGTTTGTTGACAGGTTTGCAAACCGCATGTTACAAACGCTGCTGTCACGCCTAGAAGCATCTTGTTAAGCGCACAAAGTTCCAAAGCATTTGTGAGCAGGAAAAGTCTCGAACCTCTTCTCCTGTCTGAGAGTCGAAACGTAGGATGCGATGACCGACGAACCCGAAAAAACTGAGCCATCTGAAGAAGCCGCACCAGAGAGCGGGCGGGACGGAACGCTGCCGTCACCGCCCGACGCAGACCAACCCCGCCCGACACCCGCCAGCCAAGCCGCACTGACCGGCAAAGCGCCGTCGGGCAGTTCCACCACAGGCACAACCGTTCCCGCAGATTCGAGTTCGCCCGCCTCAAGCGGCACAGCCTCAAATGCTCCACCGCCCGCAGAGACGGCTGAAGAGAAGAAGGCGCGGCTGGCTCGCGTCATCGCCGAAGCGAAAGCCAAAAATGCCGCCAAGAAGGCTGAGGCGGACGCGCAAGCCGCCGCCGGAGCAGAAACGCAGACAGCTACGGTAGCGCCGACCCCGTCGACACCCGGCGGCGACCGCATCGCGCAGGCGCATTCGGCGGATGAGCCTCCCGGCGGAAAATCGCCCGCCGTCGGCGACCCACTGAAAAACCCTTCGCAGGCAGACCTTGAGAAAGCGGCCAAGATTGCCGACGCTAAAGCTCGCGCCGCCGCCGCCAAAGAGGCCGCCGCGTCGAAAGCTTCCGCCGTCATCTCAGGCGCACAAGCGACCGCCACGACCGCCGCCGGAGCGGGCGCGCCGAAAGCTCCCGTCAAGAAAAAGGATGAAGGGCCGAAGCCCACGGACGCCTCCGCTCACCCGCTCGTCCGACGCCTGCGCGAGAAATTGGAGGGAGCCGTTACCGAAGCCTTCATGTTTCTCGACCAAATTTCTCTGCACGTCGCGCGTGCGCGGATCGTCGAAGTCTGTCGCACGCTGCGCGATGATGCGCAGACGCCGTTCAATTATCTCTCCGACTTGACGTGCGTACATTTTCCAGACCGTGCGGACGCGCCCTTCGAGGTCGTCTACAATCTCTACTCAATCGAGGCGAATGAGCGCGTGCGTTTGAAGGTGGCGACAAGCGAAGCGGAGGGGGTCGAGAGCGTGACGGGCGTCTGGCCTGCGGCGAACTGGATGGAGCGCGAAGTCTACGACCTCTTCGGCGTGCAGTTTAAGAATCACCCGGACTTGCGCCGCCTGCTGCTGCCCGACGACTGGCAAGGCTATCCGTTGCGGAAGGAGTACCCGCTCCATTTTGTCGAGAACAATTGGACGACAAAGCATCTGCCCGAATTTTCAGGAGTGCAAAAGGAGCAACTCGAACAGCGCCGCGCCTACGGCCTCGAAATCCTCTCGACGCCCGACGAGCGCCGCATCCGCGAACTGTTTCGAGACGGCAAAGAACCTCTACCCTTAGATAGAAAAGGATGAACGGAATTTTTGATTCGCAATTTTTGATTTTCGATTTGAAATCCCACCTCGAAAATCGGCGGCCCGGTCGTTATCAATCGCAAATCAAAAATCAAAAATTGCAAATTCGCTTATGCATCAAGTAGAAGTTGCGACCACGAGAGAGACGCTTTTAGACAGCCCCGAAATGA
>CAXTRQ010000222.1:0-9772 GCA_964246705.1 uncultured Pyrinomonadaceae bacterium
CGCCGGGTAACATTACGCGCGACCCCCGTTTTTTTATTATTTGCGTATTGGGTTTATAATATGTCACACCCAAAGACGCAAAGGCGCTCAGAAGAAGGGACGCTCAGAAGATTGTTTTTGAGAATCTTGACGTAGC
Organism: uncultured Pyrinomonadaceae bacterium; assembly: GCA_964246705.1. GTDB lineage: Bacteria > Acidobacteriota > Blastocatellia > Pyrinomonadales > Pyrinomonadaceae > DASZCR01. Next base: position 137 of record CAXTRQ010000222.1, read on the forward strand.
TCGTCCCGCGTGAAGTGCGGCTCGTCCGCGCGCTTTAACCGTTCGTCACAGATTCGTTGTCTTCGCGGGCGGGTTCTCTAAAATAAGTCGGTTCGGGGTATGAATCCTTTCGGAAAATAATCTCGACAAGCGGCAGAGGGGTTCTGAGCGGGACGGCCTAAAGGGTGCGCGACCGTGGGAAGCGCGAGCGTCGTCTCACGCTCGCAGAGATGGTAATCCTTACTGTGGCTTGCGTCGGATTCTCCGGTTGGCTCGTCCGCGCGGGAGTTTCTGTGCCCTCTGGTTTGCGCTCACACGTCGAGATACAATCACACCCTCACGAAGTTTTGACGGAAAGGTTGGGACGGATGCCGCGACGCCGTTGGATGAAATGGTTGTTGATTTTCGTGGTCTGGACGCTGATTGCGCTGATCTACGTCGGCTTTCAGTTTTTCACATTGTCCGGCCTCAACCAGTTCACGGTGCGCCTGAGCCAGAGGGCCGGAGCTAATCAACCAACCTTGTGGACGGCGGTCGTCTTTTGGAACTTCGTCAACTTCTACCTGTGGGCGGCCATCTGGCCGCTGATTCTCACGCTCGGTCGGCGCTATCCACTCGGTCGGCAAAACTGGCAGCGTAATATCCTGATTCATCTCCCGGCGGGCGTCGTGCTGGCGACGACGCACATCGCGGCTTTCGGCTTCGCATACTGGCTGTTGGGCGGCCCGCTGACCGCCACCTTCTCGTCCATCACAGACATCTTCAAGTTCTTCTACTATCGCTTTCTGCTCGACGAGATACAGATTTATTGGATTTGCCTGATTGTCATCAGCGCGCACGACTACTATCGAAAATACCGGGAAGAGGAACTCAAAGGCGCTGAGTTGCGCACGCAACTGGCATTGGCGCAACTGCAAGCCTTGAAGATGCAACTGCACCCGCACTTCCTTTTCAACACGCTGAACGCCATCTCCGAACTCGTCTACAAAAGTCCTGAGACGGCGGAGCACATGATTACGCAGTTGAGCGACATGCTGCGCCTCAGTCTCGATAAAATCGGCGTGCAGGAAGTTTCGCTCAAACAGGAATTGGACTTTTTGGATAAATACCTGAAAATTGAACAAACAAGATTTCAGGAGCGTTTAAGGGTCGAGATGAAGATCGATCCGGGGGCGCTCGACTCACTTGTGCCCAACATGATTCTGCAACCTCTCGTGGAAAATGCCGTCAGATATGGTATCGCTCCCCGCGCAACGGGCGGCCTTATCGAAATTCGCGCCGCGCGCGCAGACGGCATGCTTCATCTCGATGTGTGCGACGACGGGCGGGGACTGCCCGCCGAAAACTCTCAAGGCTTACGAAAAAGTGGAGTGGGCTTAGCCAACACTCGCGCCCGTCTTGAGCGTCTATATGGTACGTCGCATCGCTTTGAGTTGAACAACTCTCCCGGACACGGACTGACCGTCAGCCTCGCAATTCCATACCGGGAAGGCCGCATGGAGGGACGCAGTGAAAATCAGGACGTTGATCGTTGATGACGAGCCACTGGCGAGAGAGCGCATCACAAGATTCCTAAAGAAAGAGACGGACATCGAACTAATCGGCGAGTGCTCGAACGGGCGCGAGGCGGTTGCGAGGATCAGGGAACTCAAGCCCGACCTTGTCTTTCTCGACATCCAGATTCCCGAACTCGACGGCTTTGAAGTGCTCGAAGAGCTCGGCATCTCCGAGATGCCGGCGGTCGTCTTCGTCACCGCTTACGATAATTACGCGCTCAAGGCTTTCGATTTTCACGCGCTCGATTACCTCCTGAAACCTTACGACGGCGAGCGTTTCTCGCGTGCCGTCGAGCGCGCGCGGACGCAGATTTTAAGCGGCAAGAGCGCAGACATTGACCAGCGGCTCCTCTCTCTGCTCGAAAATTTGAAGTCCGAGCAGAAGTATCTCGAACGCCTGATGATTAAATCGCAGGGGCGGGTTTTCTTCCTGCGCGCCGAAGAAATTGACTGGATTGAAGCCGAAGGCAACTACGTGCGGCTCCACATGGGGCGCGAATCTCACCTGCTGCGCGAGACGATGAACCACTTGGCCTCGCGCCTCGACCCCGAAAAATTCCTCCGCATTCATCGCTCCACGCTCGTCCACATCGAGCGCATCAAGGAACTTCAACCGCTCTTTAGCGGCGACTATACGGTTGTGCTGCGCGACGGCACTGAACTGACTCTCTCTCGCACCTACCGCGACAATTTCCTTGAGCTTTTCGACAACACTTCCTGACGCTTCGTCCCCGGACGGCTCTAAAACTTAATGCTTCGACGGGCTACGGGGCGGCCTCCGTCGAAGCCTCCATCACGCACTTTACGCCGTTCGTCATCCGTTCTCCGCGATTCATCACATTTCCGTTGGCGATTTACGAAAAGCCGTTAAACTCCGCGTTCAGAAGGTGGAACTTTAAAAGCGCGGCGCGCGCATCTGCCAGACACCGGGTCAGACGACGGCCACCTCCTGCATCTGGCGCGTGATTGTCGAGCACGCGCGCGCCGCACACTTTCAACGGGAAGGTTGGGGGTTTAAAAAGCAGTGAGAAATGCAAACGCTTTGAAGCACGAAAAATTTCGGCTCCTCGACGACCTCGACGAGCTAACCATTGACAACGAAAGCGCGCAACAACAGCCGCCGCCGCAGACGCCGCAGGGCGAAGTGGCGATGAAAGCGCGCATTGATAATTTGAAGACGGTGGCGTTGACGCTGCTTCAGGAGGTGCAGGCGCTCACGCAGGTTGAAACCGCGAACATCGAAGAGGGCGTGGACTTCTATGAAGAGGTGCGCCGCTTCGAGATGCAGTTAATCGAACGCGCGCTCGAACAGACGAACGGCCATCAGGGTCGCGCCGCGCAACTCTTGAAACTAAAACTGACCACACTCAATTCCATCATCAAGCGCTACAACATCTCTCCCCATGATGCGGCGCGAGGCATTGCTTTGCCTGAAGCAACCGAGCACTGAGCCGACACCCGAAGATTTAAGAAACCGAACAAGCTGAGCACGAAAGAACCTGCGCTTTTGCTCCGACGGGGCGCGCGGGGGAGGGAATCGCTGTCTCCGCCATTGACCCCCGCAAAGGAGAAATAGCGTGATGATTGACAAACGTAAGCTCGCTCCGGCGATAGCCCTCGCCTGTTTCCTCCTCTTCTGCCAGACGGCTGTGCAGGCCGCCCCTCCCGCGCGCTTTGAAGAAATCTCGGCGCTGGCGATTAGCAGCGGCGTCGAAGTTTCGATTCAACTGACACGCACAGGTCATCTCCTCGTGCCCGTCATGCTCGACGACGAAGAACTGCCTTTCCTGCTCGACACGGCGGCGGGTCGCAGCATCATCACGCCGGAGACGTGCGAGAGACTGAAAACCAAACCGACCAATAAAAGGCAGATGCGCGTGGAAGGCGCAGGCGGAACTGTGAACGCCTCACTCGTGGACATCGGGAACTTTCGAGTCGGACGTTATCAGCGCAAACAGATGAGCGCCGTCGTCCTCGACCTGAAACCGATGCAAGTGCAGATAGGCCAACCATTCGCCGGGATTCTCGGCATGGACTTTCTTAAAAACTACAACGTGAGAGTTGATCTGGAAGCGAAAAAAATGCGGCTCTACGCCTGCGATGAAGGCGGCGACATCGGCGCGCTTCTGGGCGACGCCGATTTGGAAAGAGTGCAATTCAAAGCGCAGCACGGCGGCCTCATCATGGTTACCGTGCGCCTCGACGGCGCGGCTCTGACGGGCTTGCTCGACACGGGAGCCAGCCGCACCATTATGAATTGGCGCGCGGCTCAGGCGGCAGGCGTCACACGCAAAACCAAGGGCGTCCATAAACAGACGGCGCGTTATCTCGGCGTGGACAAAAATCCGGTTGACCTCTTTCGCTACGAGTTCAAGCAACTCGAATTCGGCTCGTCGCGCTACAGCCCCGCGAACATCGGCATCGCCGATCTTCCCGTCTTTGAAACGCTCGGCTTCAAAGACCAGCCCGCCATGATTATCGGCGCAGACTTTCTCAAAGATCGCGTGCTCTTTATCGCGCACAGCACCGGCCATGTCTATCTCTCGCACGACCATGAGCGCGACGCAGAACTGGCCGTGAATATGCATGGGCAGTAGCTTTACACGACCCGCGCGGCGGCGCACTTCTAAAGAGACAAGATATGAAGAATCTGTTTGCCAAGTCCCTGCGGGACATAAGGTGAGGGCGAGTCTTATACGAAATTATGGAAGGCGCATCGCTCAAACTGCATTCAGTAATTTGTATGCTCATCCGAAATCTCCAAGATTTACTAGCTTCGTTTCGCTCGTCTCAGACCTGAACCATCACGTCATCACAAAGTGGTGTCTCAAGACATGCGCGGCACGACCTTTGCGCCCTCATTTTTTAGTGTGAAGCGAAGGTCTTGAATCCCTTTTCGCTCACCCCAGAAAATCCAGATTTTCGGAAGGAAGATGAATCCTTCTAGGGAGACGTGTGCTTCGCAAACGACTTTTACAGTTCGCCAAAAGAGGTTTCACACGGCAGTTAACCCGAATGTTTAGGAGAAACTAGAAATGAAAATCCGAGCCATCATGCTCATCGTCGCACTGCTCGCACCAATCTTGAGCGTGGCCGCGCAGACGAGTCGCGGAACCGTCAGCGGCAGCGTCACCGACCCGACCGGCGCAGTCATCAGGGGTGCGAGCGTGACTTTAACCAACACCCAAACAAACGTCGCCCGCGCGACCACTTCAAACGAAGAGGGCTTCTACCGCTTCGACGCCGTCGAACTCGGCACTTATACGGTCGTCATCAACGCCGCAGGCTTCGGCGAGTTGAACAAGACCAACGTCATCGTCAACGCCAACCAGACCGCGACCGTTGACGCGCAACTCGCACCCGGCGCGCAGCAGGTGACTGTGGATGTCATCTCGGAGGCGGGCGCGACCTTGCAGACGGACACGCCCGTGCGTGGCGGCAACATCTCCGAGCAGCAGGTCAGGGAACTGCCCATCGCCAGCCGCAACCCCGTCTCGCTCGCGCTGACGCTCCCCGGCGTCACGTCGAATCGCTTCGGCTTCGGCATCGGCACGTTCTCCGTCAACGGCGCGCGCGGACGCTCGAACAACTTCCTGCTCGACGGCATCGAGAACAATGACACCTCCGTCGCAGGACAGGGTTACCAGATTACTAACCCGGACGCCGTGCGAGAAGTTTCGGTGCAGACCTCGAACTTCGACGCCGAGTTTGGCCGCGCAGGCGGTGCGGTCATCAACACCATCACGAAGTCCGGGACGAACAATTTTCACGGCTCGCTCTCGGCCTTCCTCGATTCGACGCGCGACGACGCGATCACCAGTTCGCTGTCGCGCGACCCGCGCATCGCCGCGCGCGGTCGCCTCGACCCCGGCACGCAGCAGGTTTATTCGGCGACCGTCGGCGGCCCGGTCTTTTTGCCGCGCTTCGGACAGGGAGGGAAGTCGTACTGGAGCGGGCGCAACCGCACCTTCTTCTTCCTCGCCTTGCAGGAGGAGCGACAACTCTCTTCGAGCAGCGTTTCGCTAACCACGCCTTCGGCGGCGGGGCGCGCACGGCTCAACTCGATCTTCGCCCCCGGCGCGAGCCGCAACCTCGATACTTACCTGAACGTGACGCAAAACTCCCTCGCCACTTCGGGCTTCCAAAACATCGCCATCGGCGCGCGCCCCGGCTGCGCCGCACCGTGCAACATCGAGTTCGGCACGTTCATCGGAACTTTCCCCAACGTCTTCAAAGATCGTCAGGTCGTTGCACGCATTGACCACACCATCAGCGAAAACGATCAGTTCTCCGCGCGCTACGTCTATGGCAACCGCGACATCCCTTCGGGCGCGCTGGCGAACTTCGTCATCGGCTTTGAAGTGGCGAACATCAACGCCACACAGAATCTCGTGCTACAGGAGATTCACACCTTCTCGCCGTCGCTCACAAATGATTTGCGTCTCGGCTATGGTCGCATCGCGTTCGACTTTCCCATCAGCGGCGCGAACCCGCTGGCGCAGACGCTCGGCTCAATCACCATCAACCAACTCTCGCCCGCTCCGGCCATCGGCGTTCCTTCAAATTTCCCGCAAGGGCGCATCTCGAACAATTACATCATTCAGGACACGATGACCTATCTGCGCGGCGACCACACCTTCCGCTTCGGACTCGAAATTCTTGACCAGCGCTCCAGACAGCAAGTGCCTTTCCGTTCGCGCCCGGACTTGACCTACGGAGCCAGCACAGGCGCGGCAGCCTTCACCGGCTTCGCCAACTTTATAGACGACTTCGGCGGCGCGGGCGCAGCCCAGCGCGACTTCGGCGTGGACGTTTTCTACCCGCAGCGTATTCGCCAGTCTTACTTCTTTCAAGATCGCTGGCGCGCGAGCGACGCGCTGACATTGACGCTCGGCGTGCGCTACGAGGATTTCGGAAAGCCCGTCACCTCGCTCTCGACGCAGGCTTTCACCGGCCTCTTCAACGTTGATCCGGTGACGCGCACAGGCCCGTTCAGCCAACGCAACGAGGCTCCGAAAGACAGGAACAACTTCGCGCCGTCGGTCGGCCTCGCCTACGCGCCCTCCTATACGGAAGGCTTGCTCGGCACGCTCTTCGGCGAGAGGCGGACGGTCTTCCGCGCCGGTTACCAGATGACCTACGATTCTTTCTTCGACAACATCTCGGCCAACGCGGCGGCCTCTTCGCCGAACATCGTCTCGACTGCCGTCACTTCCACCGTGACTGCCGCCAATCCTCGCGGGTTGCCGAACTTGTCGACGGCCATTCCGTCCACCCCGCGCCCGCTCTCGCCGCTCGACGGGCAGACGCTCGTCGCGGCGGACTTGGTCAATCCTTATTACCAGCGTTGGTCGGTCGGCATGCAACGCGAACTGCCCGGCAAGTTCATCGTTGATCTCTCTTACATCGGCTCGAAAGGCACGAAGCTCTACGTCAACGAAGACCTCAACCCGACGCTTCCTGCGAGCTTGTTGAGCACGCCCCCGGACGGATACCCGCGCGCATGCACGCCGGGCACGAACCTGACGGCGGCACAGGCCACAGCCCGCTTTGCGGTGGGCACGCCCTGCCCGCTCTCGAATCGTCTGGACATCCTTCAAGGCTCGCGCCTGACGCGCACCAACGGCGGCTCTTCGATTTATCACGCCGGTCAACTCGACGTGCGCCGCCGCTTCGCCAACAACCTGATGTTGACGGCTGCCTACACTTGGTCGAAGCTCATTGACAACGGCAGCGAAGTCTTCGCCGTCGGCAACGTCAACTTGCCGCAGCAGGCTGCACGCCCGCCCATCTTGGGCTTCAGCGAGCGTCTCGAACGCTCCGTCTCGCTTTTCGACAAGACGCACCGCGCCGTCTTCACCTACGTCTATCAACTGCCTTGGCTGCGTGAGCAGCGCGGCTTCGTTGGTCGCGCCCTCGGCGGCTTCGAGTTGTCCGGCGTGACCACCTTCGAGACGGGAGTGCCGGTCACAGTTGCCAACGGCGCTGACGCCGACGGCATCGGCGGTAACTTCGACCGGCCGGACGCCAACCCCAGCGGTCAGCGCGGCGTGCGTGCCGTCCCGGCAATCGCGAGCGCGGCCAATAATCCTTGCAACGTCGCGGTCGGCGCGACCTTCTACACCAACCCGGACGCGGGCGGCGTGTGCATCAACCCCGCCACCGCGCAGTTCATCGGCTTGCTCGCCGGGTCGGGTCGCACAGGCAACCTCGGTCGCAACACCGAACGCACGCCGGGCACGAACGTGTTCGACTTCAACATCACGAAGATGACGAGAATCTCGGAGACCAAGCGGATCGAATTTCGCACCGAGTTCTTCAACCTCTTCAATCACCCGAACTATCTTCAGGGCAGCATCAGCCCGTTCACCCCCGGCTCCGGAAGTCTCCCGGTCACCGTCTTGACCTCTGTCGCCGGTCGCTTCCTTCGACCGAACACGGTCGGGACGGACGGCGGCGGGCGCACCATTCGCTACCAGTTGAAGTTCGTCTTCTAACCGCAGGGAGTGAACCGCATAAACAAAGTGAGTCCCGTAGGGACGGCTGAGAACTCAGTTCTCAGCCGTCCCTACGGGACTCATTTTGCCTTCCGCCTGCGCTGCGCGCTGCCTTTAGGCTCGACCCGGTTTCTTCTTGACGCGCGGCTCGGCCAGCATATTAGCCAGAAAGACTGCGCCCGTGCAGAAGGCGAGAAAGCCACCGGCGCTCGCTATCAACAGCGCGAACCAGAAGAACAAGGCGTGGAGAAACATGCCCATCGGCGTCGTCGGTTGAGCGATGAACCCCCACACGCCGAGCAGCACGAGACCGGCGGCAAATGCGATTAAGCCGACATAAAAAGGGGTGCGAATCGGTTCCATCCCGTTAGCTCTCCTCTTCCTTCAAAACTTCGCTCTATCCGAACAATCATCTTCAAACACCTGCGGCGGTCATAGTACACGCACCCGCGCCCGCGCGCCTACAAGATAAGGGCGAAAAATTGTTTGCCACAAAATTCGCGGGGGTGGTGTTTACACATCAGAGCGAGACGAGTGAGGCCAGCGCGATGAGGCAATGGCGACCGAGTATGCCACGCCTTTTGTTGCCGACTCTGCCAGTCAGGAAATCGAGTTTCGATTAGACGGTTATTTCGCGTCACGGCGGCGCGCGGCCTCTCTCTCGATGACAAATTCTCAAACATCCCCGTAAGGAGTCTTTAAGCTATGAAGAGCATTTTGTTTCGTGTCGGCGTGCTGGCGACATTCTTTTGCTTTCTCTCAATCAGCGATATTTACGCGCAGGACTTTCAGAAAACCTACCGCATCGGCGCGGGCGGCTCGGTGACTGTCAAGAACGTGTCAGGTGACGTGGAAGTGAGCGGTCACGACGGCGATGCGATTATCGTCAACGGATACAAAGAAGGGCGCGACCGCGAGATGGTCGAGGTCGAAGATCGCAGCAGCGCGAACGCGGTCGACGTGGGCGTGCGCTATCCGCGCGAATGCAACTGCGACGCGAGCGTTCGCTTCGAGATACGCGTTCCGCGCGGCGTGCGCTACAACTTCGAGCGCGTCTCGACGGCGAGCGGCAACATCTCCGTGACGGGCGTGACGGGGCGGGTGAACGTGCAAACGGCGAGCGGCAACGTCAAAGTCAGCGAAGTGAGCGGCGAGATTTCCGCCGGAAGCGCCAGCGGCGATGTGAGAGTCGGAGAAATCAGAGGGACGGTCAGCGCCAGCACCGCGAGCGGCAACGTCAATGTCGAGATCGCGCAGCTTGAGGGCGCGGGCAATATGAAGTTCTCTTCGGCGAGCGGCGATGTCAATGTCCGCCTGCCCTCGACACTCGACGCTGACGTGTATATGACCACGGCGAGCGGTTCGATTGAGACCAACTTTCCGATTGAAGTTAAGAAGCCACGCTACGGCCCCAGTTCGCAGGCGCACGGCACGCTGGGAAGCGGCTCGCGTACCTTACGCATCTCCTCGGCTTCGGGCGACGTGAGTTTGATGAGTCATTAACAATTACGTCTTGATTTCTTAGCGGCTGTGGGGGGGTGGGGGGGGGGGGGTGGGTGTTTTGTTTTGATTGTTTTTAGTAGAAGCCGAACGCCCCCAACACC
>CAXTRQ010000223.1:0-9769 GCA_964246705.1 uncultured Pyrinomonadaceae bacterium
GCGGGCGAATCAGGTGGGGCATTATCTACGCCGCAGGGGAGTCGGCCCGGAGACGCGCGTCGCGGTCTGTATGTCTCGCTCGATAGAGATGGTCGTGGCGGTCTTGGGGATATGGAAGGCCGGAGGAGCTTATGTGCCTTTGGAGCCTGAATCTCCCGTGAGGCGTCTGGAGTTCATCATCAGGGATGCGGGAGCGCGGATCATCATCACGCGGGACGAAATCGCCGGAGAGCTTGAGCGACAGGCACGCCACGTGGTTAGCCTGAAAACAGAATGGGCAGTGATCGCCGGGGAAAGCGAAGAGAACTTAAAAGGCGCGGGCAGCGGCTCCAACTTGGCGTATATCATTTACACTTCTGGTTCGACCGGCGTGCCGAAGGGAGTGATGATTCAACAAGCCTCCGTGGTCAATCTCTCCCACGCGCTCGAAGAGGCGATCTACGCTCGTTGCGCAAGACGCCCCCAGCGTGTCAGCTTAAACGGCCCGCTGACTTTTGATACATCCGTCAAGCAACTAGTCCAACTATTACACGGGCGGACGCTACACATCCTGCCGGAAGAGTTGCGCCGCGATCCGGCCCGACTTTCACATTACCTAACTCACCACCCGCTCGATGTCCTCGACTGTACACCTTCGATGCTGCAACTCTTGGTGGAGAGCGGCCTCTTCGCTCAAACGGCGGGCGCGCCCCGTTTGGTTCTGGTCGGTGGCGAGAAGATCGAGGAGCATCTCTGGCAGCGTCTGCGAGGGGAGACGAACACGAGTTTCTATAATGTCTATGGGCCGACGGAATGCACGGTCAATGCGACGGTCGGCGATATCTCGGAGAGCGATGCGCGACAAACCATCGGCGGGCCGATCCTCAACACGCACGCCTACGTGCTGGACAAATATTTGCGACCCGCGCCGGTCGGCGTCGCGGGCGAGTTGCACATTGGCGGCATGGGACTGGGGCGCGGCTATCTCAATCGCCCGGATTTAACCGCCGAGTCTTTCATCCCGCATCCCTTCAGCGTCAGTCCCGGCGCACGCCTCTACAAAACCGGCGACTTGGCGCGCTACAGTCCCGACGGGAAGATCATCTTCCTCAGACGCATCGACCAGCAAGTTAAGGTGCGCGGTTTTCGCATCGAGTTGGGTGAGATAGAGAATGCGCTGGCGCAGCATCCGGCAATCGGCGAGGTCGTCGTCGCGGCGCGCGCAGACCGCCCCGGCGAGATGCGTCTGGTCGCCTACGTCGTCGCAACGCCGTCATGGCAGACGCCACCGCCCGATCAACTGCGGAGCTATTTGCAGGCCAACCTGCCGGAGTACATGATCCCGTCCGCCTTCGTGCCGCTCGATCAACTGCCTCTGACATCGCATGGCAAGGTGGATCGTCGCGTGCTGCCCGCACCGCAGCACGGCCTAGACGCCGGCCAAGCCTTCATGGCCCCGCGCGACGTGTTGGAATTGAAGCTCGTCCGGATTTGGGAAGAAGTGCTGGGCGTCCAACCCGTGAGCGTGCGTCAGAGTTTTTTTGAACTGGGCGGGCATTCGCTGCTCGCCATCCGTCTGCTCTCACGCATCGAGCAGGCGTTAGGCCAGAGCCTTCCGCTCAACGCGCTGTTTCAATCGCCGACCGTGGAACACTTGGCCGCGCTGCTGCGCAGACAAGAGGCCGCTTCGACGCGGTTCTCGACGCTCGTTCCGATCCAAACGGGAGAAAACAGATCGCCTTTCTTCTGTGTGCACCCGTCGGGCGGAACCGTTCTCTGTTACGCCGATCTGTCGCGCCACCTCGGCCCGGATCAACCCTTCTACGGGATACAGGCGCAGGGCTTGGGGACGGGACATGCTCCGCACCGGAGCGTCGAAGAGATGGCGGCGCACTACGTCGCGCAAATGCGCACGGTACAACCGGCGGGGCCGTATCTTCTCGGCGGCTGGTCGCTGGGCGGCGTCGTTGCTTTTGAGATGGCCCATCAACTTCAAGCGCAAGAGCAGGCCGTCTCGCTGCTGGCGCTGATCGACGCGCACGCTCCCAGACCTTCCAGCGAGCCGCCTCCATCCGAAGGCGCGTCGCTTGAAAATTCGATCGCATTCAAGCGCGATGATGCCTCGGAACTCCTCGTGGCTTTCGCGCAGGACATCGGGCTTGCTGTGGATGACCCTTCCGCTTTGAGAGACGAGTTGAAGAACCGTAAGCCGGTTGAGCAGATGGCTTTGGTGCTGGATCGCGCCAGCCGGGCGCAGATCGTGCCGCCGGGAACCGATCTCGCACGCATTCGCCAACTTCTCGATGTCCTGCAAGCCAACCTTGAGGCGGCGCGAAACTACGTCGCGCGACCCTACAAGGGACGCGTCACGCTGTTCGTGGCTGACGAGCGGCTTGTGAATTATCCGGAGAACCCTTTGACGGGTTGGAAACGGCTGCTTCCCGCCGGGTTTGAAGTCATCTCAGTGCCGGGAACACACTTCACGATGATGCAACAGCCTCACGTCGAAGCATTGGCCGCAGGGTTAAGGGATCACCTCATGCGAATGCTGGGCGGGGCGTCCATGCAGAAAGAGTAGGTCGAGCGGAGATGCGCCGTCAGACGACGGGCGGCGTCCGTCATCCTCTCTGTTCGGATTGCAGGAGTCGGCTTAACCAGCGTTGCAACTCTTCGAGGAAGGCCGGTTGAAACTCTCCGGGATCGGAACGTTCGAGGCTTTCGCGCATCGAAGAAGCGCGCGTAAGATAATGATCCATATTCTCGATCTTGACGAAGGTAGCCCGTCCCGGGTGGTAACTGTTGACGAGATTAGCCAAATATTGATGCTCTTCGGCGGTCGTGATGAAGTCGGACGCGCCGTAGACGACGAGGAGCGGAGCGTCGACTTTCTTCCAAAGCTCCGCGAGATTTACGTTCGCCACCTGTTGCATATAGGTATAAGGCGCGGGCGCTTGGATGGGCAGTTGAGCGCATTGGGGAACATCTCTGGCGATCTGTTCGGGGGTCTGCTTTTCAAAATATAGACGGTGCAGGCAGAGTTCCTTCTGGCGCACCAGTTTTTCCGCTTCATCGTAGGCCGTGCCCTTGAGCAGAAGTTGACGGCGGAGGTTCTCCAACTCATATTCAAACCACGATTTGCCGACCGTCTCGGCCACCGCCAGCCCCTTCACCGACACTTCGGCGGCGACCATCGGCCCGACGATGCCGCCCATACTGATGCCGAGAATAATCACGCGGTCGCCGTCCACGTAATCATAGCTTTTCAAGGCCCGCAACCCGGCGACGTAGCCTCTCACTTCGGCCTGAAGGTCTACTTCGGGGCTGGAGCATGGCGGGCCTTCGCTATCGCCGACCCCGCTTTTCTCGACGCGCATGGTAACGAAGCCTCTCCCGGTCAAAGTGTAGAGCACTTGCGCCAGAGCGTCCCCGCCCTGAAGATTGTCTTGCGAGCCGCAGCCGACGCCCGTCACGAAAAAAATGGCCGGATAACGTCCCGCCGCCTTCGGTTTGGTGACGATCACACGCCGCTTCGTGCCGTCCACCGTGACCGATTGATAAAGCGTGTCGAAGGCCGGATTGGATTCGTAAGGACGCGGCTTGACGACGATGCTTTTGCTTACAAGCTGACCCGCGCGCAGCACGGAGAGTTGCATCGTGTCGCCGCTACGGTATTTCTTGACGAGCGAGATAAACTGGCCGACATCCGCAATGGCGTCGCCGTTCATCTTCAAGATAATGTCGTCGCGCACGAGTCCGGCGGCCTCGGCTGAACCTCCGGCGATCACCTGCTCGACCAAGATGCCCTGACCGGCAGGCAATTTAATCCGGCCTCTCGTCTGCTCCGGCACGGGCACGACCTTGACGCCGATAAAGCCCTGCCGCCGCAACTCGTCTGCCGAGAGCGTGCCGAGACATAACCACAGGCTGAGAGCGGCGCGCCCGAGATGGAGAGCAGCGTTGCGCCCGGCATGACGTTTCATAATCTTCTCCTCCTCGTTGCTCCTATAACGCTATCCGCACCGGGCGCGCGCGTTGATGGCGCAGAACGTTTCCCGAACCCGCCTCCAAGGTCATCGCCCTTCATTCGTAACGCAGTGCGGCGAGCGGGTCTACACGCGCGGCGCGGCGTGCCGGAAGATAGCCCGCCAGCAGCGCGACGAAGGCCAACAACAGCGGCGTGCAAAGAAAAGTCAGAGGGTCGAGCGCGCTCACGCCGTAAAGTAAACCCGCGATCAGGCGCGTCGCCACGAAACCGCCGCCGAGACCGATGACGATCCCCATGCCGACCAACATCATGCCCTGTTTGAGAACCAGACGCAGGACATGGCGCGGCTGCGCGCCGAGCGCCATGCGAATGCCGATCTCGTTCGTGCGCTGGCTGACGGAATAAGAGAGCACGCCGTAAACTCCGATGGCCGCCAAAAGCAACGCCAGCGACCCAAAGACGGTCAGCAACACTGCGCCCATGCGCGGAGCCCACAGCACGCGGGCGATCATCTCCGAAATGGTCGAAACGCCGACGAGAGGCAAATTCGGATTGAGCGCCTGCACTTCGCCGCGCACGGTTCTAACGAGCGCTGCCGGATCGCCCGTCGTGCGCACGCAGAGCGCGACCGCCGGAACGTAGTCCTGCTGCAAAGGAAGATAAATCAGCGGCTTCGGAGTCTCGTTCAGACCGCCCTGCAAGCTATCTCTGGCGACCCCGACGATCTCGATATCCGTGTCCTCGTCGAAAAAGCTGAAACGCTTGCCGACGGCCTCTTGGCCGGGGAAAAAACGGCGTGCCATCTCCTCGTTGATGACGGCCACGGCGGGCGTCTGCGGGCCGTCCGTCTCCTTGAAATCACGACCGCGCAAGAGCGGAATGCCGAGCGTTTGAAAATAGCCCGGAGTGACCGTGTTGACGCCGGAAAAAATCGTCTTGTCGGTGGTTGCCTGTCCCTCGATTTTGATGCTGTTGAGAAAGCCCGGATTGAACGGCCCATTGGAGGCCAGACTTATTGATTGCACGCCCGGTACGGCTCGCACTCTTTCCTGAACCTGCCGGTAAAACTCTTCGCCTCTGGCTTTGTCCATGCCCACAGACCCGACGTTGAATGACATGATGAGCAGTTTCTCCGTCTCAAAACCGGGATCGCTCTGTTGCGCGACATGCAGGCTGTGCAGGAAGAGGCCAGCGCCGATCAAGGCGACCAACGAAAGCGCCACTTCAAAGACGACCAGCAGGTTGCCGATCTTGCGCCAACGACGCGAGCGCGCGGCGCGGCCTGTTTTCTCTTTCAGTTCCGTCGCCAGATCGAGCCGCGAGGATTGCAGCGCCGGAACCAGCCCGAACAAGATGCTGGTCAACACAGAGAGCAGCAGAGTGAATCCCAGCACGCGCCCGTTGAAGGTCAAGTCCATGCCGTTCTGCGGCAGGAAGGGCGGACGAAAATTCCACAAGAGAGCGCGCCCCCAGTAGGCGAATAGTAGGCCGAGCGCGCCGCCGAGCAGAGCCAGCAAGAGGCTTTCGGTCATCAGTTGTTGGACGAGCCGCCGACGCTCCGCCCGGACCGCGCGCGCAAAGTACTAAACCAGCATACGCACGCCGCCCCCCGCCAGAACAAGTTTTCCGTGCTTCGCACGGCGGCGCGCGCCAGCAGCAGGTTTGCGATGTTCGCGCAAGCAATGAGCAGCACGAGGCCGACGACCGACAGCAATACGCCCCCGGCCTTGACGAAGAGTTCGCGCTGATTCGGGTCGATGGCGGATTGCGTGAGAGGCAACAGGACGGCGCTTCGCTTCTCGTTGTCGCGCGGGTATTTCTCTTCCAGCCCGCGCGCGACGGCCTGCAAAGCGGACTGCGCCTGCTCTCTGGTGACGCCGGGCTTGAGGCGTCCGAGCGCGCCGGTCGTGAGCGCGCGCCGCGACGTAAACCATTCACGCGCCGTGCCCGTCAAAACCTGATCGTGCATCATCATCGGCAGCCAGAGTTGCGGGCCGCCGATGGCGAAAGTGCCGCGAAAGTTCTCCGGCGCGACGCCAACGACCGTAAAACTCTGATTGTTCAGCGTCATCTGCTTGTCAATCACGGAGGCGTCTCCGCCGAAGCGACGCTGCCAGAAATCGTAGCTCAAGACGGCGACCGGAGACGCGCCCGGCGTGCGATCCTCTTCGGGCAGAAACGTCCGCCCGCGCACGGCGCGAACGCCGAGTAGGTCGAAGTAGCCGCCGGAGACGAGCAATCCCTGAATCTGTTGCGGTTCGCCGCCGCCACCCGAAAAATTCAGGCGTACGTTCTGATAAGCGACAAGGTCGGTAAAGACCCCGTTCTGCGCGCGATAGTCCTCAAAATTGGGATACGAGAGCGGCAGGTAGTTCAGAGAGGCGTCGGAACTCTTCGCGTCTCTGGTAAAGAGTTCCATCACATGATCCGGCTCTCTGACGTTCAGCGATTGGAAGAAAACGGCGTTGATAAAGGTGAAGATGGCCGTATTAGCGCCGATGCCGAGCGCCAGCGAGAGCGCCGCCACCACCGTAAAGCCGGGACTTTTGAGCAACATCCGCAAGCCGAAACGGAGGTCTTGCACTAAGGTTTCCATGAAACTCCTGCCGCCGAAAATGGCTGATCAGGTGAAGCTCAAAGACGCCCGCGCCGCGCCCCTGTCCGCCACCCGTAAGGCCGTCTCGAAGGGCCATGCAGTCAAGATGCAACGGACAGTTAATCGCTGATATACTTTCCCCCACGCGTGAGGATCAGGTGGTACGGACGGCCACAACTCAAGGCTCTCACCACCGCGCGACCCAATGACAGTTCGTTCTCATTTGCAATCTTCCCGGTTCAGGCAACAGCAGATCAGTTGTGCGTCTGTTTCAGTAATTTAGATAAGGAGTCAGACCTTGTTAAGCGACAAAGTATATTTTAAGCAGAACATCCTTGTCGAGCCGTTATTCAATCAGTGGTACGCGTGGTCGAATCTGATTCCACCCGCCTCCGCCGCCATGTATATTGCCAATTCGCATCTCAAGATCATGGAGTCTTTCGTGGCGGCCCCGCAAGCGCACATCGCCGCGTTGAGGAACCCGGCGATGCTCGGCGGGCCGTTCATTAACTACGACGCCAGCAAAGTCGGCGAGATCAAGCTGTTGACCGAGAAGATCAAAAGGGAGCAGGCTCCGTTGCTGGAGTTCGCCGCCGCCATCAAGAAACTCGAAGACATGCTGCAAAGCGAGGCCAACGGTTATTCGCTCGAATCCTTTTACCCGAGAGTGCCTGATGTCCTGCGCGGCTACGTCGAGTTGACCTACGATCTACATAATCATCCTTCGGTGCGCTTCATGGAGGGATTGCTCTATCACAGTAAGTACTACAATCCGGCTTCGCAAAGCGTCGCGCTCTCTCAACTCGACAGCGATAACCGCGCCTTCGTCTTTAGCACGCCGAGGCTCAAGAGCGAGGAGCGTCTGTTCCTCAACGTGCCGTTTAATCAAGAGGGGTTGGACGAGTTGTTCAAGATGCATTTTGTCGCGCAGCCCTACGCGCGGATCAAAGAGATGCTCCATGTGAGCGACGAAGAGGATGCGCTCTTCTCATCTTTCTTCACGCCGGAGGAACCGTCCAGATGCGCACGCTATGACGGCGAGCATGTCCGAGTCCGCTACTTCGGCCACGCCTGCCTGCTCATTGAAACCAGAGATGTGAGCATCTTGTGCGACCCCGTGATCAGTTACAAGGACAATCGCAACATCGACCGC
Source organism: uncultured Pyrinomonadaceae bacterium (assembly GCA_964246705.1). GTDB lineage: Bacteria > Acidobacteriota > Blastocatellia > Pyrinomonadales > Pyrinomonadaceae > DASZCR01. The sequence continues at coordinate 7,714 of CAXTRQ010000223.1, forward strand.
TACGTCAGCGCCGACCTGCCCGAGACCATTGATTACGTGATCATCACACATGGCCATCAGGATCACATCATCTTCGAGCCGCTGCTCCAGTTGCGCCATAAAATCAAGAACCTCGTCGTCCCGAAAAGCTCCGGCGCGAACCGCGCCGACCCCTCCTTAAAGCGACTCTTGGAAACCATCGGATTCCGCAACGTGCGTGAGCTTGACGAGATGGAGAGCATCCCGGTCGAGGGCGGCAGTATTAGGGGGCTGCCGTTTCTCGGCGAGCACGCAGACCTCAGCGTCAGGAGCAAGACTGCCTACCTCATCGAACTCTTCGGCAAATCAATTTTACTGGCTGCCGATTCCAACGGCCTTGAACCGAAACTCTACGAGCATCTCCACGAACTGTGCGGCGACATTGACGCCCTCTTCCTCGGCATGGAATGCGAGGGAGCGCCGATGTCTTGGCTCTACGGCCCGCTGTTTACCATTCCGATCTCCAGAAAAAACGATCAATCCAGACGGCTCGACGGCTCGACCTGCGAGAGGGGCATGGCGCTCGTTGATGTGCTCAAACCGAAGCAGGTCTACGTCTATGCGATGGGACAGGAGCCGTGGTTGACCTTCCTGACTTCGATCCAATACACAGACCAATCACCACCCATCGTCGAGTCCGACAAACTCATCGGACAGTGCCACGGCTGCGGGATTACGTCCGAAAGATTGTATATCCGCAAAGAGATGTTTCTTTAACTCGTTGAAGATTGGCGCGAGGCGGGGATGGAGGTTTGAGTTTGTCGCGTCGGCGATGGTCGCGCCCATGTGGCCGAATGATTATTCGGGGACGAGCACGCGGACGTAATCGGGGAATGGTTGAATGCGCGTCAGATCGTTTTGCAGAATGGTCAGGCCGCCACGCTTCTCAAGCTCCTTGAAACCGGCGAATTTATAACTGACGTACATCATCCGGTTCTTTTCGTTGGCGATGAACTCGGATAACAGTCGGACGCCGTTTCGCTTCGCTTCCTGCATGATGTAGTTGAGCATGATCGCGCCCACGCCTCTCGACATGACGCGACAGGACATCAGCAGCAGTTTGATGAGCCAGACATCCTCCCGACATTCGAGCAGCGCCAGTCCGATTTTCCCGTAGCTGCCATACTTATCATCCAAACCGGCGACCAGCAGGCGATGCCGTGTCGAGCAGCGAAAGCGAGCCAGTTCTTCGTAGGAATAAGTGACGCCCGTGGTATTCAACTGGTTCGTGCGCATCGTCAACTCTTCGGCGCGGCGCAGGTCTTCCTCCCCGGCCATGGAGATGTTAAAGACCATCTTGAGCGTCGCTAGAAACTCCTCCTGAGAACCGACGAACTCCTGCTCCTGTTGCCGCCGCTCGAAGTCGTCGAGATACATCCGCCTTCGCATCCGTGAATCCTCCGTGATGAAACGGGGATTCATCTCAGGCATCTCCAACAATTGAGAGACGCCGGCCTGATTGATACAGAGCAGTTGCGGCAGAGAGAACTTGACCTCTTCTAATTCAAAAGGTTGATCGTCAATGAAGGCGACGGCATCGAGGCTGATGTTGATCGCTTCGGCGATGGCTTTCAGCGAAGCGACTTTCGAGTTCCAGTTGATTTGTGGGTAGATGAAATATTCGTCCAGACCGAACTGCCGGAGTTTCTCGATGGCCGTCGCGTGATCGTTGCGGCTGGCGATGGATTGCAAAATTCCGCGCGCGTCGAGCGTCTTGATGATCGCCGGAATGTTTTCGCGCAGTGAAACGCGGTCATGCTCTAACAGGACGCCATCCCAGACAGTGTTGTCCAAGTCCCAGACCACGCACTTAATATATCTGGTCGGCTGAAGTTCGGCAGATGGTCTGTCCGGCATTACTCTTCTCCGCGAGCAAAAGGTCGTGAAGCAAAAGCCCCGGCGCAGACGTTTCGTCGAGCGCGCGGCGGCGAAACGTCTGCGCGCTCGAAAAATTAGCGGCGCGGGCCACCCCCGCCGGAAAATGTTCGGCGGCGACCACGGGGGCCGCCCGGCGGGAGGCGAGCACGCCAACTCCGGA
>CAXTRQ010000224.1:0-9747 GCA_964246705.1 uncultured Pyrinomonadaceae bacterium
ATAGAGTTAGCCAGGTGGCGAATTCACTTATGATTTATGTCCATGCTTCAATTAAGTTGCTGTAAATATGCTTTACAGTCGGGGCTGCTGCCCAACAAGCTAACTGAAGCGGTCGTACCAAACTGCTTCGAGCCACATCAGTCAACATACAAATTCGGGCCTTATGGCCGACCGGAGTTGCGACACGAAGCAAGCAGTAAAAGTCTGCTGGCGCTCGTGTCGCAACCAAGAGGGCGGTCTTGTATGTTGAGTAAAGATCGGTTGATGCACGTCTTTGTTCTCAACCGAATGCTCAGGGACGCTTGAGCACCATGGCATCGGCGAAGTTCATAAGCGCCTGAGGCATGCTGAGCCTGTGCGTTAGATTAGCTCCCGATGCCCATCTTGTGACACGTAGGCCGGACGGACGCCGCAAGCCTCTCCTTAAGCGAGAAGAGCTTGCATCCACAAGGTCGGCCAGCCGCAAGGATACAACCAACAAGCAGCTACTTCGATGACTCTTCCCAGCCTTGGCATCGACATCTCTAAACTGAAGTTCGATGTCTGCCTCTCACGTGAGGGCGGTAAGTTCCGCCACAAGGTCTTCGCTAACTCACGCGCCGGATTCTCTCAATTTATCGCATGGCTCGCTAAACACAAGGTCGTGCGCGTACATGCCTGCATGGAGGCCACCGGCACTTACGGCGAAGCGTTAGCCACTTACCTCTACGAGGTCGGGCATCTCGTCAGCTCATCAACCCGACGGTCATTAAGGCTTACGGTCAAAGCCTCCTCTCGCGCACCAAGACCGACAAGGCCGACGCCACTCTCATCGCTCAATTCTGCGACGAACGTCACCCGCCCCCATGGCAACCACGACCTGCGGAAATACGTCAGTTGCAAGCACTCGTCCGGCGGCTGGACTCGCTCGTCGAGATGCGGCAAATGGAAGCGAATCGTCTTGAGGTGTCCACTGCTGCTGAAGCGGTCACCGAGTCTCTGGTTGGTCACCTCGCTTTCCTCGACGCAGAGATCGCCAGCACCGAGAGCTTGATCCGCAGCTATAGCGACAGCTACCCCGGCCTGCAAGAGCAGCGCGACCTGCTGTTGACTATCCCCGGCATCGGTTCAGCTACGGCAGCTAAGCTGCTCGCAGAGATACTGGACGTGAAGCTCTACGAGAGTGCACGGCAACTCGCCGGACTCGCTCCACGACTGCACGAATCGGGCAGTTCCATCAAGCGCAAGGCGAGACTATCAAAGACGGGAGTGCCTCGATTGCGTAAGGCACTGTAGTTTCCGGCCATCGTTGCGACGAAGCACAACCCGCAGATCAGAGCACTGAGTGCGAGGTTGAAAGAGCGTGGAAAGTGTCCGATGGAGATTATCGGTGCGGCGATGCGTAAGCTCGTGCATATCGCATACGGGGTACTTAAGAGCAGAAAACCGTTTGACCCGGAGTTAGCAAAAACTGCTTGACAGCTAAGACGGTATCTAACGCCCGAATTTGTATGTTGACTGATGTCGGTTGAAGCAGCAAGCTTGAGCCACTAACGGACACCGGAGAAGCCGCGCCCGAATTATGACCCTCGGAGTCAGTCGGTTAGATCAGTTCCCGGTGTCCATCCTTGCTGCCCATGAGGTCGGACAGTATCTGAAGCCGCTCGCTTCGACGAGCAGAGCTTGTATAGGCAAGTTTGACAAAGCGCCGCAAGAGACTATCTACGTTAAGGAGTTGATATGCTCTCATTTACGCTCGGATCGACATCGCCAAGTTAAAGCTCAACGTCTGACTGCTCAACACTGGCGGCAAGCTCAAGCACAAAGTCTTCCCCGAATACGGCCATTGGTTTCCAACAACTCGACGCGTGGCTCATCAAACAAGGCACGCCACAAGTTTTATGCCTGCATGGAAGCCACCGGCATGAGTGCTTTGAGAAGCTTCAGCCTTGTGGCCGGGTAGTATTACGTTGCCCTTGGGTTAACAGCCGTGGCTGCCTTAGTTCTGCTGCTCAAGGTTATTCTTTAATCTTTATCTGATACCCGGAGAAGACCCCGCGATTGGGCTGGGTTCGCCCACTCAAAACGTTTTGAGGCGCGCTCGCCGAGATGATGGGATTAGTCTTCAGTGATTCTTCCGGCGCGCAATCGCTGCCCGCCGTCCAGTGATCAAAACCGCTGCCACGACGCCAACAGTCGCTCCGATTCCGCCCTTCATCAGGCTCGGCGGAAGACCGAACAGCGTGCCCACGAAGCCGAGTAGCAAGCCCGTAGCGAACGCTACCCCAACTAAGATGGCTATAATCGCCACCCACCCAAGCGGCTCCTGATTATCGTTCCTCATCATCAGCATTCTCCCTTTGCCTGCCTCACCTAGAACGAGAAATTCCAGATGTCAGCCGTAGCGCCTCATCAACTGCCCGCTCACACTCCTCGGTCGGAATGTCGGACTTGCGGCTGCGCTTGGTGATTAAGGGGCGGATGTCAATGCCCTGCTCAAGAATGCGCTGAATGAACTGGTGATTGCCGGGCGTGGTCTGCGGCCCGTAGTTGCCGTAGTAGAACCAGAGTCGCTCAAGCCGCTGGCGTTGCTCGTCCGTGATCGAAACAGGTGTGGCTATGCCTTCTTTTCGCCATGAGTAATTTTACCACTTCTCTACCCTGCTTATTTGACTCGAAATGTTTTGAGTCGGCGGCATTCATCTACATCATAGGCTTTTGTTACTTCATCACTTCTCACTTCAAATGTTTCGAGCCAGCTTTGTCTCCGGCACCCTATACCCCTTACCGCCTTAATTCCATGCCCCCTCCCCCTGAATAACTGTTGACAAGACAGGCAGTATCGGCGTATAAAGCGTGACCATGAAAGCCTATCGATACTACGGGCTTAGCGAAAATTGTTTTGCTCCTAGCCCTAACCCACGCTACTTACATTTGACTGACCAGACCAATGCCTGTCTTTTCAAATGCAAGTTCGTCATTGAAGAGAGACAGGGGCTATCGCTTATCGTCGGCAAAATCGGGTACGGCAAAACCAGCGTACTTCGTGAGCTGGTTAGCGGCTACATCGACGATGAGAGTTACAAAATCGCTATGCTACCGAACGGCTCTTTCCCGACTGAAATGCAATTAGCCAAATCCATCTGCGCTGAGCTCGGGCTACCCGCCCGCCGGTCGCTTGATGCCCAGAAGAAAGAGATTCGGGAGTACTCGATGCGAGTTTACGGCGAGGGCGGCAATGTCCTGCTCATAATTGATGAAGCGCAGAACCTCTTCGGTCCACAGTTCGATTTCCTTCGTGAGATGCTCAACTATGAAACGGACGAATCAAAGGTTATCCAGATCATCATCGCTGGACAGCCCGAGATAGAAACCAAACTAGCAACAAAACCAGCCGTGGTCAGCCGTATTATCCTAACCAATTATCTCGATACCTTTACTTACGATGACATGATCGCTGCTCTCGAACATCGGGTACGAGTGGCCGGGGGCAGTAAGCATCTGAGTGATGTTGCGGATGAAGCGGCCTGTAAAGCTATCTATCTGGCCTCCAAGGGCGTGCCGCGTGAGATTATGAAGATTGCCAATGCTTCCCTTCTTCTAGGCGCTTTAAACGAGGTCAAGCCCATAAGTGAAGAGCTGATTAAAGTGGCAGTGCAGAATATCATGAAGGCGGAGAATAGCGATGCCAGAGAAAGTAATGAACTTCGCTCAAGCGCTCAGGCTTAAACACGGTAGCCTACGAGAGGCAGAACCTGTCCACTATACCAGCCCGTCTGTACTGCAACCGTCTCCGCTGTCCGAACCTATCCAAGGTACGAACCCGTTCGAAATACGAACCCCTCCCTATGGTGAACCCGTTCAGGCATCACAGGGGAACCCCTCCACGGCGGAGGAGACAACCCGTCCAACACAAACCCGTTCGAACCCTGAACCCGTTCGCCGTACGGAGGGGTTCATGCAGATTACTAACCACTTACTTGATGACATTTTGCCAACGTTGGAACCACACGAACAGATTGTTCTGCTGCGCCTCTACAGACTATCGCGGGGGCATCGAAACGCGTTTTGCAAGGTTAGCCTTCCGAAGCTTGTAAGTACAACTAGGGTAAAGAAAACAAAGCTCCGCGAGGCTATCGCGACGCTAGTCCAGCGGGGGCTTATTAAAAGGCTTCAAGACGATGTTAGTAATCCTGATATTTATGATCGCGGAATGCACTTTGAGATGCTCTTAGAGGGACCAGACCCCATCCGTCGGCCAGACCCGTCCGGCACGCGAACCCGTTCGCAGGGCGGGCACATTAAAGAAGGTATTAAAAACAAAGATTCAAAAGAAGGGGCGGCTCCGCCGGATTTTCAGAACTGCCCGGACTGTACCGGCACGGGCTTTTATTATCCGAACGGACACGAAGGCGGCGTGGCAAAATGCAAGCACGAGAAATTGAAACAATGAACGAGCGGCAGCGCAACCACATCAATTATTTCCTAGAGCGGCTCGCGCACTGGGGAAGTATCAGGAACGGAAACTGGACAGCGCGGATGCTAGCTGCGAGAGACGCCGACGAGCGCCACCCGCTACGCACCGAAGAAGAAGCCGACGCGGTTTTACGCTATCTGAGCGACCCGGAGGCTGCGGCTTTAAGCGATTGAGCGTACGCAAACTCTATATAGGTCAACGGTTTCACCAGAGCATCGCTAATTTCCGATAAGGTCACTTTGCAGCGGGAGGGTCGCTTAAAACGAACGCGATGGATGATACTGGCAAGCCAGCGGCTTAGAAGGGCGGTAAGAAATGACGAACGAAGAAATGGAAAGAGGCATTGAGTTCTTACTAAAGAGTCAGGCCAACTTTGAAGCGCAACTGGCACAGACGAGCCAGCAGGTGGAAACGCTGGCCCGGACACACACGGAATTTACGCAATTCGTACGGAGCCATATGGAAGCACAAAGTGAACTCAATCAATCTTTGCGTGAGACGGTGCGCGCCCTGACACTGGCGCAGGCGCGCACCGATGAGCGGTTGAGTGAGCTTGAGCGTGAGGGTGGCAATTCTTAGGCAGAGTGCCGAAGGCTAAAGCCGAAACTCCAAAGGCTGCGCCGCCGCCGATCTTATTGGGGCCTGAGTGTGTTGCATAGTTCCGATCAGTTAAGGAGATAACATGAAAGTTTCTGCGCTTGACGAAAACGGTAAGCCGGTGGACTGGTGGTTTATGTACAAAGTCCCGGAACTTAAAAGAGGCTCAAACAACGACAGCGCCACCGGGTATGAGTACGTGTACTATGACCCGACCCTTCACAAAGTTGAAAAATCGCCAAACGTTATCAACGAAGGTAAGGGGGCGCTCAATCTCACGCTGAAGGCCGTGTTTAATAAGCCCGCAGCCACGACCGGTTGGGTCATGTACAACGACGAGCTACCCGCCGCTGCCAAGGGCAAAGACAACGGCAATCTAGGTCACACCAAGGGCGTCATCGCGTTCGATACCGCATCGAAGACGGCGTATTGGCTGCTGCACTCGTGGCCGAAGTTCTCCGATCCCAGCGCGGCCGAAGACCCGACGCCCAAGTACGGGCAAACTTACCTGTGTGTTTCTTTGAGCCTTGACGCCGCCAGTAAGCTTGCCGCGCAGATGGCTAACCATCAGGAGCCGCAAACCTACCTGTGTCGCCCGGCGAATCTACCTGAGACTGACCCGCTTTGCCTTCTGACGCAGCCGCTGAAGCCCAACCCTCCAGCCGACTCCGACGTGCTCAATTTGGAAACTATTGGCGGCATGGCGTTCAAGGTGATCGCCAAGAATCGCGAATGGGACAAGGATTTTTGGAATGATCTGGTGGGCCCCGCTCTTAAAGAAGACATGGATGTAGAGACATGGATTCGAGGGCCGATCCCGCCGATTGCGGACATTGACGGCATCCACAAAACCTTTGACATTAAGTACATCAATTTAGGCCCGCTGGGGGCGCATTGGGCTTGGCCCGAAACGCATGACCACGCCAAGTGGGGCATCACAAAACGCTCCGACTGGGTTTGTGTCGGCGACATAAACCGTATGGTCTCGCAACGAAAACGTGGCGGTGGGACAATCGCGTTCCAGAACGAAACGCTGTGGACGGCGCTGTCGAGAACGGGTCTCGTTATAGCCCCGCCGGGGCACAGCCGGACGGAGGCGCACAACCTGATCTTGGATACACATGGCCCAGAGGCACCTCCGAGAGCGAAGTTGCCTACCAAGTCAAAGTCCACATCTAAGGCCATGTCAGCCTCTAAAGCCAAAAAGTCTAAGGGACGCTAGAGAGCGGCGGCGTGCTGGCCCGGCCCGCAGCCTGAAAGATAGAACGCACCTTCTTTGAATCGTTGGACACCTGCCATAGCAAAAGCTGAATATTGGCATAATCCTTATGTGGATCATATTTTCTCTGCTCGCCGCTTTATTGACGGCGACCGTCGTCACGCTGTCAAAAGCCGGGCTTAAGAACGTCAGCTCAAACCTCGGCTTCGCCGTACAGGCCGTAATGATTCTGGTCGTCTCTTGGACGGTCGTTTTCTCTCAAGGCACTCATAAGGAGTTGGTAAGCATCGAACGGCGCGCGTGGGTCTTTCTGCTCACAGCGGGAGTCATCACTTGTCTTTCGTCTCTCTTCACCTTCCACGCGCTCAAGCTCGGCGACGCTTCGCGGGTTTCGCCCTTCGACAAAATCTCGCTGGTCTTTTCGATCATCCTCGCGGCGGTCTTCCTCAAGGAGCGCATCACATGGCAAACCATCGTAGGCGGGTTGCTGATGGCTACCGGCGCTCTTATCATTGCGCTATCGAGTCAGGCAGCCAAGCCGTGAGCCGGTATGTAGATCTACGGCCAACTCGAATTGATAGGTTAGCAACTGCGGGATAGCCTCGGCAATTCCAGCCATCTCAAGCGCCTCGGTCTCCGTTCGATTTCGACCATCCCGCTCGCCATCTCAAACCCCCGAAGTTCAGCAGCAGCGAGCGGGAAGTCCCCGCCGCGACGCCACGAAAAGAGGAAATACCACCGACCAGCACGTTCGCAAAAGTTATCCTAAACGCTAAACCTTGTCAGACGGGCAATTCATTGAGAGCAAACCATTTAACTGCCATTGCGGAGACACTGGCGAGCTTCCTGTCAGACTCTAAACTGTTGTCTCTAAAAGAGAAAGCCATTAAACCTGACGGGAAAACAGGTCTCGTTAGGCTCCAATTAGTTGATTCATATAAAGTTAAGTGTAGTTGTCAGGCGTGCCGTCAGAAAGCCTGACGGGCAAATCACTGAATTTGCACGAGTTATAGCGATGATGGTTGGTCTCACTCGACAATCTTGTCCGCTCAAATTTCCTGCGCCCGTTTCATCAAACTTCGTCTGTTTATCCGGTGCTTTTGATGATCGAATACGGGGGTGGGGATTGAGCTTCGATAGATAAGCACTTGAAACGTTTCGAGTGGGGTTTTCAATCTTCATTGACACCTAACAAATACCGGCATATCTTTCTCCCGGTTTTCTACCTCTATTCTCACGGAGGATGCCTTGTTTCAGTGGCCTCACATCGTGTTTAGTCGCACTAGAGCACGATGTTCATGGAAGATGCAAAGCTACTCTCCCTATGCCAACCTCCAACCGGAATTGAAGAACTAATTATCTTATAGAGGAAATTCTTATATGGAAGACAAATTGGATGAGGTAATTAACAGGTCCATAGCAAAAAAATTCGTGAGCAGTCCTACATCGGAGCAAACGCTCGAACTCATATCACTCAGGACATTTGATAAATCTGACGTTCAATCCGTTCGTAAATTCCAAGCAGCAATTGCTGAGCGGTTCAACATTGACTTGGTCGTGGCTGGTGGGGGGTATGGTTGCACAAAAGTAGCATTTAAACTTGAAGGGGTCTCGCCTGAAGAGGCCAGAATTCAGATCCAAAAATTGCTTGAGAGTGAGCTTTTCAGGGAAGAAGCACTTAAAGTAGATTTTCAGATTGCCATCGGGCGGAACCCTGATATTCGAGTTAACTTGAAAAATGGGGTCATAGAGAGTTTAGCCGGTGGGCAAGGGTTACTCCTTTTTTGCAGCTATGCCCATGAAGACAAGGAGCATAGAAATAACTTAGAAAAACACCTGACCCTTCTTAAAAGGCAAGGCTTTATCCGGCTGTGGCACGATCAGCGAATTATGGCCGGAGAAAATTTTGAGGATGAAATAGACGAAAATCTCGGATATGCAGATGTTATCTTGCTTCTCATCAGCGTAGATTTTATAGCTTCTGATTATTGCTATAGCAAAGAGATGGCGCGCGCTCTCGCTCGTCATCAATCAGGTGAAGCTCAAGTGATACCGATCATTGTACGACCTGTAGATTGGGAAACAGCACCGTTCGCAAAATTAAAGGTCTTACCTGAAGATGGACAGGCCGTAGCTTTATGGGAAAATCAGGATGAAGTTTGGATGTCGATAGCTAAAGAGATTCGCATGGTTGTGGTGAAGATACTAAACCGCAATCCATCAAAAAAAAAAGCGCGCGCAGCATAGGCGCAGAAAAGACGCAGAGTGTTAGAGCTTTAAAACCGACAACGTCGGCTTAACAACTCATTGAATCCAACGCCTTGATAGCACGCCTTTCATGCCTCATTACTTGGCCGCTCTCACCAGCGCCGCTCCCGCTTGGTTGTACTCGAACTCCGACACGCTTCGGCTCTGCGCCGTTTCACGCTCGACCGAACGCAGCAGCAACCTTCGCTCAGTGAGAAACTTCTGCACGACGACGTAATCGCTCTCTTTGAGACGCACCGTGTCGCCGATCACTGTCGTGGTGAAGCTGAGCGATTGATTCTCCTCGTTCATAGAAGCGGCCCCAGAGGGTGAATGTTTTAGTGGCCGGCGGGACGGCTCAAGTCATCAATCCAAGCCGCCCCGCCGCATCGTCGCTCGTGCGACGAATCTCTAAACCTGCGCGCAAGCCTGCACCGCCGCGCGCACCTTGCCCATCGTCGCCTCGAACTTGCCGCTCGGCTCGCCGTGACACTCGAAGAACATCACCTCGACGAGCGCCGCTTTGAGGGCATCGCGCACGGACGAAGTGACCGGCAATTCCGCAGTGTTAGACGTGCCCTCTCCTTCAACTTGTGCGCCGGTTTTGCGCTGCCGGGAGCGTTTGCTGCCCCGGCTACTTGCCGAAGCGCGTCGAGCTTTGGAGGAGCGCACCTGCGTACTCTTCGTCGAGCCGGAGGCGCGCGCCGCACCTTCGCCTGCTTCATTGGTCGCCGGGGTTGAAGCCTCAATGGCGTTGGATCCGGCCTTCTTTCTCCGTGCACGCCCAGATCAGGCGCAGCTTTTTACATCCTCCGCGCAACCTCTGGAAGACGAGGCGTGCGCCGTCGCGCTCCTGCACCGATGCGGCAGTCACCACAACCAGCAACACCAAGCCGAGCATATCGACCAACAGATGACGTTTGCGCCCGTTGACTTGTTTGGCGGCGTCAAAACCTCTGACGCCTGCGATTTCCGTCGTCTTCACGCTCTGCGAGTCCAAGCATCCGGCGGTCGGGTGCTTGTGGCGTCCGGCTCCGCGACGCACCAGTGCTCGGAGCGTGTCATGGATGCGCTGCCAGTCGCCGCTCAAGCGCCACTGTCGAAAGTAATGATAGACGCTTTTCCATTTTGGATATTCACGCGGCAGCATGCGCCGCTTGATGCCGCCGCCGCCGACATAGAAAATGGCGTTGATAACAAGGCGCATGTTCAAAGAGCGCGGGCGACC
>CAXTRQ010000225.1:0-9721 GCA_964246705.1 uncultured Pyrinomonadaceae bacterium
CTCCATAGAGTGGCAAAAACCCATTGATTTTTGCCACTCGCCCGATTTATGTCCATGCTTCAGCTATATACAGCTCGTTTGAAGGCTCCGAATACCCTGAAGAAACTCAAATGGAAACTGCTGCCGGCTGCGCACGAAATAGAAGCCGCTTTGGTCAACGATCTCGACCACATTGCGGGGCAGCCACGTCGCCTCAGAACGTTGGAGCAGTCCAGTTACGTGCTGTCGCATTGGCAGGCACAATTGGGCGACACTATCAGCCAATGTAAAGAGGAGCTGGCGACTTTGCAGGTGAACGTCGATAACGTCGAACGAGTCCTGCAAGATAAACTACTGTCCGCGCAGAAAACGATGTTAGATGCGTTACTCGTGGCCCCGCTACGGCTCCAGACCCAGCAGATTGAGTCGGACCTACGTTACCTGTCGATCACGCAAATGCGGGCAGAGCGCGTGCTACAAGGCATTGCCACCATGGCCGAGGTGCGTTCGGCGCGTTGGCAAAGGACCATCACGATCCTATTCGGCGCGTTCGTTTGGTTCGGCATCTCTCAAATGTTCCCAGAGATTTTAGCTTGGCCCAAAACATGGCGGCTGGTGGGACTGTTCGGCACGTTGGTCATTCTGTACTTCATAGACTGGTTGCTATCGCGTCGACAAGAATTAATCGGGAAACATCTGCCGCGGGCGGGGACTAACGCGAAAGAGAGTCTCACGCACAAAAGGCATGCGCTCCAGTCATTATCAGCCCCCGAAGAGTCACCCGATGTCACCATGCAAGGCAGCGGAAGCCGGACACCCGCAACATCTGACTCAAAACACGAGGGTTAAGGCCGGCGAGGCGGTCGAAAAGACGAATAGTAGGGATGAAGTAATATCTACAACAACATTTATGAAGATGCAGTAATAAGGGTACACGAAGGAGCGGGATGCGTACTCTCCTTGAATATCAATAATCTCGTCTTCCCAAATGACCCTTTCCCTAATATGATTTCACTCCACTTCAACGCAGGAGCGCAACCGTGGCTCAAGAAGACACTGACGCCTCAGACTCTCACCAACATTTTCATCTCTCGGTTTGGCATGAAAACCTTGAAATCCTGCTCGAATTCTGTGAAGTGTATCGCAAGCTCTTCCTTCGTGAGCGAGACAGGTAGAGGTTAGGAACCCCGAGTGATTCCGTTCACAACGATAAAGAGCCTTATTACGCGATTAAGACCCGTGACGGCCGCCTACTCCCGGCGGTTGTACTGGCGGGCGGCGGACGATGCCATTTATGCCACCAAGGCTGCGCCTCGCCCCTGCGACTACGTGATGATGACGGTAGCGCTGCTATGTGACGACATTGGAGTCAAGTGAAAGAAGGGTGCGTATAAGCGTGAGAGTCGCGAGTCGGTCGTCGGGATGTTGAAACTGCTGACGAGACTGGAGTTGATTTGCGAATACGAGCCGCCGCGCAACGTGCTGCCCGAAATGACCCGCGGCCTCGTCTGGAAACGAGGACGAATTCCGGCTGGGCTGACACGCTATGAAGCATCTAGCCAATATCCATGCGGGACTGCTCGGGCTAAGCTGTGAAAATAAGCATCAGTGGGACGTGATGATCGGAGCCTACCTCTCCATCTTGGGGCGCATGAATGGTTACCGGCAGACGAAACTGAGCATACAGAAGCTGGGTGAGAAGACCGGACTCTGGGAAGTAGCCGATGAGCACCCTGAGCGCGTGGCCAGAAACTCCTGCGCGACATCTCTGCCGGTCAATCAGCGTGAGTCTCTCGCCCGCAATGACGACAGCGCAAAGTGTGCCGTCGGTACTCAGTCAGCAGCACTGGAGCAATCGGCACCTCCGAGACCTGATGACGCTACGGGTGCGCATCCTCGCCGCGATCTTGCGCGCCATCGTCACCCGCGCCAACTCCGGGCGCAGCCCCCGCGCCAGCAACTCCGAGTAACATGTCTTAGCACGTCGTAGAGCCAAGCAGCATGAGTGCCTTCCGCGAACGTCACTTCGACCTGCCCGCACAAACCTTTGATGAAATCGAGAACGGTTGGGGCGCTGGTCTCGACGACAGACTCCATCACTAACTTGCCATTGGCGTTCAAGACGGTAATACAGATGCTTGTCTCATGCACGTCGAGTCCGACATAGTAGATGTTCACAAGGGTTCTCCTTATCGGTGATAATCTTCCAAGCTTCGAGAACCCGGAAGCTACCACCCAAGGGATGCCCTTTCATTAATACGTTGCAAAAATTCTATGCAGAACAATATATTGTGCTGGATGAATCACCTCATATGCTGCATATAGCGGCTAAAATATTTTTTGCAACATCTCTGAAGATACCGTATTGAGAGTCAAGCAACTTGTGCGTGTGCTTGATCGAATGGCTTGCCCCTTTTCAAAACACCGTAAGCCAGATGCACCAGCCTCCGCATTGCCGCCCCGACGATGACCATCTCCTTCTTGCCGCGCTTGCGCAGACGTTGCGCCATCTGACCGATCAGCGGGTTAAACCGCAGTGCCGTCAGTGCAGGCAAGTAGAGCGCTTTACGGACGCGCGCGTTGCCCACCTTCGACATCCGCCCCTGACCACGTTAGCGAAGTTCCGGACTCCCGCCGATGCGGCGTCAACCCGGCGCAGGCCGACGCCTCAGTCTGCGCGACCTGCTCGTCGAGCGCGGCGACTAGCGACCGCAGTGATTCGCGCATAGCCTCGATAGGGTTACTTTCAGTGATCCGCTGGCGCAGTTGGGTGCGGTACCGCAGGAGGTCATTGAGATGGCGGACGAGACCTTCCAGGCGGCGGAGTTCCTCAGGCGGCGGCGTCCAGGCATCAGGCTCCTGTTACGCGGCGAAGAGGACGATCAGGGCAGCATCGGCTCGATCCGTCTTGTTGCGCGCCAGCCGACTCTGCCCGAACGCCTTGATCCGCGCCGGATTGACGATGCTGACCCGGTGGCTGGCTGCGTACAGGAACAGCGCCAATGAGAGAACGGGCCTTGTTCCGATCAACCTTGTGAATACAGGCTCGGCGGCGCAACCCAAAACAACTGAAGAAGGCGGTCGCTTATTACTCGTGCCCGATGGACGGGGATGTGAAGGCGAAGTCACCGGGCAAGTGTCCGAAGTGCGGTATGCTGCTGCGCGCCGTCTATGAGGCAACGCCAGCCATAGCAGCCGAGGCCGCGCCCGAAGCAGCAGCTACTATGTCGAACGCGCCGACTATCGAGAACAGGATGGTGCAGGGTCTCAGATGAACATTCCCGACATCGAAGTGCTCGATCAGGACGGGCGAAAGTTGCACTTCTACACCGATCTCGTGCGGGGCAAAACCCTCGCTCTCAACTTCATCTTTACGACCTGCACCACCATCTGTCCGCCGCTCGGCGCAACCTTCGCGCGCGTGCAGAAAGACTTGGGCGAGCGGACGGGGCGCAACGTGCAACCGACACGCCCCCGCGTCTTAAAGAATATGCGGCGAAGTTTCACGCCAAGCCCGATTGGATGGCAGACCCGCCCAACCTCCCGCGAATGACGAGTCCGGGCTGCGAGCCTTGAGAACGGTCGCCCCTTACTTGGGCCTCGCCTCATCGCTTAACCGCTCGGCGATGCCCCGACTGAACTTATCCTTCTTGACGACGATTCGCTCGACGTATACGCGCGTCGTTGCGAGGTTCGCGTGATCCAAGGCGTCCTGCGTCTCAATCAGACTTCCTGTCTGCTCGGCCACGAGCCTGCCGAACGTATGCCTCGTGCGATGAATCCGCGCCCCCTTGACACCTGCCCTCTCCCCGTAAGCCTTCAGGTTTTTGGCGAAGGCGTGTGAGCAGAGTGGTGACCCGCTCTTACCTGCTCGGTCGTGCCTCGTCCATAATGGGCGTTCCGAGCCGAGGACATTCTCCCGGCCTGCGGCTTCAAGATAACTTATCAGTGCTTTGACTGCCGACGGCTCCACCAGTTCCCGACCTTGGTAGCGTCCGCCCTTGCGCCGGTAGTGGATCACCATTCCTCCACCCTTGAGTTCAACGTCTTGGCCGCGCAAAGAAATGACCTCGCGCCGTCGCAAACCGCTGAGAAAGTAGAGGAGCAGCAGCGCGTAGTCACGCTTTGCCTTGACAGACCCGCCCTCGGCCTCCGCCTTGACTACTGCGAGCAGTGCGTTCATCTCATCATCAGTGTAGGCTCTGGTCGTCTCGGTCTGATACGACTGCGGGCGTTTCGGCATGGCCGTGCGCGCCGGATTCTGGCGCAGGTGTTGGCCCAGCACGGGGTCACGCATCAGCCACTGAAAGAAGGAGGCCAACAGCGAGACCCGCGTGTACACGGTGTTCGGCTTAAGTCCCTGTTCCTCCATCCGCTGATGCCAGTCCTCGACATCCGTCACGACCACCTGTTCCGGTGACTTGCCCACCAAGCCAAAAAACGACTCGACCGCTGTGCGCTTGTCGCGGAGTAGGGCTTCCGGGTTGTGGGCGAGTTGCCCCGTCGTGCTCTGCGCCCAGACGCGGATGGCATTGCGGAGGGCGAGGGTGTCGGCCCGCTCACCGGGGACAGATACTTGGAGTGCGGTATCGCTGTCAATTCCCTTTTCCATAATGGCGGTGAATGTAGCATTTTTATCTGAGGATGGATAGGTTACACTAATCGTAGTTTTGTGTGACCTTATATCCTCTCTTGCGCTATATCCATCCATCCTATGGTATATAATGTTGGCGACCCGATGTTTCACGCTTCTCGGCTCTTGTGATCTCTTTATAGTAAGGAAGACTTCTCCGATGCGCTCGACCCGCAGACGCTCCAGGCGGATAGATCCGCTCGCCTCAGCAGCAGCCGTGCAAGGTGTACTCGGCCAGTTATCCGCTTCTCGGCCCGACCTCATCCCTCATTCTCACAAGAATTTAGTCAGTATGCTGCAATCGGTTCGCAATCTCTACGTGCGTCCCGCGAAGGACACCAGGAGGGGGCGACCGTCGAGGTTCACGCGCGAGGAATTACTCAAGGTCGATGCCGAGCTGCGGATGCTCCTCAGTCGTGAAACGTCCATTTCGGTCAGAAGTTTTGTGGGCCAGTATCTTCCGATCTTAGAGTTTCCGACAGATGTACGGGAGCCGCTTGAGCGCGGTGAGATAAATCTCTTTGAAGCTCACCAGCTCGCCCGCCTAAGCGCCGGGCGGCTGGAAGTGATCGAGGTGAAGGCGAGATCGCACCGCCGTAAACTGCTTGAGGCTCACCTGCGAACCCAGGGATCGGGTGCCAGACTGAGAGAGAGAGTTAAAGAGGCATTGGGTGAACTGCGCGGAGCCTCGCCTGTTGAGACTGAAAGGCTGGCAGTAGAAAAGGCTGATGAGCTACTGGAAGTTGACCCGCTTGATTCGACTCACCTCTTCTTCGAAGAACTGCGCCGGATCGGGCGGGCGCTGCGGGAAATTGAAACGGAGAAGTTGACCAAAGAGGACCTCGACAGGGTAATGCCGATACTAGACGAGTTGAGCGCGGTGCTTTATCAGATTGAGAAAAGAAAGGAGAGGCAGGAACAGGAGTTAAAGAAGCACAGGATTTAGCCCGCCCACCACTGATGACGATCCGATGAATAGCGTTTTCTACCGCGGTATATCAGTCGCCAGCCCAGCCATACCGCTAAAAGGCACGCCAACCCGACTGCACTCCAAAACAGAATAATCAGCACAGGGATAGTTTAACAGCATGCCGACGAATCTTGGAAGCCCGAGAATTATTCTTCCCGGGCTCTTAAACAATACTGACTTCCTCGGGGCTACAGGTATTTTTCTCCACTTTTGTCAATAATATTGTTGACCTTGTTGCTATTAGTAAATATAGTACGCGAAAGTATGACGAGATACGACGAGATACTAGGGGCGATATAAGACGAGATGGCTTTCAAAGGAGGGTTGGTTTCTTTGTCCACTCCTGAATATATGACGGTAACAGAAGCGTGCGAATATCTGGAAGTCTCTTCAGACACATTCCGGCGAATCGCGCGCGACCTCAATCTGGCAACCGTCACCGATCCCACGGACGGCCGCGTCAAACTCTTCAGCCGGGCAGCCATCGCGGCGCTCAAACAGCGCCCGATGGAGATTTCGACTCGTCATAAAATCATCACCATCAGCAATAACAAGGGCGGCGTCGGCAAAACCACGACTGCCATCTCACTGGCGGCCGAGGCTGCGTCCAACGGCGAGAAAGTCCTCCTGCTGGACGCGGCTCCCCAATCGTCAGCCACCAACGCGCTTCTCTCAGATAATGAGAGAAACGAGGATAATGAGCAGGGCACACTCATTTCGTGGCTTAAAGGCGAAGCCAACTTTCAGGACCTCATTATCCCTATTAAATTCGAGAATCTGGAGTTTGACTTTATACGGAGCAGTTCAAAAAACGACAATATTGATCGCTCGAATCCCCTTGAGACTGTCACCGCTCTCCAAGAGCAGTTCCAACTGTGGGATGACTCCCCTTATGACTATGTTTTCATTGATACGGATCCTTCATTCGGCACTCTGGTGTCCATGGCCCAAGTGGGGAGCCATTTCGTCCTCTGTCCTGTAAATGCTGACGTGATGAGCGTTAATGGAACCATGCAGCTCACCCGCCAACTGCAACGCGCTAGGATCATTACCAAAACACGCTTTCCCGCACTGCTTGGTTTCTTCCTGACCCGCTATGACGCCCGCAAGAGAATGTGCCGGGAGGCTCTGGAATTTCTCCAATCTGCTTACCCGAATTTGGTCTTCGATGCGATTGTGCCTGAAAATGTTCGGGTCGCTGAGAGTGCCGGCTATCACGCCCCTGTGCTGCTGACGGCTCCCGACTCAGCGGGTGCTCAAGCCTACAAAAAGCTCTGGAAGGAGGTTCGTGAACGTGTCGAACGATCAGTCACCGCCGGCGCGTAAGGTTATCCCTTATAAAAAGGGCGGACGTCGCCAGTCACCATTCGCAAGTAATGCCTTCCGGTTTAGCGGCACCGCCCTGGACATCGCCATCCAGCAGCGGGAACAGGAGGAATTGGAAGAGAAATCTGGGACTTCTGTCGATGAAGACCTTCATGGAGAGCCTCCTCAGCAGACATCCCTTGTCCCGGAAATGCAGCCTCTTCAAGAAGTTGCTTCCGCAACTGATGAACCAATGTTTGTAATGCCTGATACCAGTCAGGAGTTGATTTCGCAGGCTGCTCCGCCTCCTCAAAAGTCAGAATCCGTTGAAAGACGACCGACCCAAAGAAGCACGTTGCTCCCCACTCGGAGCAAAAATAGCGTTCCCATTTCAGCGGCCGTTTCTCCAGAACTTCGGACGTTCATCACGCGCTGGAAGCCTTTCCTGACTGACACGCAAATTGGAATCTGCGCCTACGTCTATAACAATTCGACGGCGATTGGTGAGGAATTTTGTTTCACCTCGACCGCCAAATTTATGGCCGAAGTTTCCAAAACGGAACGGCAAGTTAAGACCGTTCTTAATCAGCTTATAGAGTGGCACTTCCTCACCAAAGGCGAGACTATAGTTAATGCCCCCCGCGAGAAACGCGGCACACATTACAAACTCAACTTAGACAAATCTTAGTCCATCTTCCCTCTGCCGCCTCAAACCGTACATTTAATGGATTTAGCTGCATGAAGGCAGCGCATGCTACCCCCGTACAGTGTGCTACCCCTGTAATATTTAATACCCGTGTATTTGTTGTTACCTGTGTATAGGAAACTACATCGGTAAAATATTCTACATGGGTAGATATATCTACTCCCACATTTTATGCTACTCCCATAGTAATGCCTACATAGGTATTTTATATTACCCCCGTAATGGAGATTACCGGAGTAATATGGTTTACCCGTGTAGGAATAACTGCCTCAGTAGTGATCAGAACAGGAGTAAGTAAAACTACAGGGGTAAATCCCGCTACGGAAGTAAGAAATATTACAGGTGTAAAAATAATTTCATCTGTACAAGATTTATAAGATCCCTATAGTGATAGTAGAGGGTAAGTAAGGATTGACCGGCTGTTTCGTGTCAGAGCGGCTCCGGTCAAAAATCATTCAGACGAAATGCAATGACCTGAAGCGCTTGAGTTTGGCGACTGCACGCTTCAGGTCAAATTGAAAACTCGCTTGATGGCGAGCCGGTGTTTGTGTGTCAAAACCTAAGATCCTTTATACACACCCCCGGCCATCGCAGTCAAGCCTCTTATTTACAAGGATTTGATCATGAGGCTCCAACCTTTGCCGAGTCAGCGATTTATCCGCAAGACGCAACTCGCGCCGAACGAGTACCGCAAGAATTTTCAGCAGATCGACCGGGAAGCGCTATCAGTTATAACTTCGGCGGAGGCAGACCAAGTCACGCCGCTGATGAGCAAAATCTATCTGCGTCTGGTAAATGCGCCGCCAAAATACTGGGAACGTGAAGGGGTTTTGCGGATTGAGGCCGAACTGCGTGATGAAAAGCTAGTGAAGGCATGGACGGTGCTTTGTGACTTAGTCGGCGTGGCGAGTGCTACGGCCAGCAAAGCCATCCGGTGGATGCACGAGCAGGGAATCATCGGTTACTTCTCAGGCAAGAACGGCGTCGGTCTCAGGGTATTCCTTAACCGAGCAGTTTCATCCATCGGCGTCAGACAGGCACAAACCGGCAAAAAAATTTTGGCCTTTCCTCCTGCTTCGTTTGACGAGCCTCATGGTTCAGCGAATGAACCAGCCTTTATGGACAGCTACGCTGTTAGAGAAACTTTAGACACAGATATTAAATCCCGCGCGCCAAAAAACGGCGCGGCGACCAGCAGGGCAAATAAAAATCTCTCCGAACCGACTCCTTCGATCCCAGTCAATCACTACCCGAACATGTCGCCCAGCATCCCCTATCACGGAGAGCACGAATCATTCATGCTGGAGAATGTCATCACGCGCCTGAGGGCTGAACTCGAGCTGGCAATACACGCGGCGGCCCGGCAGGCAGCGGCGAGCGAGCACGAGCGCACGCGCGAGTGGCTGGAGAAACGGGGCTTGCCGAAGGCAGCGCGCGTGGCCCAGCACGAAGCCTACAACGTGCTCAGGAAGTACGGCGTGATCAGCGAAGCCTCGCGCTCCTCGCGCTCGCAGTCGGAGGTCGGGCGAAATAGCTACGCGCCGCCCGACCCGCACCCGCTCTCGGACGAGGAGGTGAATGACCTCGCGCAAGCCTGCGTGGCGATGCTTGAGACCCAAGGGCAATCTATCGAAGTGACGCTCTCCGAAATGATCTCCGTAGCCGGAGGGTTCCTGCTGCCGGAGGATGCCGGGCGCGTGGGCGAGAAAGCGAACCTTTTGATCTCCGCCAGCGACGGCGGGGCAGGGAAGTGAGAGGAGGGAAAAGCCCATGTTCGCCAGAGCCAACGCCCGAAGATTAGCTGTAGCCCCTGAGCCTGAAGATTAGCTGTAGCCCCTGAGCCTGAAGCTCAGTTGCGTTGCGAAAATTAACTTCAAAGGCGGGAGTTCCACAAATGCATTTCGCCATGCCGCTACTCCGAACAGCGAAGCAATGAACACCGCCTGTCCTCGCGCCTCACTTCCCGCTAACTTTTTGATCTGACCTTTCCTCATCATGTTTACCGCTTCAATGCCTTCTAAGGACTTTATCGCGGTGGGTCAAGGTGGCCAAGAGCGAAGCGCGAAGACCTTCCGCGTCCAGCGCCAGCGCACCACGCAGGAACAGGAGTTGTTTGAACTGCGGCAAC
>CAXTRQ010000226.1:0-9582 GCA_964246705.1 uncultured Pyrinomonadaceae bacterium
GTTTCTCTTGTTCTTCCGGGATGGTGGTATCAACCATCTGCACCAACTCTAATTCATCGCTCTCGTTGGCCGCCTGCACGGCGTTGCGGCAGCGGATGCCGAGCGGAGCGAGAATGTCGCAGCGGTTGAGAAGTGTGAACCAGATGCCCGCGATGAGCAGCACGACGCACAACGGCGCGAGCACGGCTGAGACCATGTATGGCTGTTTGAAGAAACGATTAATCAAGAGGCCGTAACCGACCGCCGTGCGCTTGGCGAAGCCCTTGGGGTCGCGCTTGAACTCAGGCCATGTCAGTTGGGATTCTTCGGAGACGCGTCTCAATTCCTGCGTCAAGCGGCGCGTCAGACCCGTGTCTTCCAGCATCGTCAGATGATACTCTCCGCGCGGCACGATGGCGCGTGCGGGAATCGTCTCGTCGCCGTTCGATCCGCCTGCCTCGGCTTCGATGTTGGAAAAGGCTGCCGCTGGGGATGCGCCTCCGGCGGCGTTTGCCGAACCGACGTTCAAAACTTCGTCGTTCGCCGCAGACGCTGGCGGATGAATCGCCCCTGACGAATCAACTGTCGCCGCTGCCCCATCGAGTGTGCTTCCATCAACCGGACAAAAAACGAACTTATCACTAAATTCTTCACCGCATGTCTGACACCGTTTCATCGTCTCACCTCGCTCCACGGAAGCCCATTATAACAAACTAACTGTACTTGCATACCAATTTGAAAGGAAGGTTCGCACTCGGAACTGAGAATTTACGTCGCCGCGCCCTGCTTGAACCCGAACAGCCCGACCGTGTGCGCCTCTCCAAAAGAGTCCCAAAGCGGGGACGAGCGAGGCGGCACACAGCGACCCAAATGCTTTAGATGCGCTCCCGGACGGCGCGCGATGCTTATGCGACACACTGATTTACAGAGCTTTTTTAGAGAGGCCGCGAGGGGTCGGGCAGTTGACGGGCTGCGGGGCGGCATCTAAACTTGGCTGGTATTCCTGACAGGAGCGCAAAACGTGGAAATTCGCTCTCTTTCGGGTCATTTTGAGAGATTTCGCGGCCATGTCCACAGCCGCCTGACAGCAGACCTTTCAGCAAGATGAAACAAGCTCAAAGCCTTTTCCCGTCCAAACGCGCGGCAAAACTCCTCCTGCCTGCGCTCGCCCTCGTCCTCTTTTCTTGCGTTCCGGCCTTCAGTCAAACGGTCGCGCCCCTCGTGCCCGAACCGCGCCGCGAACAGCTTCTCAACGGATTGAAGATGCTGCTCGTCTCGCGCCCCGGCGACGCCGAAGTGACGCTCAAGCTGCGGATTCACAGCGGCGCAGCATTCGATCTGGCGGGCAAGGAAGGAATGATGGCGTTGCTGAGCGATGCGCTGTTTGCAGACGCGACGCGCGAATACGTTAAAGAAGAGTTGGACGGACGACTGGAAGTCACGACCAATTACGATTCGATTAACGTGCTGTTGACGGGGCGCGCAGACAGTTTCGAGCGGCTCGCCGAACTGCTCCGCAACGCGCTCTTGAACACCCAACTGACTCCCGAAATCGTCGCGCGCTTGCGCGAGGCGCGCATTAAAACTGTCCGCGAGATTGGTGTCGCTCCCGGTACGATTGCCGACCGCGCTATCGCCGCGCGGCTCTACGGCGCGTACCCTTACGGGCGACTCGCCTCCGGGACGCCGGAGACACTGGCGAGAATTGAGCGTAGCGACCTGCTGCTCTTGCAGGAGAGGTTTCTCGGTTCAAATAACGCCACGCTCGTCGTCATCGGCGGCGTCGAGTCGGCGCGCGCGCTTCGTGCTCTGCGTCAATTTCTCGGCGGCTGGCGCAAGGGCGACCGCAATATTCCGGCGACCTTCCGTCAACCTGAAAATCCTGACACGCGCACGCTGATTATTGGATTGCCCGGCGCGCCCGACGCGGAGGTGCGGCTCGCACTGCGCGGCGTGGCGCGCTCTGAACGCGATAACGCCGCCGCGATTGTCCTCGCCCTGCTCGCACAGGATCGTTGGAAAGCCGCCGCGCCTGAACTCAAAGACAGAGCCGTATCTGTCCGTCACGACGCGCACTTGCTGAGCGGCGTCTTTTACCTGAGCGCGTCTGTGTCCTCTCCGGCGATGGCGGCGCAAGCCATCGAAGCAGCTCATAAGATGCTGCACACACTCACCGGGACGCCCGTTGCGTCCACGGAGTTCGAGGCGGCGAAGCGCGCCGCCGTCGCCACGTTGGGCAAGGAGTTGGAGAAATCAGAGTCGCTCGCAGATATATGGCTCGACGCACAGACCTACGGCAACCATGCCGCTAACACGTTGGAGACGATGCGCGCCATTGATGCACTGACCCCCGCCGACTTGCAACAAGTCGCCGCCAGACTGTTTCTCGAAAAGCCAATCGCTTCGGTGGTCGTCGGCGATGCTTCAAAGTTGAGCGCCGAACTGGCGCGTCTCGGCGAGTTTGAAGTGCTGGGCGCGGCGGCGAGCGTCGAACCGTCGAAGGAGCATCAGAAACCGTCGCAGCCCGCACCGACGATTCAACTCAAACGCCCGTAGTCAATTCACAAACAAATCGCAAAGCATCCGCAACCAACCCGAGCAGCAAAAAGTATAATTGTGTCTCACGATCAAACCCTTCGAGAGAGCAACGCGAAAAGCGACCATGCGCGACGCGTGCGCGCGATGTTTGCCGGTATTGCCGGTCGCTATGATCTTTTAAACCATCTCTTGTCGGGTAATACGGATAAGCGTTGGCGGCGCTTGGTCGCCAACAAGCTGCGCCCTTCGCTCGTCGAAGGCGCGCGCGCGCTCGATGTCGCGTGCGGCACGGGCGACTTGGCGCTGGCGCTGGCCGAAGCCGGAAGCGCGCAGATTATCGGTTTGGATTTTTGTCGTCCGATGCTTGAGATTGCGTCGCGTAAGACGCCGCAAGCGGGGCACGCGATTCCGTATATCGAAGGCGATGCGTTGCGACTTCCCTTCGCGGACGAATCGTTCCATGTTGCGACCATCGCCTTCGGTCTGCGGAATCTGTCGAGCGTCGAAGATGGCTTGCGCGAACTGCTGAGAGTTTTGAAGTCGGAAGGACGTGTGGCAATTCTCGAATTTTCGCACCCCGTCATTCCGGGCTTCCGGCAGTTTTTTCAATTTTACTTTACGCGCGTGCTGCCCGCGATAGGCGGCATGGTCAGCGGTTCGCGCGGGGCTTATGAATATCTGCCTGAATCCGTCTCAAAATTTCCAGACCAGAAGCGTCTGGCCGGAATGATGAAGGCGGTCGGGTTCGCAGAGGTCGAGTATCAGAATTTGACGGGCGGCATCGCCGCGCTCCACATGGGCAAGCGATAGAGGCCGTCATAAAGTTCGAGCTTGGTTGTGCTGAATTGCAACGCACAGCCGTAAACGTAGCCCGGTGAACTCGTATTAATTCCTTTCCCGACGGTTGTCGGGGCCTGAGGGCGAGGGCGATGCGAGTTTCGTCGGGCTACGTTTCTTATCACTTCAGAAAGCGTCTCCGGCGCTTTTATAAACTCTCCAAAAGCTCTAAGCTGACGATTCGTCGGCTGCGGTGTTATCATCCATCCTGACGTAAATGTTCTAGCTTTCAACTCCAAATTTCTGTTCTCTTTTGATGAAGCACAAGGTTCTCGACATCTTGCGCCGGGTGATTATTCTGCTGCTCGTCGTGTGGACGGTGGTTTCGCTCGTCACGCTTTTAATCGAGTTTGTGCCGGGCGATCCGGCGGTCGCGATTCTCGGCGAGCAGGCGACGCCGCAGATGCTCGAACAATTCCGGCAAAAGCACGGCCTCGACCGTCCGGCCTTCTTCTTCACTTTTCCCGAAGATGCGAGCGGCGCACATCACTTTCAATGGTATGGCTGGGATAATCGCTACGTGGATTACTGGCGCGAGATTTTGCATGGCGACATGGGACGCTCGTTTCGCACTGACTGCGCGATCACGAAGGCCATTTTTTCGCAATGCTCAGAGGACAAGGAAAGCAGCGGGTTGAAGGTGTTTTTTAATTCGCGTTTCGGAGCGACAGTGCAACTTGCCGTCGTCGCGCTGCTCGTCGCCATCGTCATCGCCATCCCGCTCGGCGTCGTGGCCGGAATGAATCGCGGCAAACTGCTCGATAATTTCCTGTCGGTGATTGCGCTCATCGGCATCAGCCTTCCGAGTTTCGTCGTCGGCCCTCTGCTCGTCTACGTCTTCGCGGTCTGGCTCGGCTGGCTCAACCCGTCGGGTCGTTTCGGTTGGTCGAGCATTATTCTGCCCGCCACGACGTTGGGCATGGCGCTCTCTGCCCTCCTGACGCGCATGGTGCGCTCGTCCGTCATCGAAGAGATGGGCGAGGATTACGTGCGGACGGCGCGCGCGAAAGGCTTGAGCGAGAGAAAGGTCGTCTATAAGCACGTCTTGAAAAACGGTCTGATTCCGGTGGTCACGATTCTCGGACTGCAACTCGGCGTCCTGCTCGCCGGAGCGATTATTACGGAGAAGATTTTCGGCTGGCCGGGCATCGGCCTGCTGCTCGTCGAAGAGGGCATCGCCAAGCGCGATTATCGTCTCGTGCAGGGCTGCGTGCTCGTCATCAGCGTGACTTATATCCTCGCCAACTCGCTCACGGATTTAGTTTATCGCTGGCTCGACCCGCGCATCAGAGTTTCTTGAAACGATGAACGATGAACTGAAAGATAAAAGCTTTGCTGTTTTCAAGTCTATCGTTCAGTGTTGATACTTTAACTTATGAATCGTCTCGCCATTTTTGGATTGGTTTTCGTCGTGCTGCTGGTCGTCGTGGCGTTGTTTGCGCCTGTGATTGCGACGCATGATGTGGGTGCGACAGACCTTGCGGCGCGATATCTCAAGCCCTCCGCCGCTCACTGGTTCGGGACTGATGCGACGGGGCGCGACATCTTTTCGCGCGTCGTCTATGGAGCGCGCATCTCTCTGAACGTCGGGCTGGTTGTGGTCGTCGTCTCGTCTGTGACGGGAACGATGATCGGCGCGATTGCCGGTTATTACGGCGGATGGGTCGACCGCATCGTCGCCGGTTATGTCTTCAACGTCTTTCTGGCTTTTCCCGGCTTGCTGCTCGCCATCGCGATGGTCGCATTTCTCGGCGCGGGATTGAACAAGCTGATTCTCGCGCTGTGCATCATCGGTTGGGTGGGTTACGCGCGTTTGATTCGCGGGCAGGTGTTGAAGGTACGCGAGTACGACTTTGTGCAGGCGGCGCGCGCGCTCGGCGCAAGCGACTTGCGCATTCTCTTCGTCCACATTATGCCGAACGCGATTCAGCCGCTCATCGTGCAGGCGAGCCTCGGCATGGCGGGCGCAGTGCTCTCCGAAGCGTCGCTTTCGTTTCTCGGCTTGGGCGTGCCGCCGCCCGCGCCTTCGTGGGGCGTGATGCTCGAAGAGGCGCGCGATCTAACGACGATGAAGTTTGCGCCGCACGCGCTTATCGTGCCCGGCATCGCCATCGCGTTGACCGTGCTCGCGTTCAATTTCTTAGGCGACGGGCTGCGCGAATATCTCGATCCGCGACAACGCACACGTTAAGTTGTCCGACGCCGCTTTGCTATACCCGGCGCGCCTTTGCTATGACGGTCACAGCATTTAAGGAAGAGCAAGCCATTCCCAATCAATCTTCCGACATGGCGAGTGCGGAGCCGCGAGCCGCGATTTCGATTCAACGGCTCTCGAAGACCTATCCTATCCCGCTCGCGCGCCTCAAGCAATTCTTTCATCTCAAGACGACGCAGCCCGTCGTCGCTCTCACAGATGTCTCTTTCGACGTGCGCGTGGGCGAAGTCTTCGGTCTCATCGGCAGAAACGGCGCGGGCAAAACGACGCTCGCCAAAATCATCGCGACGCTTGTCCAGCCGACTTCCGGCGCGGTCGCGGTGCATGGCTTCGACAGCGTCCGCGATGAGGAGCGTGTGCGCGCGCAGATCGGCCTCGCCAGCGCCGAGGAGAGAAGTTTCTACTGGCGTCTGACCGCCGAGCAGAATCTGTTTTTTTTCGCGCGGCTCTATGGCCTGAGCGCCCGCGCGACCAGAACGCGCATTCCGGAATTGCTCACGCAGTTTGAACTTGAAGAGGTCGCGCGCAGGCGTTTCGGCGAACTCTCGACGGGCAACAAGCAGCGCATGGCGGTCGCGCGCGCGATGCTCAACAGGCCGCCCGTACTTCTTTTGGACGAGCCGACGCGCTCGCTCGACCCCCTCGCGGCGGCACAGACGCGCGCCGCTATCGGCGCGCTCGCGCGTTCGACGCCGCCCGTGACAGTCCTGCTCACGTCGCACAACCTCGCCGAAGTCGAGGAACTCTGCCCGCGCATCGCCATCATCAGCAGAGGGCGTATTCGCGCGCTCGACATGCCCGCCAACCTGCGCGCGCTCCATAGGCAACGTGAGCACATCCGCCTCGTTCTCACCAACATTACGCAGGAGCGCGCCGCACAACTTCTCTCGCCTCTCGCTGGCGATGCGGAGACGACTACGCAGGCGGGAGCCGTCGTCGTGCGCTTTGTGCGCGAAGACGATGACGACCTCCTTGACCGCGTCTTGCGCGTGCTGCTCGAAGACGGCGCACGCCTGCTGGATTGCGAGTTGGAACGCGGCTCGCTGCTCGACGTGCTGGAAGCTTACGAGAGCGAAGTTTCCTAGCACCTCCGGGGCTGGGAAAATCAATTTTTAAAACGCTCGCCAGCTTTTGGAAAACGCTCTCAGGATGGCAAAAAAATGTTGAGAAGAATTGCTCTGCTGCTCGGTCGCGTGCGCGCCTTCGTCGTGCGCGATTTTCAACTCGCAGTCAGTTACCGCGTCGAGTTCTTTCTGCGGATACTCAGTATCTTAATCGTGGTGACGACGCTTTTTTTCATCTCGCAGATTTTCGTCGAGCGCTTCGACACTCCATATACACAGTGGCGCAACCCGCTCGCGGCATGGATCACGGGGCTGGCGTTGCTCAACTATTTTATGACCGGCTTTTCGAGCCTCGCCACAGCGATTCGCTCCGAGCAGGCGCAAGGAACACTGGAAAGCGTCTTGATGACGCCCATCAGTGTGCCGACGCTCGTCGTTGCCAGTTCGGCTTGGGATTTTGTTCTCGCCACCTTCCACTCATTTCTTTATCTCTTTTTCGGCTGGCTCTTTTTTGGCATTCACTATCAGGGAAATTTTCTACTGGCGCTGATGTTTCTGGTGCTGACGACGCTCGTGCTCGCTTCGATTGGCATTCTTTCGGCGAGCTTTGCGATGGTCTTTAAGCGCGGCGACCCGTTCGCCATCCTGCTCGGCACAGGCTCGGCCTTCTTCTCCGGCGTTTTCTTTCCGACGCAGCTTTTGACGCGCACGGTCGGCGAGGGTTTCGGTCATATCTCCCGGCTGCTGCCGACGACTTACGGTATTGACGGCATCCGCCGCGTGCTCATCGAAGGGCAGGGTTTCACCGAAGTGCGCGAGCCGCTCGTCTCGCTGCTCATCTTTCTCGCCATCCTGCTTCCCTTCTCGCTCTGGGTCTTCGCGCGTGCCATCCGCCGCGCCAAACGCGAGGGAAGTTTGATTCAATATTGATTCAATAATCAGTCAGCTTTTAGTTTTATACGTCGTTTGCCTGATTAATTACCGCCCGTTATCAAATGCCCGTAACTGAAAAATTGAAAACTGAAAACTGTTTCATGCGAGTTTCTTATACATCGCGTTACTACGCGGACATCGGCGAGGGGCATGTCTTTCCGATTCGTAAATTCGAGTTGGTGCGCGACCTTCTTGTGCGCGAGGGGACGCTCGCTCCGGCTGAGTTTGTCGAGCCGCAACCGGCGTCTCTTTCAGACGTGTTGCTTGTGCATATGGAAGATTATGTGACGCGGCTGCGCGCAGGAACTTTGACGCCGAGAGAGTTGCGTAGGCTCGGACTGCCTTGGTCGAAGGCGTTGGTGCGGCGTTCGTTTCTGGCGGCGGGAGGAACGATGAACGCCGCGCGCTTTGCGCTCGAAGACGGCATCGGCTCGAATCTGGCGGGCGGCACACACCATGCTTTTGCCGATCGAGGCGAGGGCTTCTGCGTGCTGAACGACGTGGCGATTGCCATTCGCGCTCTGCGCCGCGATGGACAAATTCGACGTGCCGCGATTGTTGATTGCGACGTTCATCAAGGCAACGGCACGGCGACCATTTTCGAGTCGGATGCAGACGTGTTCACTTTCTCAATGCACGGCGCGAAAAACTATCCGCTCTTCAAGGCGCGTTCGACGCTCGATGTGGAACTCGCCGACGGCACTGCGGACAAGCAATATCTCGAATTGCTGGCCAGCCATTTGCCGCGCGTCCTCGCCGACGAGCCGGACATCGTCTTTTATGTCGGCGGCGCAGACCCTTATGCGGGCGACAAACTCGGACGCCTCTCGCTTTCGATTGAGGGCTTGCGCGCGCGTGACGAATTTGTGCTCAGCACTTGTCGCGCTGCCGGGCTACCCGTCGTAACGGTCATGTCGGGCGGCTACGCCGAGGACATCAACGACACGGTGGAGATTCATTGCAACACGATTCGCGCAGCCCGCTCAGTCTTCAATCAGCACGACGCGACACAAAGCGCACGCCGGTAAAGAAGCGTCGTCAACTGCTTTCTACTTCGTGCATAAGTTATAATTCGCCATGGATGAAAACTTGGGACGCGATTTAAAACTGTAGGGGCAGGTCTTGTGCCTGCCCGCGCTCACCAAGATTGAAGCATGGGCATGGACTTCCGTCCTCTGCCCGACAGAATTCTTCGCGTCGTAGCTGATAAATATGCTAAGAATCGTCAAAACAATTTCTCTCGTGCTGCTTGCGCTGCTGACCTTCTGGATTGTCTATGAAGTCTTCACCTTCCCGCGCATCGCCGAGTTGCGCGATCACAACCCGGAGACGACAAGCATGATTGAGACGCGTCTTGAGGAGGCGCGCAAGGAAGGGCGCGAGCCGAAACGCGTCCAGACGTGGGTTCCGCTTGAGAGGATTTCGCCGCATCTTCAGCGCGCGGTGCTGGCGGGTGAAGACACGAATTTTGCGACCCATCACGGTTTCGATTACGAGGCCATCCAGAGAGCATGGGAAGAAGGACAACGCGAGGCGGCGAAGGAAGCGAAGGAAGAAGGAGACAACGACACTTCCGATTGGATACCCGATTTTTCGAGTTTCAAGCGCGGGGGTTCGACCATCTCGCAACAACTTGCCAAGAATCTCTATCTCTCATCCGAACGTTCAGCCGCACGCAAGGCGCGCGAGGCTTTAATCACCTATTTCCTCGAACGAAATTTATCGAAGCAGCGCATTCTGGAAATCTATCTCAACGTCATCGAATGGGGCGACGGCATCTACGGCGCGGAGGCGGCGGCGCGCACCTACTTCAACAAACCGGCGGCAGACCTCTCCCCGCGCGAAGCAGCATTCCTCGCGGCGATGATTCCGAACCCGCGCACCGTCTTCAACCCGCAACCGACCCCGCAGAATCCCAAATCAAACCTGCGCCGCGTCCAGCGTCGCCAGCGCGTCATCCTACGCGGAATGCCTTTCGTCAAGCCCCCCGCCCCCCGCCGGTGAGGGCGCGCGGGG
>CAXTRQ010000227.1:0-9576 GCA_964246705.1 uncultured Pyrinomonadaceae bacterium
CGATGGATGCGAGGTTGCGCGAGGAAGTGGAGCGGCAAACCGGTTTACAGGTGGAGGATATTCACACGGTCGAGCAGACGAATTACGGGCTGGCATTGGTGGCGTTCCCCGGCGAAGAATTGATGCTGAAGGTCAATTATGACAGCGCGAAATTCGATGACGAGATAATGGAGCGTCTGGGAAAGCACCTCAGAAGATTACTCGAAGGAATAGCCGTGGCTGAGCCTGACCGGCAGCTCAAAGACCTGCCGCTGCTCACGGATAACGAACGACAGGAATTACTCGTTGAGTGGAACAAAAACCATCAGGATTATCCACATGACGTTTGTGTCCATGAAGTGTTAGAGCAGTTGGCCGGGCGCATGTCTGCGAGCATTGCGTTGGTTGGTGAGGGCCAAAGCCTGAGCTACGGAGAGTTGAACGCGAGAGCCAATCAGTTGGCACACTACCTGCAAAAACTCGGGGTTGGGCCGGAGGTCAAGGTTGGCATCTGCGTTGCACGCTCGCCTGAGATGGTCATCGGATTGCTCGGCATCCTCAAGGCGGGAGGCGCTTACGTGCCGCTCGACCCAGTGCATCCGAGAGAGCGTCTGCTGCTGATGTTGGAGGATGCCGACATCTCCGTGCTCTTGACGCAGTCTCCTCTGACTGCGAGGTTTGAGGGATGTGTTAGGCAGTTGATTTGTCTTGACAGCGATTGGGAAGCCATTGCTCAAGAGAGCATGGATTACCCTCTCGCGCATGTGCTGCCTGAGAATATCGCTTACGTGATTTACACCTCCGGCTCGACGGGTGTGCCGAAGGGAGTACAGATCACGCACCGCTCACTGATGAATCTCGTGACGTGGCTCCGAACAGCTTACAGAGTCACCGAGTCGGATCGAACAACGCAGTTGGCGAGCATCGGTTTTGATGCTTCGGTTTGGGAGTTGTGGGCGTTTCTGGCAAGTGGGGCGACCGTCTTTATCGTTGAGGACGAAATGCGCTTCGCGCCGGAGCAGCTTCGCGATTGGCTCGTGGCGAATGCGATTACCCTCAGCTTTGTGCCGACGCCGCTGGCGGAAAGAGTGATGGCTTTGGAGTGGCCTGACGACGTTGCCCTGCGCGCGCTCCTGACCGGCGGAGATAAGCTGCACACGTATCCCGCCGCGCGCCTGCCCTTCCGTCTAGTTAATAACTACGGGCCGACGGAGGTTACGGCCATCGCAACTTTCGGCGACGTATTGCCGTCTGCGCAGACACAGGGACGCTTCCCGACAATCGGACGAGCAGTCAGCAATACGCAATTGTACGTGCTCAATCGTGAGATGCAGCCTTTGCCCGTCGGAGTGGCCGGCGAGTTGTATCTGGGCGGAGACTCTGTGGGACGAGGCTATCTGAAGCAACCCGCATTGACTGCCGAAAAGTTTGTTCCCAATCCTTTCGGCGCGGAGACTGGCGCGCGGTTGTATCGGACGGGCGATTTAGTCCGCTATCTGCCATCCGGCGAGGTAGACTTCCTCGGGCGCACTGACCATCAGTTGAAGATTAGAGGATTTCGCATCGAGCCGGGCGAGGTTGAATCGGCGCTGATGGGGCATACGGATATCGAAGAAGCCGTCGTCATCAGAATCGGGAACAACGGGGACAAGCGTCTCGTCGCTTACATTGTAAGCAAACAAGAGGCGGGACTGAATGTCGTCGAACTGCGGCGCTATCTCGAAGGGAAGTTGCCGGAGTACATGATTCCGTCCGGCTTTGTGAAGCTCGACGAGTTGCCGCTCACACCCAACGGTAAAGTTGACCGTCAAGCTCTCCCCGCTCTCGATGCTTCTCATGCCGGACAGCAGGGTGCTTTCACCGCTCCGCGTACACCTGTCGAGCAGTTGGTTGCAGACATTTGGCGCAACGTCCTCGGCCTCGAACGCATCGGCATCCATGACAACTTCTTCGACCTCGGCGGACATTCCCTGCTCGCCACGCAGGTCATTTCTCGCCTTAATCGACTCTTTAACCTCGATGTCCCTTTGCGCCTCCTTTTTGAGTCTCCCACCATCAGCACATTGGCTCCGCGCCTCCATGCCGCCATCGGTTCAGACGCACAACTGTCTCCGCCTCCGCCTCTGCGCAGGCGCACCGATGAGCAGCCTGCCCCGCTCTCTTTCGCGCAACAAAGACTCTGGTTCCTTCACCAGTTGGAACCACACAATGTTGCATACAATATTCCTCTCGCGTTACGGCTCAAGGGCACGCTCAACATCCCGGCCTTACAAGCGAGCCTCGGCGAGATAGTGCGGCGGCATGAAGTGCTGCGTACGGTCTTTGTAACGGAGGGCAGGGAAGCGGTGCAGGTGGTCAGACTGGAAGAGACGTTGGAGATGCCGCTTATAGACCTTAGCGGCATGGGAACCGGCGAGCGAGAGGCCGAGGTGAAACGCCTCTCTGACGCTGAAGTGGAGCAGGAGTTTGATCTGAGTAGCGGGCCGCTGCTGCGAGTCAGATTACTGCGGCTGGGAGGCGAGGAGCATGTGGGCTTGATGACCATGCATCACATCATCTCGGATGGCTGGTCAATGGGCGTGCTCGTGCGTGAGATTGCGACGCTCTACGAAGTCTTTCATCACGAAGAGGTTTCGACGCTGCCGGAGTTGCCGATTCAATATGCCGATTACGCCTCGTGGCAGAGAGAGTATCTGACCTCGGAGGTGCTTGAGGGGCAACTCGATTACTGGAAGCAGCAGTTGGGCGGCAACCCTCCGGTACTGGAATTACCGACGGACTACCCACGCGCAAACGGAAACATAATGCGTGGAACGTTCGAGACGTTCACACTACCCGACGATCTGTCGGGGCAGTTGAAATCGTTGAGCCGCCAACATGACGTGACGCTGTTTATGTTGTTGCTGGCGGCCTTCAAAGTGCTGCTCTATCGCTACAGCGATCAGGAGGACATAAGCATCGGCTCGGTGGTGGCGGGGCGTAGTCAGTTAGAGACGGAAGGTCTCATCGGCTTCTTCGTCAACACGCTGGTGCTGCGCACAGATCTGGCAGGCGACATTCGCTTCGAGGAATTACTTAGCAGAGTGCGAAAAACCTGCCTCGGTGCTTATGCACATCAGGACATGCCCTTTGAAAAGCTTGTGGAAGAGTTGCAGCCTGAGCGCAGACTGAACCTGACGCCTCTGTTTCAGGTCGCCTTTGGGTTGGACAACGCTCCCAGTCGGACGCTGAACCTGCCGGGGTTGACCATTGATGTCATGGATGTCGAGCGCAACTCCGTGAGCTTCGATCTGACGCTCTGGATGTATGAGACGGAAGAGGGACTGAGCGGCGTCTGGACGTACAGCACAGACCTGTTCAATGCCGCGACGATCAAGCGTCTGACGCAGCAGTTCGAGACGTTGCTACAGAGCATCGTGGCAATGCCAAAGAACAGAATCCGTTCTCTTGAGATTCTCAGCGAAGATGAAAAGCAGCAACAACTCGCGGAAAAGAGCCGTTGGGAAGCGGGCAACGCGCAGCGTTTGACGACGGCCAAACGCCGGGGCATCAGCCCGCCGGCGGGGGCTACTTTATAAGGAGTTTTTGATGATACACAGTCACGCTCTACTAGAAGCTTGGATGCGCGAGTTCTACTTCGAGACCGATTTCGACATTGGCAGCAGCGGCGTCGAGAGTTTCTCCCTCTCGGAATTGCGTGAACTGCTCAGCATCGCGCAGGCCGACATGGACGGCATCGTTTTCGACGATAGCTGGACGCTCGGCGGCCCGTCGCTGCGCAAAGCCATCGCCGTGCGCTGGGGAGACGGCAATACCGACTCGGTGATGGCGACACACGGTTCGAGCGAAGCGATTTACCTCGTCATGAACGCTCTGCTCAAGGCGGGCGATGAAGTGGTAATTCTAGACCCCATCTACCAGCAGTACCATTCCATCGCCGAATCAATCGGATGCGTCTTGAAGCCTTGGCGTCTGCGGGCTGAAGAACAGTTTATCCCCGATATCGAAGAAGCCAAGGGATTGATTAACAGTCGCACGCGAATGGTGGTGGTCAACTTTCCGCATAATCCCACGGGGACATCTTTAAGCGGCGCTCAACAGGAAGAACTCATTCAGGCGACGGCACAAGTAGGCGCGTATCTGATTTGGGACAACGCCTTCGCTGAAATGGTTTACGAGCGCTTGCCGCTGCCCGACCCGCGCCTGCAATACGACCGCGCAATCTCTCTCGGAACCCTTTCAAAAACCTTCGGCCTGCCCGGATTGAGGGTCGGATGGTGTCTGGCTGCGCCCAACGTGCTGGTGCGTCTGATTCAACTGCGAGATTACATCACGCTGCACCTCTCGCCCTTGGTCGAGTTCATCGCGCAGAGGGTCATTGAAAAGGCAGATGTCCTGCTCGACATCCGTCGGCGGCAGGCTCAGGTCAATCTCAACCTTCTGGCCGAATGGGCAGATGAGTACCGTGAAGAGGTCGAGTGGGTGCGTCCGCATGGCGGCGTCACCACGTTCCCGCGTTTGCGCGGCGTCGCGGATGTCGAAGATTTCTGCCGCCGCCTCGCACAATCCGACAAAACGCTGCTCGTGCCCGGAACCTGTTTTAATTACCCGCAGCACGTCCGTCTGGGCTTTGGCGGCCCGACGGAAAAACTGCAAGAAGGGTTGGCACGCCTCGGTAGACGCCTGAGCGTCTCTACTTCCGCGCGCACGGCGCAGTGCTTCTCTTAACTTTCGTCAACAATAGCGGCCTGCATCCAACAACCTTCCGCACGGCACATGCGTGTGATGAACTTATGCTGGGATAGGCTCGATTCCTTCATGCTTTTAACCTTCCATAAAGATAAATGGACAACACCATGAGTAATATTACCCTGTCTGAAGAAGAGCAATCTTCAATTAAATTACTTTTGAAGCAGTTGAGCGCACAGTATGATTCGGTAGAGGACGGCGACTTCCTCAAAGACGCGAGCGTTCACGCACACGATCTGCCCAGACGTTTGCGCGCCTTCCTCAACGATTTCAAGTCGCTTGAACAGCCGCCCGGCATCTGCATAATTTCGGGTTACAAGGTTGACGAAAACAAAATCGGAGACACTCCGGCCCACTGGAAGTTCAGACAGAACATCTCAAGAACGCGCGAAGAAGAGATACTTCTCATTCTCTTCGGGTCGCTGCTCGGAGACGTACTGGCTTGGTCAACTCAGCAGGACGGGCGAATCGTGCACGACGTTCTCCCCATTCAAGGGCACGAGCACGAACAGTTAGGCTCCAGCAGCGAAGAGCTTTTAACGTGGCACAACGAAGACGCGTTCCATCCGTATCGCTGCGACTATCTCGGCATGATGTGCTTGCGTAATCCCGATCAGGTGGCTACCACTTTCGCCAGTCTTGACACCATAGACCTGCGAAACATCAAGGTCGAGCCGCTGTTTGAGCCGCGCTTTTTGATCCGTCCCGACGAATCGCATCTGGAAAAAAACAGATTCGATACGAAGAACATCTCATCTGACACGATCGAAATACTCGAATCTGCATACGAGCGCATTAATCATATGAACAGCCATCCGGAGAAACTTGCTATCCTGTTTGGTCACCCCGCAGCGCCCTATCTACGCCTCGACCCTTATTTCATGGACGCCCTCAAGGAAGATCATGAAGGACAGGGAGAACTCAATAAGCTGATTGAACGGATAGACGCCAATATCACCGACCTCATCCTGCAAACCGGCGATATCGTCTTCATAGATAACTTCAGAGTGGTACATGGCCGCCGATCCTTCAAGGCTAAATTCGACGGCAACGACCGCTGGATTAAACGAATCAACCTCACCAGAGATTTGAGGAAGTCGCGGGGCGCGCGGCTGACGCCGACCTCACGGGTCATTTTCTAAGCCAGTCGAAAATCCCATTCGTCCATCACACAGATTGAAAGTGAGCCGTGAAGATAGAAGAGAAGGATACGTCCGCATTCGACAGGTATCGGAGCGCGCCGCGAAAGTCAATCGTGCACTCTACGGAGACGATAATCAAGGTGAGCTACTTGAATGAAGAGAGCTTCCCGCTGGTGGTCGAGCCGGGAGTGGAGCATGTCAATCTGGTGACGTGGGCGGCAGGCCACCGCGAGTTCATCGAAGCGCAGTTGCTCAAGCACGGCGCTCTCCTTTTCAGAAACTTCAACGTCAAGTCGTCGTCAAGCTTCGAGACTTTCATCAGAGCCGTCGCGGGCGAGTTGATCGAATATAACGAGCGGTCGTCGCCGCGCCGTCAGGTGAGCGGCAACATTTACACATCCACGGATTATCCGCTGGTGCAGCCGATCTTTCTTCACAACGAGCAGTCGTACAATCTCCGTTTCCCTCTGAGAATCTTCTTTCACTGTGAGCAAGCCGCGCCGCAGGGCGGGGCGACGCCAATCGCCGATACGCGAAAAATCTTCAACCGCCTTGACCCGCAGATCAGGCAGCGATTAGCTGAGAAAAACTACTTGTACGTACGCAATTTCGGCGACGGCTGCGGTCTTCCGTGGCAGACAGCTTTTCAGACCGGCAACAAGCTGGAAGTGGAATCATACTGTCGCTCTAACGAGATCACGTTCGAGTGGAAAGACAGAACCCGTTTGAAGACGAGCCAGATGCGTCGTGTTGCCGGAAGGCATCCGCGAGCTAACCAGATGGTCTGGTTCAATCACCTGACTTTCTTTCATGTTTCGACGCTGCTGCCGGAGATAAGAGCGGAGATGAGGGCGCAGTTCGACGAAGACGATTTACCGAATAACACCTACTACGGCGATGGCTCTCGTATCGAACCGGCAGTGATGGACGATCTGCGCGCGGCTTATTTGAATGAAAAGGTGAGTTTCCCTTGGCAGCAAGGCGACATCTTGATGCTCGATAACATGTTGTCTTCGCATGGCCGCGAGCCTTATTCCGGCACGCGCAAAGTTCACGTCGGAATGGCCGACACTTGCAGCTGGGGCAACATAGAGTAGACGAGCACACAGAATGTCCACCTTCGGCATGAGGAGAAGCGATGGGTGTTGAAGAGAAAGCGGCCTCGGACCTCGGCAGGTTTCGCTCCGGCCAGCGGAGACAGGTTCGGCTGTCCACGGAGACGATAATCAAGGCGAGCTACTTGAATGAAGAGAGCTTCCCGCTGGTGGTCGAGCCGGGAGTGGAGCATGTCAATCTGGTGACGTGGGCGGCAGGCCACCGCGAGTTCATCGAAGCGCAGTTGCTCAAGCACGGCGCTCTCCTTTTCAGAAACTTTAACATTGATGCCACGTCGCAGTTTGAACAATTCACCAGAACGTTGTCGGCTGATCTTTTGAACTACAAGGAGCGCGCGGCTCCACGCACGGAAGTCTCTCGCCAAATCTATACTTCGACGGAATATCCAGCTGGGCAGCACATCCCGCTGCATCATGAGATGTCCTACTCGCATAACTGGCCGACGAAGCTCTGGTTCTATTGTGTCCAACCGGCACAGCAGGGCGGAAGAACGCCGATTGCAAGTGATAGAAAAGTTTTCAGATTGATTGATCCGAAAATCAAAGAGCGGTTCATGCGCAAGAAAGTAATGTATGTCCGAAACTATGGCGAGATGGCGGGGCTGGACATGCCTTGGCAGGAGGTTTTCCAGACCCGAGAGCGTGCCGTCGTCGAGGCGTATTGCCGCCAGTCTCATATGGAGTTTGAGTGGATGGACAACAATCGTTTGAGGACGCGCCAGATTCGACAGGCTGTCGCGACGCATCCGAAAACGAACGAGACGGTCTGGTTCAATCACGCCCACATGTTCCACGTCTCGAATCTTGAACCGCAGATGCGCGAGTCTCTGCTCGCCGAGTTTAAAGATGACGACCTCCCCCGCAACGCATTTTATGGCGATGGTGAACGCATCGAAACCTCCGACCTCAACGAAATACGTTCAATCTACAGGCAAGCGGCTATCGCTTTTACATGGCAAAAAGGCGACATACTGATGCTCGATAACTTCCTCGTGTCACACGGACGCGAGCCGTTCGTCGGGCACAGAAAGATTCTCGTGGCACTCGCGGATCTCTACACCAACGCAGATTTCTGCTGAGTGAAGCCGCCGCCCCGCCTCAACCGAAAAATACAAGCAGCTACAAAGAGCCTCACAAACTGCTACTTGGGTAGGCACATATCTATACGCTTATCAATCTTGACTTCTTAATTAATCGCTATGGCACAAACAAATTCAGACATCCGACCGAAGCTTACGTTGGAGGAAGCCGCACTCTCAACCGAGGATATAAACCTCGCGTTTGAGGATGTATATATTTTCCCAGCATCTTTCGCGCAGCAACGGCTATGGTTCCTCGATAAATTAGAGCCGAACAGTTCCACTTACAACATCTTCTCGGCCTTGCGTCTTGAAGGAAGCCTGAACATCACCGCTTTTACAAGAACCATCAATGAGATTGTCCGGCGACATGAAGTCTTACGCACAACCGTAACCACGCAGGACGACCAGCCGGTGCAGGTCGTCTCCGCGCCCGAAGAGTTGCTCTTGCCAGTTGTTGACTTCAGCCACCTGAGCGGGAGCGAGCGAGAGTGGGAAGCCCAAAATCTGGCTAATAAAGAATCCTCCACGCCCTTTGATTTGACCCGTGGCCCGCTCTTTCGTGTGACGCTCATACGCTTAAGTGATGTCCAGCACATAGTGCTCTTGACCATGCATCACATCATCAGCGACGCATGGTCAAGAACTGTTTTGATTAAAGAAGTGACCACGCTCTACGAGGCATTTTCCGCCGAAAGGGAATCACCCCTGCCGGAGCTGGCAATTCAGTATGCAGACTATGCGTTGTGGCAGCGCGAGTTCTTGCAAGGTGAATCTTTGAAGCAGCAACTCCTTTACTGGAAGCAGCAGCTAAGCGGAGCACCTGAAATATTAGAACTCAATACAGACTTTCAGCGTCCGGCTGTGCAGACCAGCAGAGGTGCGATAGAGGCGTTCATCTTCGCGCCTGCTCTTTCCGAGAAAATCGAAACCCTCGGCCGGCAAAAAGAAGTTACCCTCTTCATGTTTATGCTGGCAGCATTCCAGACCTTGCTCTATCGCTATAGCGGACACCGCGACATCTGTGTCGGCACGCCCATCGCAAACCGCAATCACTGGGAAACAGAAGACCTCATCGGGTTCTTCGTCAACACGCTGGTAATGCGCACACAGTTATCCGATGAACAAAGCTTTGAAGAGCTACTCGTGAATGTCAAAGAGGTATGTCTTGGAGCCTACGCCCATCAGGATTTGCCATTTGAGAAGCTTGTCGATGAGTTACAGCCCAAGCGCAGTCTCAGCTACACCCCACTCTTCCAGACTATGCTCGTCCTGCAAAATGCGCCGCAGGAAAATCTCCATTTCTCCGGCCTGAGTCTCGGACAGGTCAGCAGCGAAAGCACGGCGGCAAAATTCGAGCTGACGCTC
This sequence comes from uncultured Pyrinomonadaceae bacterium, assembly GCA_964246705.1. Taxonomy (GTDB): domain Bacteria; phylum Acidobacteriota; class Blastocatellia; order Pyrinomonadales; family Pyrinomonadaceae; genus DASZCR01. The sequence continues at coordinate 9,433 of CAXTRQ010000227.1, forward strand.
GCCATCACCAAGAGCACACACGCTCTGAGTGGCTTGATAAACTACAACACCGAACTCTTTAAAGCCTCCACCATCGCGCGCATGCTCCAACACTTCGAGACCTTACTCGAAGGCATCGTCTCAGAGCCTCAGCAGCGACTCTCA
>CAXTRQ010000228.1:0-9533 GCA_964246705.1 uncultured Pyrinomonadaceae bacterium
TACGCCCGCTTAGCTCAGTGGTAGAGCACACGCTTCACACGCGTGGGGTCGTAGGTTCAAGTCCTACAGCGGGCATTCGATTTTTCAGCTTGCAGCCGCCGCGATGGCGGCTGTTTTCATTCCGGAGCAAATTCAATTGAGCCATAGGAACTCACCACCGTCGAGGATTTGAAAGCGTTCTTTTTCTTAGCGTCTCCGGGAAGGAAGAAGAAAAGCAGGCGGCGGTTAATTGCTCCACAAGGCGATGAACGCTTCGGCGAGACGGTCGCGCCAGCTCGTCCAGTTGTGTCCCGTCTCGGCTTCGCGGTAAGTGACGGGAAAATTCTTCGCCGCCAGCATCACCTGCACACGGCGATTGACCTCAAGAATCGGCTCCAAACGCCCGACATCGAAATAGAACTTGAGGGGCTGTGCCGATTGCTTCGATTGTTGAAGTTCTGAGAGCGCCGCCACCACACGCTCGCCGTCAATCTGAAAAGAAGAGGATTGGCCTCCCACGCGCGCGAACAGTTCGGGATATTTAAGCGCCGTCCAGACGGAGGTGACGCCGCCGAGGCTCGCGCCCAACAGCGCACGGCTCTCTCTGCGGGGTTGAGTGCGATAGTGTGAATCCACGTAAGACACAAGTTCCTTCGCCATAAAGTCGGCGAAGGCGTCGCTGGCCCAGTATTCCTTCATGCGCTCAGCCGGATCAACGAAGACGATGATGAACGGCGCGACTTTTTTCTGCCCCGTGAGATGAGCGGCGACGGCGGCGGCGCGTGTTCGATTCGCATATTCGGAGCCATCCTGCAAATAGAGCACGGGATAACGCTCTCTGCTTTGCGCGTAGCCTGTCGGCAGATAAAGCTGAATCTTGCGCGCTCCCTTGAGGATTCGACTCTCGATTGTCGCGCTCTCAAGTGCGCGTGCGTTGCTCGCTTCCTCGTCGCCGATGGTCTCCGCGCGATAGCCCGGCAGACTGAAGAAGGAGTTACGGCCTCCGACGCCGTTATCGTTGCTGTTTGGATTGAGCGGGTCGAGCATCCATTCGCCGTCGGCGATTAGCTTGTATTCGGCGCGCGCGCCCGCGCCGAAAGTTTTAGTGTAAAACTTGATGTCGGTTCCCGGCACTTCATTGAGACGCAGGCCACGCGGACTCCAACTCGTAAAATCCCCGACCACTTCGACCTGCTTTGCCGCGCCGCGATAGATGAAAGTCACGCTGTTGGCATCAATCAGAGGGCTGCGCTGAGCCGCCTTCAAACGTTCGATGAATTGAGATGACAAAGCGGCGCGTTCCTCCCTGTGCTTCTCTTCGCCTGAGAGTCCGCGCACGCTCACGCGCTCGAATCTCGTCGCGCCGTTCGGCGCAGAGACCGCGACGACGAGACGTGATTCACCCTCGATGGCTTTCGACTCAAACTCGTAGCGGCCTTCCGCGTCCGTCGGCACTTCGCGCGTGCCCGCTGCCGCGTCCGACGCGAAGACGCGCGCGCGCGGCGCGACACGCCCGCTGACTTTGAAACTCGCGCCTGCTTCCATTCTCATCAACACCTCTTCCGCAGGGGCATTGAAATCTGCCGACGCTTGCGCTGGCGGCGATTGCGTGATGTAGCGCGCGGCAACGATGTCAGGCATGAAGAGGTTGCGATTCTCCTCGACGCAAGCGGCGAGACGAATGAATTCAGCCATTGACCAAGCGAGCGGTGTGGCTGAACCCGTGCCTTCGCCGAATTGAAAATCCGCGCGCGGGCTGGCCTGCATGTCCCAAACTTGTTCGGGAATCATCATTCCCTCGTTGGCGAATCCGAGCAGCGCATCGAGCCGCATGCGCGCCGCCTGAGAGTTACCGCGACCCAACTCGTATTCGCCGCGCTCGCCCGCCAGCAACGCCCACAGTCTGCCCTTGCCCGTGTATTTGCCGTCGGCGTTCCATGATGTGCCGTCGTCCAATTCGCCGTAGCCGTCGTGATTGTAGCGATACCACGCCGCGCCGTGCGGCGTCTCGACTTTGATAACTTTATCAACGACGGCGAGCGATTTGGCGATAAGCGAATCGTCTGCGCGCTTGATGCCGAGACGGACGAGTTCGAGGAAACCTGCGTCGACGTATTCACGCTCGTCGTGCTCGCCGCCTCCGTTGCCTGCGTTCAGCATTGCGCCGTCGTTCGGGTCGTCGTTGTCCGTGATGCGTATGTAATAATTCTTATCGCCGTACACGCCGGTCGTCGTCGCCGTCCAACGTTCGACGTTGCGCGCCCAATCGTCGGCCGCCGCCAGATAAATTCCTGCCGCCGCTTCGTCATTATTACGACGGGCAATCTCCGCCGCGCAGACCAACCCGGCAATCTCCGCCGCAATCGTTGACGGCGAATAGCCTGACTTCTCTTCCCAACGTTCCTGCGGAGTGCGCGGCCCCATCCTGATTAAAAAGTCTGCGGCGGGTCGGACGTGCTTCGTCCACGTCTCGTTATCCGTGCGCCCAAGTTGATAAGCGAGGACGAGCGGATACGAGACCTCGTCCAACTGAAGCGAACCCCAGAAGGGACGACCATCGAGCCAAGAGTTTTGCGGAAAGCTTCCGTCGGGTTTTTGCTGGACGGTGAACAGGTAATTGAGCGCACGATCAGCCGAAGCCTTATCGCCCAACGCATAAAAGGCGGTCGCCACTTGATAGAGATCGCGCGACCAGACCAGATGATAGCCGCCCACGTTCGGTTCGTTCGCGCTCGCGCCGCCGCCCCACGGCACGCTGAGCGAGGCGATCATCGCGCCTCTGAAAGTTTTATCTTCATGCGCCTTCAACACCATCGCCGACATATCGAACTGCCTCTGATATTTCGGCGCGACGCGCCTGAGCGTTTCAATGTACGCGTGCCAATTCGCCTCATACTCTTCGCGCGTGCGTTGGAAACCTTTCGCCAGCGAAGAGCGCGCGTTTCTCAGAGCTTCGTCCGGCTCTCTGCCGAATGCGAGCGCGAGCGTAAATTTACGCGGCGATTTAATCTCAGCCACCTGCGCCACATTGCCGTCCGCCGCTCGCGCGTAGCGATTTTCGCGCGCGAGATGACCGTGTTGTTTCAACTCGCTCAGCCCGTCGCTCGTCCCCAAGTATCCGTTCGTCGTATCCGCGATGCCGGAGCCGACGACGAGCGCCGAAGACTTGTCGGCGTCGGATGCCAGCAGCGCGTCGCCTTCCGTCCACGCCGAATCGTGCATCCCGCTATTGTTGAGCGAAGGGTCGTAATAAACATACAGAGATTGCACGGCGCGGCAGCGATTATCGAATTCGACATCAATTAAAAGCGTCGAACGCTCCGGGTCGACCGTGTATGTCTTGGTGATGATGAAAGTCCCGTTCTTCGCCTCGTTGACCTGACGAAAAGAGAGAGCGCGCGCGTCGAGGATTTCCAGACGGTGTGTCGTGTCTTCGCTTTCGATTGAGAAGCCGCGCCCGTTGCTTCCCTCACAGCCGACGACGACGAACTGCAACGCCTGCACGTTCGCTACGTCCACCGTCGGATAGTAAACTTCCGTCAAGACGCCTTCGCGCAGCGTGAACCAGAGTTTTGAGGCGAGCGTGTTCGACGTTCCGACCGCCGTCTTTCCAGCGTTCGCCCACTGCGCATCCCTGCCCTGCGCGCCCGGCGCAAGATTGTTCGGCGTCTGCGCGTGTAGCGCGCCCGCGCCTCCGAGCGCCAGAAGAACCGCGAGAATTAATCTCATCGAGAATTTGTTTTCATCCCCTCTTTATCTTTCACGATTGACGCGCCACTTGCACTCATACGCGTATGTCAAAACTTGAAACCCGAACTTTTCGACAATCGGACGGCTCATCAGACCGGCGTCAATTGTCAGCAGAGAGAACTCACGACTGAGCGCCTCCTGTACGCGCGCGGCGAGCAGAGCCGTGTAGAGTCCGCGCCGACGAAAGCCGGGCAGGGTTGAGCCGCCCCACACGCTGGCGAAACTCCTGCGCGCGGGAAATCTGACCCATGCCGAACTCACCGGCACGCCGTCCACGTAGGCCACGTAGATGCTCAGATTGTCGGGAGTTCGACGGAGTTCTTCGCCCAGTTCTTCGCCCAGCCAGTGCCGGTTGTCGGGCCAGACCGCATCCTGCACGGCGACCACCTCACGGATTCCTTCCGGCGTGGTGACGCGCCGCACGTCATGCCGGACGGGGCGTAGCAACTCTTCGGGTGTGTTCTTGAGATCAAGCGCCATGATCGCTTCCGGTTCGCCAATCTCGAACCCGCGCGCACCGAGACGCTCTTTCAAATCAGGCGGGGAGTCATGCCGGAAAACTTTCCACTCAAAATTCTGGCCGAGACTTTCAAAGAATTTTATCTCTTCTTCAATGGCCTCGTCTGCGCTCTCTTCAACGAGAAAAGAATAGTTGATAAAGCAATCTCTGCCGGGCTGGTCAAGCTGGCGTATGACGTGCGGCGTCACCTCTCGTCGCCTGCCCGGCCAGACGCTTTCGCGGCGCTCTTCTCTGTCGTATAACTCAAGTAGCTGCGCGGTATTCATAAAAGTCGCCCCGGTGTGAGAGCTTCAACCGCGACGGCGTCCGAGCATGTCGAAGCCGACCGCCGCGACGAGCACCGCGCCCTTGACGACCGATTGCACCCAACTCTCAACATTCAGGAGTGACATGCCGTTATCGAGGCTCGCCATAATCAGCGCGCCGACGCACGCGCCGAAGACCGTCCCACGCCCGCCCATCAAACTCGTTCCGCCGATGACGCATGCCGCAATCGCGTCCAACTCCATTAGAGTGCCCGCGTCCGGCGAAGCGCTCCCGACGCGTCCCGTGTGCAACAGCGAGGCGACACCCGCGAGCGCGCCCATCAGACAGAAGGCGGCGAGGATGTGCTTTCGCAGGCTGATGCCTGAGAGCCGCGCCGCATCCGGGTTTCCGCCAATCGCGTAGAGGTAGCGCCCGAAGGTCGTGTTCTGCGTGAGAAAGGCTCCGGCGACGGCGACCGCCAGAAAAGCGACGACCGGAATCGGCACGCCCCCTTGCGAGTTCATCAGTGCGATAAAGACGATGATGAGAACGGATGGCAGCACGATTTGCAGGATGTTCATGCCTGCGCCCGAAGCCGTCAGCCCGTGCCGCCTGCGTGCGGCTTTGCGCCGCAGGCTGAAAAATACGATGGCGACAATCGCCACCGCCGCCAGCGCCATCCCAACGCGCGGGTCAATCAAATCTTTTCCGAGTGCCCTGAAGACAGGCTGTGTGACCGGAATCGTGCTGCCCTTTGTTAACCCGAGAATCACGCCGCGCCATGCCAGCAACCCGCCGAGCGTCACGATGAAGGCCGGAATGTTCGCGTAAGCGACGAGGCTTCCCTGCACCGCGCCGATTGCCAGTCCGACCAGAATCGCCGCCAGCAGACACGGAACCAGCCCCCAATCCTGCGTCATCGCCCCGATGCCCCCGGCGAGTCCGACCACCGCGCCGACCGACAAATCAATCTGCCCCGCGACGATGACCATCAGCATCCCGACCGCGAGCACGCCCGTCACCGCCATCTGCTGCAAGAGTTTCGAGAAGTTGACCGCGCCGAGAAAGATTCCGTAAGGATGCGCGGGGTCTATCGTCGCCCATTGAAAGTAGAGCCAGATGGCGACGAGCGCGAAGAGCATCGTGTAGGCGCGCAGCGATTCAGTCCGAAGTTTTAATCCGCCGATGCGCGTCTGTTGCGCCGCCGGAGCGCCCGGCGGCGAGACATCGGCGGTTACCGGCGGGCGGTCAATCACAGGCTCGTTGCCGGGCTGGTTCATGGAGTCCCTCGAAGAAAATGGCAGCCGGAATATGCTGCCGGGAATGCGAACCTCCGGTGGAGGACGACGAGGATGATGATGGCAAGAACGAAATAGTAGAAGCCCAGTTTGACGAGGCTGTAGAGCGTCGTTGAATCTCTCTGAGACCATTCTTCGACGCCGTCTCGCGCGGCCATCGCCGAGAGAATTTCCCGCTCGGCGACGGTCGCGGAAATCTGCGACATTACCTGACCGTCGAAGGCATACACGACTTTTAACGGCTGGTAGTAATTCACGGCATCGTAGATTAAAAGATGCGGCGCTCCAGACGAATTGACGATGGCGACATGCGTCCCGCGCGTCGTCCCGATGTTATTGAACGGCAGGCGCACGAACACGCGCCCCGTGTTATCCACCACCGTCAACCAATTTTTAAATGCTCCCGGTAGATTCTCGACCAACAGGTATTCATTGTACCCGTCATTATTGAAGTCAACTCGATAGGTACGGTGCAGCGGGTAACATTCGTAGAGCGCGCTCAACTCATAGCTATCATGAGATTGTCGAAGCCTCTTACCGAGCAGCCGCGATTCGACGACCAGCGGCAGAACAATCAATATCGAGAGTATCAAAATCAACGTCGGTTTGTTCCAGCCTTGCATCACAACCTCCTTTGCATAGCCGTCCCGGCTTTCCGACAGCCGGAGCTTAATAAAACCCTCATCATGGTCAGGCAGCTTTTGTGTGTCCGGTCGCACAGGCCATGACGGATTCGGGCGTCGCTTCCGTGCGCTTGAACTCGCCCGTCAAGCGCCCTTCGTGCAGGACGAGCACGCGGTCTGAGAGACCGAGCACTTCCGGTAGCTCCGACGAGACGAGGATGATGGCGAGTCCCGCCTCTGCCAGCCGGTTAATCTGCGCGTAAATCTCCTGCTTCGCGCCGACATCAATGCCGCGCGTCGGCTCATCGAGAAAGAGCACGCGCGGATTCGTCAGCAGCCACTTGGCGAGAACGACCTTCTGTTGATTGCCGCCGGAGAGAGTCCCTGCGACGGTGAAGACGGAATTTGCTTTGACGCGCAGATCAGTCATCGCGCGCTCGCCCGCCTCGGCCTCCGATTCCTCGTTGGTCACGAAGCGCCCGGACAGGCGGCTCAAACCCGCCAGCGTCATATTCCTGAGAATCGTCTGTTCGAGGACGAGGCCGAAACGCTTTCTGTCTTCCGTGACAAAACCGATGCCGTAAGCGATGGCGTCCGCCGGGCGCGTCACCTGCACTCGTTTGCCTTCGACGTATATTTCGCCGCTCGTGCGTCCCAGATGCGCGCCGAAGACGGCCATCAAAAGATCGCTCCGCCCCGCGCCCATTAATCCCGCCACGCCCAAGACCTCGCCGCGCCGGACGGCAAAACTGACGCCTTTGACGAGCAGCTTGCCGCGCACGTTCGGGTCTTCGACCGTCATGTTGCGCACTTCAAAAACCACCTCGCCGCGCTCGTGCTGTGCGACGGGGAAGATGTCGCCGACCTCGCGCCCGACCATCCGCGCGATGACCCGCGCCTCGTCAAGCGCGCTCGCCGCTTCAGTGCCGACCGTCCGACCATCGCGTAAGACCGTGATGCGGTCGCCCATGCGAAACACTTCGTCGAGTTTGTGCGAGATGTAAATCATGCCGACGCCGCGCCCGCGCAGTTTATCCAGTAGATGAAAGAGCGTCTCCACTTCCGCATCGGTGAGCGCGGCGGTCGGCTCGTCCAAGACGAGAATGCGCGCCTGCTGCGAAAGCGCCTTGGCAATTTCGACGAGTTGCTGTTGCCCAATGCCGAGTTGACCGACGGGCGTACGCGGGTCAACGTTCAGATGAAGATCATCGAGCAACTGCTGCGCGCGGCTGTAGAGTTCTTCCCAGCGGATAACTCCGAAGCGGCGCGGCTCACGACCGAGAAAGATGTTTTCGGCGATGCTCAAATCCTTGACCAGCGAGAGTTCCTGAAAGATGACGGCGATGCCCGCCGCCTCCGAATCGCGGACGCTCTGAAAGCGGCGCACCTCTCCGTCGAGCACAATCTCTCCACCGTAAGAGCCGTGCGGATAGACGCCGCCCAGCACCTTCATCAGCGTCGACTTGCCCGCGCCGTTTTCGCCGACGAGAGCGTGGAACTCGCCCGCGCGCAGGTCAAACGTCACTCCGTCGAGCGCGCGGACGCCCGGAAACGTCTTCGTAATCTCGCGCATCTCCAGCAGTATCTTATCAGCGCCAGTCGCCATGCTCGCAGGCTCCAAGTTTTGTAGCGTTGCTCAACCGAACTTGCTCTAAAAAAACGTCAGCATTAAACCGGCGAGCGCGAAGGCGAAGCGGCTCTCGTCGCTTTGCGTATTACTGGCGGTCGCCTTCGGCCACTGCTCTTTCGGCACGTTTTTATAAACGTCCTCCATCTTGTGATAGCCGTCCTTGATGACCGTTGACATCAGATTGTCTTTATCAACCACAACCGGCTCTTGCAGGATGGCCGGGACTTTGATCTTTTTGTTGTCCACAGAATCTTTGGCGTCGAGATTTTCGCCGCGCGCCAGTTTCACAGCGGACTCAACGGCGCTATAGGCGAGCGGCTGGATGGGCTTATAGATGGTCATCGTCTGCTTGCCCTGCGCGATGAGTTGCAGGGCATCGAGTTGCGCGTCCTGACCCGTAATGAGCACTTTGCCTTCGAGCGCCGGGGGAAGCGCGGAGACCGCCCCGCCCGCCGTCCCGTCATTCGAGGCGACGACGGCTTGAATGTTATTGCCGGTCTTCGTCAGCGCGTCCTCCATGATGCGTTGCGCCTCTTCCCTCCGCCACTCTTTGGCGAACTGGTCGGAGATAACCTTGATGTCGCCGCGCTCGATGGCTGGCTTCAAGACGTTCATCTGGCCTTCGCGCAGGAGCAGCGCGTTGTTGTCGGTCGGCGAGCCGCCGATTAAAACGTAATTCCCCTTCGGCACATGCTTCAAAGCATAGTCGGCTTGCATCTCGCCGATCTTCGTCACCTGATGCGAAACGTAGAGGTCAACGTCCGAGTTCATAATCAAGCGGTCGTAGCTGATGACGGGCACATGTTGCTGGTGCGCTTTATCAACAATCGCGGCGGCCACGACGCCGTTATGCGGCGCGACGATTAAAACATCCACGCCCTTTGTCAGCATCGTATCAACCTGACTGAGTTGCCGCGCGTCGTCGCCGTTGGCGACTTCGACCTGAATTTCCGCGCCGACTTCCTTCGCGTGCTTTTCGACCAGTTCCTTGTCGCGCTGCCAGCGTTCTTCCTTCAACGTGTCCATCGAAAAACCGATACGGACAGGGCCGCTCCCCTTCTTCGCGCCCGCCTGCTCGCCCTGCGGCGCGCTGACGCACCCCGCCGCGACGACGACCAGCGATAAAATGAGCGTGCCCGCCATCGTTCTCAACTTATTTGCATCTCGCATCAATTCTGCTCCTTAGTCTATTAACCAATCCTGCGATATTTACCTTGCACGAGGGCGTGCGCGAGAGAACAGTTCAAACGGCATCATCGAAACGGCGACTTCCCGAAAATCAATAGCAATAGGTCTTTGAACAAGCCTTAGAGTATCAAAAGCGCGTCGCACATTACTATCGAATTATTCCGTTTCAATCCGCCGCAAGTTTCAAAGCAATTTTGTTCTTCTTTGCGCCTCCAGCGTCTCCAGCACGAAACCACGATTGTCTCAAAACCAAAACTTTAGCGCCGGAGACCCCTGCGGCGCCAAGAAAAAAAAAGTTG
>CAXTRQ010000229.1:0-9461 GCA_964246705.1 uncultured Pyrinomonadaceae bacterium
CATCTACACTATCGGCGCGCGCGCGCGGACGAGGCTCGGACAATTAACTACTCGACTGCAACTCGGACGACGAACGGCGCACAAGTTCGCGGGCGTCTTTCGCCGCTACGACGAACAGGCGAGCGTGCGCGCCGCCGAGCCGCACAGTCTCAATTCCGCCATCGAACTCGCCACCGTCTCTCGACTCTCGCCGAATGGTCGCGCACGCCTCTCAATATTGCGTGACGCGCTCATCGAGCAGGGCGCGGACGCCAAGCTGGTCGCAAGTCTCTCCGAACTCGTCGAGCGCGGAGACGACCTGACGCTCTCTCGTCTCAGGCCATACGCCCTCGCAGATTACTGGAACGCCCCGCGCCGCGCCGCGCTCGAACTCTGTCTGCTCGCGACGCGCACGGGGCTGCTCGATTTGCGCTGGGACATTCTCTGCCCGCTCTGTCGCGGCGCGCAGCAATCGGGCGGCTCGCTCAGCGAGATTCAGGCGAACCTGCATTGCGAAACTTGCAACATTGATTTCACCGCCAACTTCGACCGCTCCGTTGAAGTCACCTTTCGCCCAAACGCGGCTATCCGCACCATCGAGCAACGCGAATATTGCATGGGCGGCCCCGAAGTCACGCCGCACATCGCCGTCCAACAACTGCTTCCGAGCGGCGCAGAGCGCGAGCTTCAACCGCTCTTGCAGGAAGGCCGTTACCGCCTGCGCACGCTCGCGCTTCCCGGCAGCCGGTCGCTTATCGTCTCAAAAGAGGGCGCAGGCAAGGCGACTCTTCGCGCGGACAGTTCCGCATGGCCGGACGACGAACTGCGACTGCAACCCAACCCCGCGCTCCGTCTGGTCAATGAGAGCGCAGCCGAGCAGCTTTTTATTATTGAGCGGATGGCATGGAGCGACACGGCGGCGACCGCAGCGGAAGTCACCGCGCTGCAAATGTTCCGCGACCTCTTTGCTGAAGAAGCCTTGAGGCCGGGCGAGCAGATTACAGTGGGTAGTCTGACGATTCTCTTCACAGACCTGTGCGGCTCGACGCGCCTCTATCGAGAGATCGGGGACGCGGTCGCCTTCGGCGCGGTGATGAATCATTTCGACGTGCTGCGCGATTGCATCTCGGATGAGGGCGGCGCGATTGTGAAGACGCTGGGCGATGCCGTGATGGCCGCTTTTCCGCGTCCCGCTCCGGCTCTGCGTGCGATTATCAAAGCGCAAAAGATGCTCGCCTCGCCGCCCGCCGGGATGCGCCCGCTCATGTTGAAGGCAGGGATTCACACAGGCGCGTGCATCGCCGTCACGCTCAACGACCGGCTCGACTACTTCGGCTCGAACGTCAACATCACCGCGCGTCTCGAACCGCTCTCGACCGGGCGCGACTGCATCATCTCCGCCGCCGTCCGCCACGACCCGACGGTTGCCGCGATGCTCTCATCACCCGACAGTCATCTCCACAACGAGCCTCTGGAAACGGCGCTCAAAGGCTTTGACGAAGAGCGATTCCAACTGTGGCGCGTGATGCGTCAGGATTAAAGCTATTTTGATTGCGGAGTAAAAAGATGGACGTGTCCAAGACTACAAGGCGCAAGCTTCGTGGGGCTGCACTTGTCTTCGTCGTCATCGTCTCAGTCCTCGTCGAGTGGATCCTCTACGACCTCTACGCGACGCGCCGGACGAAGATGCGTCGCTTCGATGCCGACGAAGTGGCGCGGCTCGAAACCGTGATGTGGCGTTCCTACTACACGCGCGAACGATTGCAACTTTTCAATCAACTCGCGGAACTCCTGCGCACGCAATACAACCTTCCCGTGTGGCGTTCCAACGCGGTCGCCTACCAAGCGGCGAAAGCGGCGTTCGTCTTCAAGGACGGTCACAGCCGCGCCGACTACGAGAAGGCGCTGCCCAAGCTCTTGAACTTTTACAGGGGGATTCGAGAGGTCAGCGATGTTGAGTTCGACGCGGAGCGAGCGGCACGTCTCGAACTAGAATGGTGGATTATTCATCGTCAACGGCAAAGCCACGCGCCCGGCGATCTCGCACGCGCGCTCGCCGAACTGCCCGCCGAGATTTACCGCGTGCCCGCCGAAAATTTGATGGAACACGCACGGCTGCGCGCCGAAGCGATGGAGATACGTGACCGCGAGGCCGAAGCGGGCGGCGTCACCGAAGAGGACTGGAAGCGGATTGACGCGCTGCTGCACGCATCTTGGCAATCACTGCGAAAGGCCGTCGCCTAACAGACGGCGAATGAAGCGGGCGGTAGCCCCGGAGACGCGATTTAAGAATTGTCGAGCCTCCGGCGATTTGAAATCTGACTCCCGCTTTTATTGCGTTTCCTCGGTGCTGGTCTGGAGTACTTGTAAGTCCTTTTCGCCGGTGATGAGCCAGCGCCCACCGACTTTGGTCAACCACATCATCTGCTTGACCTCGCCGGTCGAATGCCGGTCGCCGCCGAAATCCCAACTCTTATTAAAAATGGCAGTGGCGTGCGTCCCCGAAGCATCGGGCGTGATACGGAGTTCGCTGAGCTTAACGTCGAGCGTCTTGTAGCGCGTGAAGGCGCGTGCGCGGTCGGCGCGTACCTGTTCGACGCTGGCCCCGCGTTTCATGTAGTAAGTATCGAGCGTGTCGGCGTAGAAACTCATGTGCCCGTCGAGATTGTGCGCGCGCGTCGCCGCCGTCCAGTTTTCGAGCAGCGCGGCAATCTCCCTCTGCGCCGCGCCCCTGTCAACCTGAGCAGCGCCCTTGTCAACGGCAGTGTTCGCGGGCGCATTTGTTGTGCCGGTCACCATATTCGCCGGAGAGGGTCGCGCGGCGACGCTGTTCTGTGCGGCGCTGTCCTGTGCGGCTCTGGCGCGCGCGCGCCTGTCGTCCCTATTGTTCCACAGCAGCAGCGTGCCGACGACGAGGCTCGACACAACGACGAGGAACACGACGAGCAGGCCGATGAGCAACCGCGCGCGGGTTTTGCGTTGCGGCGTCGTTGGGGGAACGAAAGTTCCGTGTGCCTGTCCGCCTGTTGCGTTATATGGCGGATTGGTCGGAGTGGCAAACTGTTGCTGCGGCGGGGGTGTTGGAGATGTCGGGACGGGCGTTTGATAAAGCGACTGCGGCGGCGTTGCCGTCATGTGCGCGTTGGGAGATGTGGGCGTGGCGTGCGAAAGAGGGGGCGGCAGGGTCGGTGTCGCGGGCATGCCTGACGCCGTTGCGCTCAACTTGTCCACGGCCTGAGTCGCGGACTGAAGTTCGCGCGCCAAGATGGTCGCATCCGCTTGCCGTCCGTCCGGCTCTTTCGCCAGCGCACGGATGATGGCATTTTCGAGCGGGCGCGGCACGCGGAGTTCGACGGGCACGGGCGGCGGTGATTCGGTGAGGTGTTTGGCAATCACGCCCGTCACGCTCTGCGCGGTAAAGGGCGGCATGCCCGCCAGCATCTCGTAGAGCATCGCACCGAGGCTATAGACATCTGCGCGCGCGTCGAGCGATTCGCCGCGACACTGTTCCGGCGACATGTAATAAGGCGTGCCGATGACCATCCCGGCCTGCGTCAGCGTGTGATCCGTCGCCATGTCGCGCAGCTTGGCGATGCCGAAATCCACGACCTTGACGGTTTCGCGCTCGCGTTCGTCGTCCGCCGCCAGCACGATGATGTTGTCCGGCTTGATGTCTCGATGGACGATGTTGCGGCGGTGTGCCGCGCCGACTCCGGCGCAGATGTCACGCATCAGATTAACTGCGCGCGCGACATCGAGCCGTTGCTCGCGTTTCAAAAGATCGCGCAAGGATGTTCCGCTCACCAGTTCCATCACGATGTATGCGAAAGCCTCCGCCCCTCCCGCTTCGCCGTAATCGTGAATCGTGACGATGTTCGGATGATGAAGCTGCGCGGCGGCGCGCGCTTCACGCCGGAAGCGTTCGATGGCAGAGGCGTCCGTCAGGAATTTGTGGTGCAGAACTTTCAGCGCCACGTCGTCGCCGATATGCACGCGCCTTGCGCGATAGACCGCGCCCATCCCGCCCTCGCCGAGCAGCGACGCAATTTCATATTTACCATCGAGCACGCGCCCAATCAGCGGGTCGGCAGCCCCCGACGTGCTCGCCGTCGGCTCGTTGTCTCCGGCCTCGACTGTCAGCACGGATTGCGACAGCGAATCACGACCGGGGAGCGTACGCAGACCGCAGTTCGTACAAAACTGCGCGCCCTCCCTTAAAGGTTGCTGGCACTGCGGGCAATTCATAACAATCAAAGAGGTCAGAGGTTAGAGGTCAGTAGTTAAGGCACGTATGAGGCCATTAACAACGCGCCCTACTTCATGTAACTGCTTGTATCGCTCCGAATGTTGCGCTGCTTCGAGGTATCCGAGGCGCATCGCCGGTTCTAAATGCGTATCCAGTTCTAACAGCGAACCTCTCGCATTGCCTAAGAATTGTCGAAACTCGTTCTTCGACCTTCGCCCTTGTCCTTACCGCTATATTAGCAGGAACGGAGACTGCTGCACGCCGTAATTGAGTGGTCAACTCGTAAGTCTCTTCTTTTGGGGAAAGATTTACCGGCATGATAAACCGACACGACCAAATCCATCGCCTTCTGCCATGCCACTAAATCACGATGACTTCTGATTTGACCACTCAATCGCGCCACCTACTAACCTCTGACCTCTACTTTTTGTGTGTCCCGACACGCGGGACTAAGTGTTGGCCTTATCAACCCTCGATGGCGTCCATGACGCTCGTCGCTTTCTTCTCGTAGGCGAGAATGGAAGCGATGTTTTTCTGTTCGACGGCGCTCAGGGACGCGTCCTTGTAGGTCGGGTCGGGCTTGTACCAAGAGAAGCTCTCGAAATATTTCTGGAGCCACTTGTCTTTAAAAACCCTGCCGCGACGCGCGTAGATTTCCTGCCGCAGCTTGCGCGCATCTTCGAGGAACATGCCTTCGAGCATTTTGCGGTTGACCGGCTTCGCGCTCAACTCTTCGTGGAGGCGGTTCTCGTAACGGACGATGGTCTCGATGTTCTTCTTTTCAATGTCCGAGAGTTCCGGCTCGCTCATGTCTTCGCGGGCTTCGTACCACGGCTGGCTGTAGAAGTATTGAGAAATCCATTCGGTGCGAAACTGACGGCCACGCCGCGCGTAGATTTCGTTACGCAGCAGGCGCAATTCGTAGAGGCCGAGTCCGGCGAGCATCTCTTCCTTGATTTCGGTCTTCTGAAAATGCTCCATGTCGCCGGGCGAGAGCGCGACGTTGCGCTGCTTTTTCTGCGCCGCGTCGAGCGCCGTCATGTTGCGCCGCTCGATGTCGGAGAGTTGCTTGGCGTCGTAGCTGTCTTTCGGTTGATACCAGTAACGATCCTCGAAATATTGTTGGAGCCACGGCTGGTCGTCGAAGCGTTTGCCGTGGATGGCTTCGATTTCGGCGCGTAGTATTCGCCACTCCGCGCCCGTGTGCTCGCCGAGGTTCTTCGCCAGAATCGGACGCGCCTGCCACCAGCGCATGTCGCCCGGCTCAATCGTCTCGTGGAGCTTGGCTTCGAGTTCGCGGATGAGGTCGAGGTTTTTGCGCTCGGTCTCATTGAGCATCGAATTCTGAAAGTCAGGATTCGCCTTGTACCACGGGCGCTCCTGTAAATAACCTTTAATTTCCCAGTCTTTGAAGATGCGTCCATGACGACCGAAGACGATGCCGCGCACGAGTTTCAAATCTTCGAGCGGCAAATCCTTCAACTGCTCGCGCCGGACAGCTTGTTTGGAAAAGTCGAAATTTTCCCAGACCTTCACCGCATCGCTTTGCGCGGCGAGAGAGATGATCTGCGAGAGACAGAGGAGGGCGCAGACAAGTGCGCCCCGACGTAGATAATTGAACATAGGGCAATGATACATCCTGTGCATTGATAGAACGCTCCTTTCAATGGCGTTCAAAAGTTTCAATTGTAACAAGTGAGGTTTTTCAAACATTCACTTGCTGGCGGGCGGGGCGGCCTGCGGCTCGACAAAGCGCATGACGCCGTTGGCAATCGCTTCGGCTACCTTCTGCTGTCCCGCTTCGGTCTTGATGAACTCGGCGTCCTGCTCGTTGCTTAAGACGACCATCTCAATCAATACGACGGGGACTTCGGAAAAGATCGAGCCGGTCAGCGCGCCGCCCTGCTTGCCGCCGACGAAGGTCTGCGAATCGCCGTGCACGCCCCCGTCCGTCAACAGGCCGTCGAGGACTTCGACCATCCCTGCGTGCATGGCTTGCGCCGCCCGCGCGCTCATCTCCAAAACTTGCGGCGACGGGCCTGTGACGCCCTCTTTCGACGCCCGCCGGTCTGGATGATAGATGGAATAACCACGCGCGGCGCTCGCATCGCAATGAAGTCGAACCATCAGGTCGGCGCGCGCGCGGTTGGCTGTCAGAGCGCGGTCTTTGTTCCGCACCAGTTCGTCTTCCGCCGTCTTCGTCATACAGACCTCAATCCCTCGCTCCTCAAGAATACTTCTGAGCTTGAGGGCGACGACCCAAGCGACATGCGTTTCGTTTGTGCCGTTCTGCATTTCTGTACCGCTGGCGACTTCGGAAGGATGCCCCGGGTCAATGCAGACAATTAGCGGCGCATCCGCGCGCCTCCGAACTTTTTCGCCCGGCACGGAGGCTTTCGGTCTTGGACTGCTTTTTTTAACCTGCGCGGCGGGCAAACAGACTTGCAGCACGAGCAGGAGGATTAAGGAAGCAAGAAGTTTCATCTGTGTCTGAAGACTATGCTTTGTAGGCGCTCAGGTCTTATCGGGTCGCTGTGTGTTTCAGGAGTAGAGACGCGAAACTACGGAAACGAAAAAGCAATGAATTATTTGACGCCGTCCGGTAAGATGTCAATCCAAATTTCCTGAACAGGTGTCAAAGATGAACGCCGCGCCGACAAATCTCGATCAACGTCTATCAATCCGCACACGCCCCGCAGGTTTTCCCATCATGCATCAGAACTGGGGCAAACTCCTCTTCATGCACTGGACGATGCCGGTTGAGTTGCTGCGCCCGCTCGTCCCGCAGCAGTTGACGATTGACACTTACGACGGCGAGGCGTGGATCGGCGTCGTGCCGTTTACGATGTGGGACGTGCGCCCTTCGTTTACGCCCGCCCTTCCGGTCTTGAGCGCGCTGCACGAACTAAACGTGCGTACCTACGTCCACCATCAAGGAGTTCCGGGCGTCTGGTTCATGTCCTTGGACGCCAACAGCGCGCTCGCCGTCTGGGGCGCGCGGCGGTTCTTCTTCCTGCCCTACTATACAGCCGAAATGGCGCTCGACGCACAGGAGCAGACCATCAACTACTCTTCAAAACGAACGCATGCCGGTGCGCCGCCCGCCGAGTTTCGCGCGAGCTACACGTTCGGCGAAGCCGTGCCGCTCGTCGCACCCGAATCGCTCGACTTTTTTCTCACCGAACGCTACTGCCTCTATGCAGCCCACGAGGACGAGATTTATCGCTGCCGCATCCATCATCAAAAGTGGCCTCTGCGGCGTGCCGAAGCGTCTGTCGAAAAATCAAACATGCTCGAATCGGTCGGGCTGCCCGCGCCGACCGGCGCGCCCCTGCTGCACTACGCCAACGCCATTGAAGTTGACATCTGGCCGCTCGTCAAGGTCTAACGCCGGTCATGGCGCTGCTGTGTGCTCGACGCAAGTCGGTTTTTCTTCGGCGGGGCGTGAGGGCGCGCCCTTCCAGTCGGCGCTAAATAATTATTGACAAAGCCGAATTTGAGGCTACCATAACCGCGCTTATTTCATTTCGATTCAGCGCCGATCTCAAACTTGGAGTCCACGGCTCTCTATCAAAATCCTACGCCGAAGAGCGAGATTGTTGCTGCTCTAATCGCTCCGCAGAGGCTCTCCGCACGGTGAATACAAAAGGGCAACCTAGTTTCAACTCTCGCCAGCATTTTTTCTGTCTTGCGGATGGACAGATGGCACAGCCATTGACCCGATCTTACCAGCGCTCGTTTCTGGATTATATGAATCGCAGTTCCGCTTTAATCTTTATACAGTAAGAAATCCCTCGCTCGTCCGGCGGCCACGCCGGGTCGGGTGTTCCCTGCCACTCAAGTGCCTCTCGCCTGCCCGTGCCCCTCGGCGCGCGTGCGGCAAGGCTTCTCGATGCGTGAGTGGTTTAAGTCCCCGCGCCTCGTGCCGGGGTGTAGGTGATGAGAAGCAAGTTCAGATGAAGTATTCAGCACGTTTCAGATATTACCTGAGTTTGTTGGTGGCGCTGGGATTTTTGGTGAGTTACGTCCCGGTGTTCAAGGTTCATGCGGTGGAATCCGCACCGCCCACGGCAGACGGCATGCACGCACTCGCCGGACAAGAAGTGAAAGCCGCGCCCGATGCTGCGGCGCTCACGGCCTTAGAGCAGCGAGCGCGTGAGGCGCACGCCAAAGTGCTGCTCTATTTCGAGGCTAATCGAGGTCAGTTCGATCCGCAGGTCAGCTTCGTTTCGCGCGGAATCGGCTATAAGATTTTTTGACGCCCACCGAAGCGGCATTCGTGCTCCGACCGCCAACCACGCAGCAGGAAGCGGAAACACTCCCAGACCTCGGCAACGCGCACGTCAACAAGTTGATGCGGGGGGCGACGGGGAGGATGGCTTCGTCACGAAACTCAACGCGGCGGGCAATCAGCTTGTCTTCTCCACCTATCTGGGGGGGCCAGCGGGCAAGACGAGGGACGCAGCATCGCCGTCGGTCAGGACAACAGCGTGTATGTCGCGGGCGTGACCGGCTCTTATAATTTCCCGACGACCAATCCCATTACAGTTTTTCAACGGCGCGAAAACCTTTCAGGAAAGTATCAATAACAACGTCTCCATAACCATCTGCGGCGACGTGTGCAGTTGCGACCCGGACACCAACACTGACGCCTTTCTGACGAAGCTCGCGCCCGACGGACAGACGCGCGACTACTCGACTTTTCTCGGCGGCAATAATGCCGAATACGGGCTGGGCGTCGCGGTTGACTCCGACGGCAATGCTTACATTACCGGCGAATTCAGCATCGCCGGGCGCGTCACCGATTCCAATGGCGTCGGCGTCAGTGGCGTCACAATGACGCTGACCAAAGTTGACAACTCAACCCGCACGGACAATCACCGACACAAACGGCTTCTATGCCTTCGACGCTCTGGAGGCGGGCAACTACACCGTGACGCCAACGGCCACGGGTATATCCTTCCTGCCGCCGAGCAGGTCGGTAACAATCACCAACCAGAATGAGCGCGCAGATTTTCAGGTCGCCCGGACTAATCTGACGCTCAGCGGTCGTGTCACAGACCAGAACGGTAAGGGCGTCCCCGACGTGACAATCACGGTCACGCTGGAAGGCACAACGGCGTGTCCGGTTCCGACCCCGACACCGAGTCCGACGCCGGGCGCAACGCCGGGAACCTCCATCTCGCCGCCGCGCTCGCGTTGCAGCAGGGCGAGTTGCCCCCGCGCACCGGCCTGC
>CAXTRQ010000230.1:0-3918 GCA_964246705.1 uncultured Pyrinomonadaceae bacterium
GTTTCTCACGCCCCGCCGCCAAGCCGCTACGAAAACAGAACGATAAGACTCTCAACTGCAATCCGCTCTAGGCTTCTTCTTCCACTTCCGTCGGTTCGGGACTACTGGCTGCCTCTCTGTAAACTCGTTCGGTTTCATCAACCATCCGTTCCAGACTCCAACGTGCGCGTGCCTGTTCGCGTGCACGTTGGATGATGGATGCGCGCAGTGGTGCGTCTTCCAGTAATAGAAGAGCGGCTTCCGCCAAAGCTTCCACATCGCCGATGGGCACGAGCTTTCCTGTCAGGTTGTCGTCAACAATTTCGCGTGCGCCTTCGGTCGCCGTTGCGACGACTGCCGCGCCGCACGCCATCGCTTCGATAATGGCGAGACCGAAGGCTTCCGAGCGCGAGGCCGAAACGAACACGTCGAGGGATGCGAGAATCTGTGCCACGTCTTCGCGGCGTCCGAGCAGTTGGATATGCTCACGCAGATTGAGTTCGGCGATGAGCGTCTCCAATGCCGCGCGGTTCTGTTTTTTCTTCGAGGCGTCTTCGCCGACGATGAGGAACTCGACAGGGGTCGTGCTTCGCTGTTTGATGATGGCGGCGGCGCGGACAAACTCAGCTAGACCTTTGAGGTGGCTGATTTCTCCGAGCGTCCCGACGAGAAGCGGCGCATGCGTCTGTAAACTTTTACGGCAATCGTCGCGTTTAAAATCTCGCAAGGCGAGATCGAAACGATTTATATCAACGGCGTTCGGCACGACGCGTAGCTTGTCTGCGGAGAAAATTCGCTGTGCGCGAATCATGCGCGCGACCGCTTCGGAGACGGCGATGACGCGCAAGACACGGCGCAGCGTGAGTTTGTGAATGCGTCCGAGTGGGAACAGAACGTGGCGCGTGATGATGAAGCGCGGCGGCGGAAGATGTCTGGCGCGTGACGCGCGGCGGACAGCCATCGCCGCGAGCGTGTAGTCGCGCGCCATGTGTGCGTGAACAATCTCAATCCGCTTCTCACGGATGAAGTGTGCCAGCTTGAGCGCGCTTTTCAGGTCGAGCGCGTTGCGCAGGGGAAGTGTGACGATATTTGCGGGCGGAAGCGGGCGGAGTTCTTCGATGAGCGGCGAGGTGGGAGCGAGCGCCGTGAAGACTTCGTGGCCGCGCGCATGAAGCGAGCGTGTGAGATCGGCGAGATGCCTTTCACCTCCGCCGAACGCACGCGCCGAACTGATTTGAAGGATTCTCACGATAAGTCGAAGCCGCACTCGCGGCGCACACGTTCAATCGTGCGCCGCATTTGCCGTCGAAGCGTTTGCGCCCGCGTGAATCGGCGAATCTTCATAATGCGCGAGCAGGTCGGACACGTCCTTGTAGATTCGGATGCAGCCAGCCGCGCGAAGTTCTTCTGCGGGGAAACCCCCGCAGAGCACGCCGATGGTACGTATCCCGGCTTTGGTCGCTGCCTCGGCGTCGTAGGGCGTATCGCCGATAACGATGGCTTCTTCGGGACGCATGTCTCCGAGTTGAGCGAGCGCGGCTTCAAAGATGTCCGGATGCGGTTTCGATTTTTCCGCGTCGTCCGCAGATGCCTGTTCTTCGACGAGGTCTTCGATGTGCGTCAGCTTTTTGTATGCGTTCAACTCCTCCTCTTTCGCAGACGAAGCGAGCGCGATACGTTTGCCGTCCTGCCGGATGCGCTCGAAGAGTTCGCGCACGCGCGGGAAGGGACGGACGAGGGATAGATAATCGCGCTTGTAGATATAGCCGCGATGTTTTTCCAACGCTTCGCCGAACTCTTCGAGTTCTTCACGCGAGAAGAAGACGGGCAACAACTGATCGCCGCCCTTACCTATCTGATGTCGAACGTCTGCGAAGGGAATCTCACGCCCGTAGTGCCTGAAAGCTTCCTGCCACGCCTTCGCGTGAAGGTCAACCGAATCCACGAGCGTTCCGTCAATATCGAAAATAGCTGCTTTAATCAACACCGGCCTCCCTGCTTGGATCGAATGTCTGCGCGGGCATACCTTACAACAACGCGCGTGCGCTTGTCTTGCGCGCACTTTCATAAAAGCTTGTCTAAATCTTCCCTGACGTTGAACGAGACACTCGCGCCTCTTTTGTTTTGCTTTGATACGGCCTCGACGATTGAGGAAGATTGAGCATGTCGGTATAGTTTGCGCCGGAAGCACGACACATGAAGGTTTAATGCGCCCAATCTCAAAAGTAACCGGGCGCGTGAGGACGGAGATAGAGAGGCGCGTCGGGTCGGCACGCGGCTTGCCATCAAAGAAGTTTTGCACAGGTCTCTTTTCTCGTGCTTCGACACTGGGAAATTTTTGCGAAGAGTTGAAGGAGCATGTTATGGCTAAGCTTGTTACTGGAGTTTTCAAAACGCGCGTTGCCGCCGAAGCGGCGGTTGACGCAATCATCAAACGCGGTTACACGCGCGACGACATCAGCGTGCTGATGTCCGATGCGACGAAGAGCAAAGAGTTTGCGATTGAAACCGGCTCGCACGCGGCGGGCGGCGCAGGCATCGGCGGCGCGGTGGGCGGTACGGTCGGCGCAATCGCGGCGGCCATCGTCGCGGTCGGCACGACCATCGCGCTACCCGGACTCGGACTGATTGTCGCCGGGCCGCTCGTGGCCGCACTGGCCGGAGCAGGGGCGGGCGCGGCGACCGGCGGACTCGTCGGCGCGCTCATCGGCGCAGGCATCCCAGAACATCGCGCGAAAGTTTATGATGCGAGCCTGCGTAGCGGCGGCATACTGATTGGCGTCGAATCGAAGACGGACGAAGATGCCGACCAGCTTGAGAAGCTACTGGGTGACCTTGGCGGCGAGCACATCAGGCAAGAGTAAGAAGAAATAACGAATTGCAGCAACGATGAACTAAAAGCAGAGGTCAGAGGTCAGTTGAAGACGACTTGTTTTCACTAACCTCTGACCTCTAAGTTTTGTCACTATCAGTTCAACGTTGCTGCGTTGATGGTTCGACGCTAATTTTTAATCGCGTCCCCAGCATCTTTGATGACCTCGCCAACTTTGCGGCGGGCTGTGCCAAAGCCCTCCTGAATATTTCCGCTCGCGCGATCAGCGACACCCTCGCTCTCAAGTTCATCGTCGCCTGTGGCGCGTCCGATTTTCTCTTTGACCATGCCCTTCGCTTGATCGAATTTGCCTTCAACTTCGTCTGTATTCAGAATGCCCATCGTTACTTAGCCTCCCGTCGTTGTCTTCGACCCGCGAACGGATTCGAGAGCCGTAAGTGTTTTTGAAGTTTGAAAAGTTACGTTTCTCCCTCTCTGCGATTCTCAAAAACTGCAAGGCTCATGCCAGTTTGCAAGAGTCTTTTAACGGTCACGGGGCGCGGGAGAAAAGTTGTTTGAAGAGAGAATGATAAGGGCGAGGACGTGAATTGGGAGGGGGTATGAAAGGGATGCTGTCGGGCGTCAATTTCCGTACATTTCACAGGCACATGGCGGCCTGTCTTCGGACAAAGAGAGAGGGCGCGTCTCTCTCGAAAAAGAGGCGCGCCCTCGGAGGTTAAGTCTCCTGTTAACGACGCTTCGGAGTTCTCTAGAATTGGAAGCGCAGGGCGAACTGCACCTGACGTTCGCGGAAGATTGAATTGCCCGTCGCCGATTCAGTTCCGAAGAGAGGATCGGTGACGAGGGTGTTGCCTACAATATTGAAGAGCCTGTCATTGACCGCAGTAATCTGAGTCCGGTTAAAGAGATTGAACGCTTCGACAAGAAACTCAAGATTAGCCTGCTCTTTGATGTGGAAGCGGCGCGAGAGGCGCGCATCAACGTTAATCAGTTTCGGTTGACGGAAACTGTTGCGCCCCAGCGGCAGGAAGAAGCTGTTGCCGCCCGATCCGGTAATGGTCGCATTCAAGGCAGCCGCAATCGGTCGCCCGGAAACGGTGGGTGAA
>CAXTRQ010000230.1:3928-9327 GCA_964246705.1 uncultured Pyrinomonadaceae bacterium
CTGCCTGATTGGGCGGTGACAATCGGTGCGATTGTCCAGCCACCAAAAATCGCGCGTCCCGCTGCCGACTCGTCCAACCCGAACTTTTTGGGCGACCAGACGGCGCTGGCGACGAAGCGATGCGGAATGTCAAAGTTCGTGCGTCCTTTATCCAGATTGATGCCGTAAGGGTCAGTCGGCGTGTTGGTCGAAGTGAACGTCACGGATGTCTGGCCGTTGTCTATGGCGCGTGACAGAGTGTAGCTGGCTTGGAACTGCAAGCCATTGGTCAGACGGCGATTGGCTTGGAGCACGAGCGCGTGATACGACGAATCAATATTGCCGCGAAGTTCAGTGATGTTGAAGAAACGCGGGTCAAGGCGGCTCGTGAAAACCGGCACGGTAGTGGTCTGTCCGGCAAACTGGCCGTCGGCGACCGTCAAGGTCTGGAAGATCGTCGCCGGAGCGATGTTCTTGTTGACGAAGGAGGGCAGGAAGCGGCCACGGCTCGCCAAGTAAGAAGCGGAGATGACGGTGTTGCGCGCGATCTGACGCTCGACAACGAAGTCGCCCTGAATGATCGTGGGGAGGTGAAGTCCCGGTTCAAGCACAACGATACTTGAACCGGGAATGTTCGCGCCCGTCGGATTAGCGACCGAAGCGGGGGCCGCAATCACGTTCGGGAAGATCGGCGCGTTCGATGCCGTCGCCGGATTCAGAGAGAACTGCACCTGTCCCAAATCCACGCCCGTGTTGGTAATGGCGTTGGAGATTGACGAGTTGATGAGACGCCCGTAGTAGAGGCCGATGCCGCCGCGCACGGAAGTCTTGCCATCGCCGGTCACGTCGTAGGCGAAACCGCCGCGCGGCCCGAAGTTGTTCTTGTCGGTCGGGAACTGTCCGGTCTGCGCATAGAGCGGATTGGGAAACTGCGGGTCGGGCATCATCTCGACTTCGTAGCGCAGTCCGAGGTTGACGGTCAAGCGCGGCGACCAACGCCAGTCGTCTTGGACGAAAAAGGCAAGGTCGGTCGTGCTGAACTGAGCGCCCTGCGAGCCGAACCCTTGGAGGTAGTTGCTTGTGTAGCATAAGCCCGCGAGACGCGTCGAAGTCGAGCACTGGCGTCCGGCGCTACGCAATGCGCCGCCAGATGTGAAGTTGGTATAGTCAACGATAAAGTCGTTGATGTTGCTATAGGCGTAAACGCCGCCTTCCTGAAACAGGTTGTCGAGAAGGTCGTTGCTACGCAGGACATCGCCACCGAATTTAATCGTGTGGTTGCCGCGCGTGAGCGTCATGTTATCTACGAACTGGTAATTCTTCTCAAGAGGATTGTGGTTGCGTTCGAGGAAGTTAGGCTTACCAAACGTCAGACCGTTGGTGATTGCCACCGACGGCGAACGCCCGTTGAGGCCGGTCGTCGGCTCGCCGGGCGCGGGCGGATTGCTCAACTGGAAGTTGTCCTCGCGCCCGACTTTGACGCGAGCCTCGTTGATGATGGTCGGCGTAAGCGTCGAGGTCAGGCGCATGATGCCGTAGTCAAGGTCAACGAAGTCATCGCCGAAACTGGCGATGCCGCGCGTCACGGTCGCCTGCGTCTGGACGCCGTTAGGCGATTCGCTGTGCAGATGGTTGAAGGTAAACGTCAGGGTATTGGAAGAGTTTATGTTCCAATCAATCTTCGGCAGGATCAATGTCTGGTCTTGCGTGCGGGGCACTTCGCCCGTCAGGCTGAGAAGAAAACTCCTGGCCGCATTGATCTGCGTCGTGCTAATCCCCCGGCTGGCAGCGGTCAAATTCGCCGTGTTGATGCCGTTCAAGAAAGTCGCGCTGCTGAATTGAGCGATGCCGGGGAAGTCGCGCTTCTGCTGGTCGTAGCTGAAGAAGAAGAAGAGTTTGTCTTTGACGATTGGGCCGCCGATGGTTCCGCCGAACTGTTGGCGCTTATCAACCGGCTTGAGTACCGCACCTGTCAGGGCGTTGAAACCGCGCGGATTGCGCGCGCCGAATTTGTTATCGCGCAGATAGTAGAAGGCATCGCCGTGGAAATCATTAGTGCCCGACTTGGTGACGGTGTTGACCACGCCACCGGCAGCGCGCCCGTACTCGGCTGAGTAGTTTGACGTGTTGACCTGAAACTCGCGCACCGCCGCCTGACTGATCGAGTAACTGATGCGTGTGCGTCCTGCCTCTTCGGAGAAAAATGCCTGATTGTTGTTGCCGCCATCAACGGTGCTGTTGTTGAGAAGACCGGAGACGCCCCGGAAACTGACCAGACCAAAGTCGCCATCAGGGACGGCACCGGGCGTCAGCAACACGAAGTTGGAGGCGCGGCGACCGTTGATCGGCAGTTCATTGATCGAAGTCTGATTGATGTTGGTGGAAAAGTCCTGCTGCGTCGTGTTAATCACGGGGGCTTCGCTCGACACCTCGACAGTTTCGGTCGTGGCCGTCAGCGAAAGGGGAATATCAATCGTCGTGACACGCCCGACTTCGACGACGACATGCTGCCGGGTGAATGCGCCAAAGCCGGTCGCACTGATCGTTACTGTGTAGTTGCCGGGCTGCAACTGCACGACGCGAAAACGGCCTTCTTCATCAGAGGTGGCCGTCATCTCTTTGTTGGTATCTTCGTTGCGCACAGTAACGGGGGCGTTCTGCACAATAGCGCCATTCGGGTCTTTAATGACGCCCCCGATAGCGCCGTCCGTCGTTGACTGTGCGACGGCTATCGCATTCATGCCGACGAAAAGGCAGAGCGCGATAAACGAGAGGCGGAAAAACTTGCTCATGGACAACTCCTTAGTTAAAAGTCTGAAACTTGATTGTTGATGATTTTTGAAGAGGCACCCACTACCTTGCGTCTGCGGCGGAAAACCTATCATCGTTAGTAGCATCTGGTTTGTACAGCTTGGCTATTTGTGGAAGCGTGTAGTTCTCTCTACGGCGAAGTTCGCGTGAAATTGTGCGGCGACAGTATCACGCCTGCCATCCGAGAGGGTGAACGGCGGGTTAAATCTTTGGCCGGGTCGAATTGCTCGACCTGCAACGCCCTCCGACACAGCCCGCCACCGCTCTCAATCTTTACAAAATCTTTCAGTTGTACCTTGATAATTATGAAAAGACGGTTCAGCGCGAAACCAACTTATTTAAGGCAATCACCATGCCTTCTCAGGTCAACATATTAAGTTAAGTCAATACACAAGATTGCTGCGGAAGGCATGCGTCTTTATCCGAGTTTTTGGATTTTAGATACATTTTTTCCGATACCATATCAGAGGGTGGCGGCGCGAGCCGGGTGACGGCATAAAACGGAATGTTAAATACTATATTTCCCGCACGCGCGCAAGTGTTAAGAGGAGAGCGCGGCGCGGTTTATTTCTCCCAAACGGAAACACACGCCCGCCGCCGGAAGCGGATTCAACCCACTTCCGCGACGGCTCAGAAATTACGCCCTCGAAAGATTCTCAGGTTTCGACAACTCGCGTCGAGACGCCGAGCCAGTTGCCCGTCTTACTTTTGCCGACAATGAAGACGGGAATATTTATTTCTCCGACGCGATAAGCTTTGAGGTCTTCGAGGTTCTCTTTCAGCAACCGCACGAGAGCCTGATACTTTTTCGCGGCGGCTAGTTCCTGCGCACCCTTCCAAGACTGCTCGGCCATCGCCACACGGAAGAAGTCTTCGACGGTCTGCGAGGTGATTTGCGTCTCGGCGTCGACCCCTGCTGTCTCGCGCAGGTGTTGGGGAGTAATCTCTGAGAGTCCTTCCCAGCGCAGAGTCTCGAACGGATAATCGGATTCGCTCATAAACAGCAGCCCGTCGGTGGCCTGCTCCAGTTCGGCGATTAATTGTTCGTCACTTCTCATCTTCCGTTTTTCCCCGTCGCAATAATTCGATTGAGAATTAAAGAGTTCAAACGCTTAAGCAGGGCGGGATTCTCTGTTGAGAATCCCGCCCTGCTTAATGCTATGTATGACCGCCGCGAGGCCGTCCGAACTTTAGCCATGGCGGTATGGGCTGACTAACTTACTGCTTCGACCCCAGCATGGGGCCATCACCGATGACGAAGTAACCGGCGGGCGGCGTTCCCGTCGCGGCGCTTTGGGCGCGGGCGGCCTCCGCACGCTCGTTGAGCGCGGCAATGCTCTTATCGCTGTTGCTCTTCGGGACGATAACCGTGAGCCATTTGCTGCTGACGTTTCCTGAAGAGTCGGTAGCGACGACCTTAATCAGATAGACGCGACCATCGTCGCCGTTGCGTTCGGCGCGCAGGCGAAGCGTTACCGGAGCGATGTCCTTCGCGTCGGGCGAGTCCTCGCCGCCGTGCAGGGCGATGTCATCTTCATCGCTGAAGACGAAGACCTGAACGTTGGCGGGAACGCCGCTGTTATCGCTGGCATTGACCGTCAGTCCGACGTTAACAAACTTGCTGTTGGGTGGATGAAGCAAGTTAACTGCGACCGACGCGGCCAGCGTCGGCGCGACCGTATCTTTAACCGTGATGGTCACACTCACCACGTTGGAGTTCGCCGTCCCGTCGAAGGCGCGGTAGGTGAAGCTGTCCGCGCCGGTGAAATTCGAGCTTGGCGTATAAGTGAACGAGCCGTTGGCGTTGAGCGCCAGCGTGCCGTGCGAGACGTTCGAGACGAGTCGCGCTGCGAGCGCGTTGCCGTCAACGTCAGAGTCATTCGAGAGCACGCCCGGAGCGGGCACGTTCAGCGTCGTGTTCGAGTTCGTCTGGTAGCTCTCGCCGTTGGCCACGGGAGCATCATTGACGTTGGTGACCGTGATGTTGACCGTCGCCGCGTCAGTACCGCCATGACCGTCGCTGACCGTGTAGGTGAAAGCGTCCGCACCGAAGAAGTTTGCATTCGGCGTGTAGGACACAGAGTTGCCGTTATTCACAACCGAGCCGTGAGCGCCTTGCGTCACAGCATTGATAGTGAGCGCGT
Source organism: uncultured Pyrinomonadaceae bacterium (assembly GCA_964246705.1). Classification (GTDB taxonomy): domain Bacteria; phylum Acidobacteriota; class Blastocatellia; order Pyrinomonadales; family Pyrinomonadaceae; genus DASZCR01. The sequence continues at coordinate 8,863 of CAXTRQ010000230.1, forward strand.
CGCCGTCGGGGTCTGTGTCGTTGACGAGGACGTTGATCGGGTTCGCGCCGCTGTCTTCGGCGATGGTCGCCGCGTCGTTCAACGCGTCCGGTGCGTCCTCAACGTTCGCAACGTTGACCGTCACGCTCGCGGTGTCCGTCCCGCCCTGCCCGTCGCTGACTGTATAAGTGAACGAATCTGAACCGAAGAAATTTGCATTAGGCGTGTATATGCCAGAACCACCGTAATTCGCGACCGAGCCATGCGCGCCCTGAGTGACGGCACTGACGCTGAGCGTATCGCCGTCAGGGTCTGTATCGTTGGCGATGACATTGACGGTGACCGGGCTATCCTCGTTCGCGTTGGCTGCATCATCAATAGCATCGGGTCTGTCGTTGACGGAGTTGATCGTGACAGTGACGGTAGCCGAAGCCGTCCCGCCGTTGCCGTCGCTGATAGTGTAGGTGAAGCTATCAACTCCATTCT
>CAXTRQ010000231.1:0-9140 GCA_964246705.1 uncultured Pyrinomonadaceae bacterium
CTAAAAGCGCGTCTGCCAACCGACAAAGTTTGATAAAGTGTTGGGATGAAAACACCCGGCCGTGTTCCTGACGAGTTATGGGCAGAGGTCGAGCGACTGCTTCCGCTCGCGCCATCGCGCGAACGCGGTGGCCATCGCCGCGCCGATGACCGCTTGCTCCTCGATGCCATCCTCTATGTTCTGTGGTCGGGCTGCCCGTGGCGTGCCTTGCCACAAGAGTTCGGAGCATGGCAAACCGTCTATGACCGTTTCGCAGAGTGGAAGCGTGCCGGAATCTTTGAACAAATCCATGCCAAGTGTCTGCACCTCTCTGATCACAGGCACGGCATCGAGTGGGCGTGGCAAGCAGATGACGGGACTTACGTAGGGTCGCCGCAAGGGGGAAAAACAGTGCGGGTCGAACCCGACGGGTCGCAGTAAACCGGGAGCGAAGGAGCACCTTTTGGTTGATGGACGAGGTGTTCGCTTGAGCGTGTTGGTGACAGCGGCGAACGTCAACGATAGTCCGATGCTCGGTGAGTTGATCAATAACTGTGCGGTGGTGCGAGCGCGCCCCCTGAGCAAAGCGCCGCAACATGTATGTTTGGACGCGGCTTATGACAACGCTCCGGGGCATCGGGTGGTCATGGTGCAAGGCTATGAGGGACATAACGCGCCGCGCGGCGGACGAGACAATGCTTTGCCACGTCACGAGAGTGTACAAGGCCAGACGATGGGTGGTGGAGAGAACTCAGGCGTGGCATGATCGGTTTCGTCGCTTAGTCGTCAATTGAGAGCAGACGATTGCTACGCGCACGGCCTTGCTCTGGTTAGCGTCTGCTCTGGTGGCCTACAGAACTTAGTTTGCAGACGCGCTTTAAGCATCTTGAGACGCTTGGCAAAGTTATAAGCCGCGAGGAACTGCGCCAGATGCTCTTTTAGCTGGTCGTGCGTTTCATAATGAAAACGGTTGACCGTTGCGTCTTTGATAGTGCGATTCATTCGCTCGACCTGTCCGTTAGTCCATGGATGATTGACTTTGGTCAGCCGATGCTCAATGCCATGTTCCTCGCAAATGCGGTCGAACAGGTGTTTGAAAGTCCACCTATCCTTCAGGCGATTGGTAAACTGGATGCCGTTGTCGGTCAGATAGTGTGGATGCAGTAAGGTGCGGCAGCGATCAACTTTCGTAGGAATTGGCAAGGCGTGGTGTGAGTCTGGTCAGGATGTAGCTCGGCGTAAGCGAACTTCTAGGTGCGGTCAATGGCGCCAAAGAAATAGAGCCGCCCTTGCGCGGTCTGAGCTTCAGCGATGTCCACATGGAAGTATCCAATGGCGTATTTAGCGAACTTCTTCTTGGTCGGCTTGTCACCTGCGACTTCGGGCAAGCTGCTGATGCCGTGGCGCTGCAAACATCGGTGGAGGCTGGAGCGAGTCAAATATGGGATGGTCGCTTGCAGAGCGTAAAGGCAGTCGTCGAGCGCGAGCAGCGTCCGCTGATGGAAGGCGACGATGATGACCTCCTCCTCCATGGTAAGCACAGTCGAGTGAGGCTGACGCGCCCCATTGGGGCGTCTTCGACCGAAGTGCGCTTGCGCCACTTAGCGACCGTCTTGGCGTTGAGGTTATAGCGTTGAGCCATGCGCGCTATGCTCTCTTGACTATGTTGTATTGTTCGACGCAGTGCTGCAGTCGTGCGGGCGCTGCCGTGTAGAAGTTGTCCCATAGTGACTCCTTGGTAGATAGGGAGAGGCAGACTACACCATCACACTCTGGGACTGAACAACTAGTGTTTCTCCAAGACGGTTAACGGTTAAATGATTGTGTCGGTTTAGTGTAAGCTCAATATTCGGACCAAGTAGCGATTCAAGGCAATCTAAAAGTTCAGGTATTGCCATCAATTTTTTGAAAGTTTCAGCGCGCTGGTAAAGACCATCTACCTATAAATGGCTCCAGCCTCATTCAATTTGAAGGATGCTTTCCTGGCGGTTAATTCTTCGTCTATTGCGACCTTAACATCCTACAAGCAAATCTTCGTGGGCTGCGCTTTTTAGTTTTAGGTAACCATCTCGTCGAAAAAAACTTGATTGATTTGATGATAAAAGCGCCATCATATTGCTAGTCAGATTCAGTCAGACAATTAGACCCTTTAGGGTTGTGTTACTAATATTTAGATACCTTTCCGGTGTTCCGAAATCAATTACTGGAGTGGTTATATTGTGTGCAAAGGATTTGCCGTCTTTAACAATCCTAGGAAGAATCTCCGATTCTAGTGAGCTGACACCGCGCGGGAACTCACCGATCACAAAATTTTTATTGAACACATAAGCGCCTGTGCAACAAGCGTTTCCATAAGGTCTATGACTAGGTTGTAGAAACTTGTCGATCACCATACCGTCACGAATAAGTAATTCTGATCTGTTTTGATTTGAAAACGATTGGGTACAGATCGTGGTGGTTTGAGCATGATTCGCTAGATGTTCTGTTATGGCGGTTGTTGGATCAAATCTAAACAAAAGGGTGTCGCCATTCATGACCAAGAAATTATCAGATTCTATTATGTCTGCACAGTTTCGAATGGCGCCTCCGGTACCAAGAGGGTGTGGCTCAATCACTACATTAACTTCATTAAATGAATGACTAGAAAAATAATTATGTATATCCCTATTGTGAGCACCGCTTGCGAGATAGACCGAGAAATTCTTCTTTTGCAATGCTCTTACAAGAATTGGCAAGAACCTTTCTCCTGAAAATTTGAGCATCGCTTTTGATTCAGTGTTGCAGAGCACCCCCATGCGCGTAGCCATACCACCGCAGAGAATAACTACCGAGTGCTTGTGATTTGTCCCACTCACGACTTAATAAGTCTTAGAAGTTAAGCAGTTGGAATGAGCGAGTAGAGAGGATTAGCGACGGAGGCGCGCACCGCCTCTCTGATGAGCGAAGTCTTCGCTTCATACCAACTGATGCCTCTGTGATAGCAGTGACTCTCCAGTCGCAAAAACGCGCGCAGGCACAGATTGATGTAGTTGCGCCACGCGCCGGGAGCGCACCTGCGCCCGCTCGATGGGGCAGAACTGCTTGAGGCCGCGGTGGTAATGCTCTATCGGCCAAGAGGAGCCTGCCCACTTGACTCGTTCCAACTCGTCCATCTCAACTTTGTTCGTCGCCTACAACTCACTGTCGCCGTCCGTGGCGACGATCTTGAAGACGCGGACGAGTCCGTACCCTTCGAGCCACACCACGCGCCCCACCGCCCCAATCTTGACCGTGCTGACAGCGCGCAAGTGCAAGCGTCCCAACCCTTGACATTCACAAGTTAGTATGTTACCCATGAACTTAAAGCGTCGGTAAAAAGAAATCCATTTCAGTAACTTAAAACACTATCGCTATTGATGTCTATTAATAGCGATAAGGAGTTCAAAATGTTACAAGATGTAATCAAATATTTTTCTACTGAGTTAGAAAAGCAGCTTCAATGGAAATGCCCAAATTTATTTTCGATCAACGAAAAAGGACAGCTTCACACCAACGTGTCAGAGATTACAAATCTGATTCAACACATATGTGATAATTCACATGCCGTTTCTGAAATTGCAAACCGCTCATTCTGGCACAGGGCTGGATTTGCGAAAATTAATTTGCTGGACGATTATCACTCAACACCAAACATTAGGCTACATATTTGGTCAGAGAACTCAAAAATGTCTGAACTTAATGGGGTTCACATTCACCCTTGGCATTTATGGTCAACTGTTATAGAAGGAAGCCTTAGGTTCCGTATATACCGTAGATCTGAGGTCATCGGGCAAGAATACTCAGAGAGAGTCTTACACGCAATTGAACACAAGGGTTTTCAAGAGCAGCCCAATGGCAAATCAAAGCTTATAACAACCTTTGATGCCACGATGACTGCAGGTACTTCATATTTCTTTATGGCAGGAGACATTCACGATGCGGCACCCGGTTCGAATGACCGGACACTAACCTGCGCGATTAGGTCCCAGTTCCTTACCAAAGAATCGCGAGCATTTGATCAACCTCAAATCGAAAAACCTGTATTTGCTACACAAAGACCTATTACAGCACCAGAATTGGTAAGTTTGCTTACCGACGAAAAACGAGTTCCAGTTCGTGGAAATACAAACATCCAAGGTTTATTGACTCACCAGTTTGCATGATCGTTTTTTGAAATAAACCTATTTTCGCACTCTTCGTGGAGTATTCGGGCACCCTCACAAATAAATAAACTACAGCCTCTGAGCGAGCGCGAGTCTCGGCCCCTCCACCACGTTAAAATCCTTGGGAAACAGCTATCACTCGTTCAGCAAGCAACGTGGTTAAATGAAGCATCTGTCACATTTGGATATGAACGAGCCAAAGTGACAAAGTAGTATTAGAGGCAATCATAGGAGGAATCGAGATCTAATCGGCTTAACCCCGATAATCGCTCTTTGATCTCATCCTACCGACATGTTCGTAGACCGCCAGCGTCAGCTTGGCCGTCTCGCGCCAATCGAAGAGACTGGCACGCTTAAATCCTCGCACCCGTAGTTCCTCGCGCAGTCGCTGATCTGTGAGGATACGCACGATGGCTTCTGCTAGAGCTCTCTCATCAAATGGGTTAATCATTAGCCCGGCATCGCCCACCACCTCCGGAAAGCACGTGCGGTCTGCGGTGATGGTTGGCGTCCCGCAGCGCATGGCTTCCAACAGCGGAATGCCAAATCCCTCAAAGTAAGATGGGTAAATAAAGCAGACCGCCCCGGAGTATAAGGCTGGAAGATCTTTTTCTGGCACGTAATCGGTAAAAATGATGTTGTGGCGCGCGACACTCGTCCCTGCTGCGCGCAGGGTTTCCTCAAAGAGCCACGCGCGCTTACCCGCAATGACCAGCTTGGGCAGGTGGGCGAGCGCACGGTCATGCACTAGGGAAGCATAAGCTTTAATCAGGCGAGGGATGTTCTTGCGTGGTTGGATAGAGCCTACGGCCAAGAGATAAGGGCCCGTGATGTGGTACTTTTCTCTCACGCGTTTAAGGTCTGCCGGATCCGTCACGGGCTTAAAAGTAGAGGAGGCCGCGAGTTGCGTTGTCGTGACGCGTTCTGGCGGCAGCCCATAAGTCCGCAAAATATCTTCCCGGGAAAAGACCGAGTCCGTGAGGATATGGGCCGCCGTGCGAGCCGTGCGGCGCACTGTCAGACGCATTTGCATCCAACTTCTTCGTTTGAAGGTTTCAGGCAAATGTTCGAACGAGAGATCGTGAATCATGGCCACGACTTTGCAAGGGGCGAAAGGGGGCGCAGTGTATTGCACGTGCAGGATGTCCACGGGGCGGCGGTGCAATTCAGCCGTGAGGGTCAGAGGGATTCTTATCAGTGGCGTGTGCGGTAGCGTCCGGCGCAACTCTACATGCGGCCAGCGCCCCGCGTACTTTTCGACGGCCTCTGGTTTGGTGACGTAGAGCGTATAACGATTGATGGTGTCTAGTTCGGCCAACGCCTCGATCAGATTAGCCGCGTAGGTTTCGTTGCCGCCAAGTCCTGTGCCTATGGAATGTGCATCTATCGCGATATGCAAGGCCCGTGCTCTCCTCGTCTATACTTCCTGATCAAGTAGATTCCAGCGCTTGAGAAGTTGAAGGATGCTCAGATAAATTTAAAGCGAAGCGTAAACTAGCCGCGGCCCCTCAAGCCAACCTTTTTGACATTCGAATACAGGATGCTCTACAGTTTGCTGGCTCAACTGAAATAATATCTATGCAAGATTGATAGCAACTATTTAAGTAAACTTCAACTACGAAGTATCTCAAAAATGAGAATTGGAATTGATGGTATTCCTCTCGCTGAAGAAAAGACTGGAGTTGGTCATTACACCTTTGAAATAGCCCATGAACTTGCGTTAGCTGCTCCCTCAGACAAATTTGATCTCTTATCGCACCTTCCCTTCCACGCTGCTGCCGTCGCGGGGCTGGAGCCGCCGCCAAACTTAAGTTTCATCCAGGCTAGAACTAATAAGCTCACAAAGCATTGGTGGACACTTGGTCTGCCCCTTTATCTTAGAAAACACGGACTCCACCTCTTCCATGGCACGAACTACGATGTGCCGGTCTGGGGCGGTTGCCCGACCGTGCTCACCATACATGATCTTTCGCTGCTACTGCACCCGGAAACTCATGAAGAACGTCGGGTGCAGCGCGCCCGCCGCCGGCTCCCCCTAATGTCGCGTATCGCGACTCTCATTATTGTGCCTACGCAGAGCGTCAAGCAGGAAATTTGCGCCCACCTGCACGTTGGGGCCGATAAGGTTGTGGTCGTGCCGGAGGCCCCGCGTCGCTGTTTCCGCCCACTGGCCCAGGCCCAAGCCCGTGAAATAAACAGACGTCTGGGCATAGAGGATAATTTTATCTTGTACGTCGGAACAATCGAACCGCGTAAAAACCTCTTGACTTTGATCCGCGCTTTCGAGGAGATGCTGCACTCAACGCCGCTCCGGCCCCAATTGGTCGTAGCCGGCAAAAAGGGTTGGCTAACGGATGAATTATTCGCATATATTGAATCCGCCCAGTTGGGTGACCGATTGCATTTGACGGGGTATGTCTCCGACGAAGAACTCCGCGCACTTTACTCTACATGTCAGGTGATGGTTTTCCCCGCCATTTATGAAGGGGCCGGTTTGCCCCCGCTAGAGGCTATGGCCTGCGGCGCGCCCGTGATTACCACAAATACGCCGGCCCTCTCGGAGATGGTGGGTGATAGCGCACGGCTCATCTCTCCAACAGACTATCACAGCCTCGCACGCCATCTTATCGAATTATTTTATGATGCCAACGTTAGACGCGCGCTCGTAGCTGCGGGCCTAAACCGGGCGGCAAATTTCACTTGGGAGAGGGCCGCCCGGCATACATATAATGTGTATGAGGAAGCCATCAAAAGACATAGTTATAGAAGGTAAACTTTACGGCGCAGCATTGCGCGGCCCAGCCGCGTCAACACCCGTGGATTTACGCATTTATGATGCGGTTCACATTTATTCATCAACATGATCTGAGCTTTCTCCATCAATGCTTTCTAGCCGCCCGTCTTCCTAATACGGCCTATGAGGTTCGCGATCTCTAACAGACCATCAATATCCAATAACTTCTCAGTCTCGTTTGTTGCCGAGCCTTGTGTAAAAGCGCTCTGGTTATCTGGACCGCCTTTTCTGAACCTGCCTACTGAGGATGACATTATCGTTTACTCCTTTAAGTTTACAATGATTCAGTCTACTCATTTGTGGAACTAGCTAATGTATTCATGCAGACTGCCAAGAACTTATGCCCTATCTCTAGCTGTACATTGACAGCTCATTCACTGAAAAATTATCACATCGTTCACTAAAGTAGTCGGGATCAGCAATTTTCATTCACTCTCATACTGCAAGAAGTTCGCCGCATTGAGTTCTAAGTTCTCCCGCCCGTGATCATACTTCATGACCGTCTTCGGGTCTTTGTGCCCGCTCATCATCTGCACCTGCCGATAGGAGAGACCCTGATCGAGCGCGCGGGTGATGGCCGTCCTCCTCAAGTCATGCGGCGAGAGTTTGCCCACACCTGTGAACTTGCCCCACTTCCATGGTTGGGTTGGCTGAAGGCGGCGGAAACACTCGCCTTCCACACGCTCATCCACACGGGCAGGCGGGGAATCGGATTGCCGCACGAACAGCTTATGAACCTTCTCGATGAAAGAAAGGTGGGCGGCGAAACAAGAGAAAGTCTCTCCAGTCAACTCCGGCGCTTATATCACTTGCCGGTCAGTGATGAACTAGACTTGCTTAATCAGTTGAAGGCCGCAGGTTTGTTATTAAGGGGGCGACGCTGGAGTTTCGCGCACGATACTTTTGAGGAGTTTTTCGCGGCGAGCTATCTTGTCTCGCATATTGCCTCGCACTTTGATTTGACCGAGGAATGGCCTTCGTTGGATAAGTGGCAGGAATCCCAGGAGCTGGAGCAAGGGTTTTCCTACGTGCTTGAGTTCGTCCGAGAAATGATAGACGAGGCAGATAAAGAGCGGTTAATGAGGGTAGATTTACCTCAATCCTGGAGGGAATGCTTGACGGCGACTCCCGACAACGGGACACAGCGTTAGCCGTACTCGAAGACGCGGTAATCTCTACTTCAGGCTGTAAGTCACGGAACTTGCCGGTTAGTAAAGACTATCTCGCCGAACATGCCGGGCATATGAAAGTCATTGCGGAGAGTTGGAGACCAAGCTATGAGCTCCGGCGTTGGTAATTTCTCCACCCGATATAAATTCAACCGCCAGCGATCCCCCGGGCGAGGCGGAAGACGCGCCGCCGTCACAATGTCCTCCATCGGGAGGGCTATTTCGCATGTCCACTCACGGTCGCCATCCTTCCCATCCACCGTTCCGAGCACCTGCACCGCCCACCTCAGCTTTTCACTATTCCAACTCTCATAATGCAATGGCTTACTTATCTCCATGTAGTATATATCGAGCATAGCCCCAAGGGGGTTCACCTCCAACTCGATATAACTGGGCTGGCGCGGGTCGGCTTGCAGAAAAACTTCGACAACCTCTTCAACCCACAAATGCTCATCCCTTCGCTTGTATGTTGACTAGATATTGTTGTCCACACAGCGAAAGGAGAAGTAGAGAAAGCGGTCGTCATAGACCACTCTGGCTTCGGTTTTGTGGGCGATGGGAGAACCGTCCAAGTTGCGGACAAAATCACCGACCGTGGGAACCCAGACCCATGGTGGCAAGTAGTGCCGCTATTCGCGTGTTTACCATAGTATCTAATGGCTTCGAAGTCACCCCAGCTCATTGTGACGACCGCGACCTCGTGCCAGCGCTCGCGGCCGGAGACTTCGTCATGGAGCCGGGTGGGCCAAAAGGGAGTGGTAGGTCCCGAAGAGACCCGCCCCCCTGTTCACCATTCACGCCCGCCCGCGCATCCGCGCTTCGGCGGCGCTAGGACTACGCAGCCGACTCACTTACATTTCTTGAGCGGCGCTTTGCCGAACGGGAACCGCGCCCCGAGTCGGGCTGATGTAGGTAGCAGATTAACCTTTTTTACATAATTGCCGTTGAAGACTCTAAGTGGGTTCGGTAACTGTTCACCTACCCAGCTAAATAGCAGCAAACAAAGTTCATCGAACC
>CAXTRQ010000232.1:0-8992 GCA_964246705.1 uncultured Pyrinomonadaceae bacterium
ACGGGTGCGCCACGAAGCAAGCAGAAACGCACTGCTGGCGCTCGTGTCGCAACCAAGAGGGCGGTCTAACAAGGGGATCAACCGGACTCGCATCAAGCGTGCTTTTCATCCTCAAGGTTGATAGCTCGCCGGTTATCCCCGGCGTTAGATGTGCTTGAGAGTTGAAGAGAATAAGTTAATGAAAGTTGATGCTCTGAACTCCTGTCGCACAATGAAAATTGAGGTTGATGTCAGAGCATGGTGATGAAAATTGTCGCTCGCTTTAGCTCTCAATGTTGAGAGTCGCGAGAGTTAAATGACTTCGATGTTGAATTAGGTGAGAGTTGGCGTGGCGGAGATGACTCCTTGAGTTGTGCTGCCCATCTAACAAGGGCATCAACCGGACTCGCCTCCAGCGTGCCTCTCATCCTCAAGGTTGATAGCTCGCCGGTTATCCCCGGCGTTAAACGCGCCTGATTGTTGCGCCACAAAGCAAGCAGAAGAGAATCTGCTGGCGCTTGTGCCGCAACAGAGAGGGCGGTCTAACATCTCAATCCAGCGGACGCGCATCGCAGCACTTCTTTTATCTTCAATGTTTTGTGCGCGCCGCTGATTTCGGGCGTTAGAGCGCCAGAAGGAAGCGTCCTGATGGCGCAGAAAGCTCAGGACGCTTCCCTGAGGCGGTCTAACATCTCAATCAAGCCGACCGCGAATGAGCGTCCCTTTCATCGAGAACTTGGGTGGTTGCGAGGTTGATTGCGCGGCGGCTTATCTCGGGCGTTAGGCACGCCTGAAAGTTGCGCCACGAAGCAAGCAGGAAGAACGCTGCTGGCGCTCGTGCCGCAACCAAGAGGGCGGTCTAACATCTCAATCCGGCGGACGCGCATCTCAGCACTTCTTTTATCTGCCACGTTCTGTGCGCGCCGCTGATTTCGGGCGTTAAACGCGCCTGATAGTTGCGACACAAAGCAAGCAGGAAGAACGCTGCTGGCGCTCGTGCCGCAACCAAGAGGGCGGTCTAACATCTCAATCCAGCGGACGCGCAAATGAGCTTGTCTGTTATCTGTCACGGTCTGTGCGCGCCGCTGATTTCGGGCGTTAGGCGTCTCCCTCCTCTTTACGAAATAAGGCCGAGAATATAATCTGTGGATTGCTATGACTAGAACCAACCCACCACAGATTTTTATAAGCTATAGCCACAAAGACAAAAAGTGGCTTGAGAGGCTTCAGGTTTTTTTAAGGCCCTTGGAGCGAGAAGGGATAGTAGAAAGATGGGATGATACAAGAATAGACCCTGGTGGCAAATGGAAAGCTGAAATAAAGAAGGCTATTGAATCTTCCTTCGCCGCAGTATTGCTTATTAGTGCGGATTTTCTCGCTTCTGATTTCATCTATACCGACGAGTTACCGCCGCTACTTTCTTCGGCTAAGGAAAAGGGGTTATTAATCTTACCTGTTCTCGTAAGTTCTTGCGGCTTTGCTCAAACTAAAGGGCTTTCGGAGTTTCAAGCCGTAACTTTGAAAGGTGAGTTAAAGCCGCTAATTGACATGAAAACAGGCGAGCGAGAAGCGCTTTGGTATCGAGTATGTGAGACGATTAAAAAAGCTTTACCGCCAGTAACATCAGCGCAAGCGGCCTCCCTTGATGCTAAACTTGAATATGAGACAATTCAAAAAGCTTTACCCCTATCAACAAAATCTGTAGAAGAGTTGCAACAATCAAATATAGTATTGTCGGAAGGTCAAGTTGAGTGTGAAGAATCGCTGTATGAGTTTGATGGGGCGAAAATCACATCTGATGCTCGTTTACGCGAAGGGGCAATTCTGTACCGCATGACATCTCCTAGATTTTCTGGCAGAGAGGATATTCTCACAGGCATAGGGTCTTTATTCTCACTTAGGCAAGGGCGTTTTAATCGAATTCAACAACGCACTGTCTATTGTTCAGACAATATTCTGCTATCTATTGCTGAGAACCTATACTATTTGTATAGAAGGACGGTGGACGGAATTACTACCAGGCTACCTCCCGCTCATCTTAAATCACTAATGAGTTCAGATCGTCGCTTAGTCGCTATCAGTGTCAACGAAATTGACGATTTAGTGTATGCCGAAGCAAAGGGAACATTATCTCTTTATCCACTTCTATCAAATAATCTCTTGGTTCATCCAGACTATATCATCGGCCCGCTACATGATTTTAGCGATGCTTTACGACGGGACTCAAAGAGGGGAGTTCTATATCCTTCACCCAGACATTCCAGAGGTCTATGCATCGCATTATTTCATGATGAAACCAACATGGTGCGTAACGACTTTTACCAAAGATTGGACATACATTTACAACTAATAGCAGAAGGACAGGACTTTGCGAATCCGCCTAGAGTACCCAATCCCTTCACAGACATTATTGATTCTAATAGGGGGTATTACTCTTTTACTAATCAAAAGCTTTTTGAGATGGCTCAAAAAATTGGAGCTATCAATCCAAAAGAGATTCCCGTATCCGGTATAATAGATTTCATCCGACGACCATACGTGAATTACCCTTATGACGCAGTTCGTTCTCCATTAGATTTAAATCAAAAGAGTCAATGTCCTTTATTCTTGGATGACTGTCCATATATCAAACAATCTTAGATTAAACGCAGTGATTTCACCTGAAGTGACGCCTAACAACTCATTCAACCGGAGCGCGGGATAGCGTGCCTTTCATCATTCTTCCCTCCGGTTCAGCTTGTGTGGCATTCGCCCGCGCCCGGTTAGATACTGTGTTGAGTGTCAAGCAGTTTTCAACCACTGCGGGTCGAACGGCTGCTCTGACTTCAACACTCCATAAGCGAGATGGATCAGTTTCCGCATCACCGCACAGATGACACTCATCTTGCTCTTGCCGCGCTCTTGCAGACCCTTCGCCCAAGCTTGAAAGAACGGGCTACACCGCAGGGCGGTGATGGCTGGAAAGTAGAGCGCATGCCTGAGCCGAGCATTCCCGATCTTTGATAACTTCGTCCGCCCTCTGACACTGCTGCCCGATTGGCGCTCACGCGGTACGAGGCCAGCATAAGCAGCGACCTGCCGCGCGCTCCGGTACTGTGTGATGTCCGTGATCTCGGACAGAAGCAGCGCCGCCGTCGTCGCGGCAATGCCCGGAATGGAGTCTAATAACTGGCTTTGCCGCTTCAGTCTTGGATGATTGTTGATCTGGTTGCGGATTAACCCTTCGGTGCGCTCTATCTCTTGCTTGAGATATGAGAGGTGTTCTTCAACACCCTGGCGCACCGCTTCCACGACGATGCCCGAGGAGAGACGATTCTCCTCCATCACGCGCATCTCGATGAGAGATTCAAGCCGACGCACAAGTGCTTGTAGTTCCCGCACTTCCCAGGGCAGAGGCGTCCATGCTGGAGGCTCTTGCGCGATGCAAAAGCGTGCGATGAGTTCGGCATCGACGCGGTCTGTTTTGGTGCGTGAAAGTCGGCTTTGAGCAAAGGCTTTGATCGCTGCCGGGTTGATGACACTGACCGTGTGTCCTGCCTCATGCAGACAGAGCGAGAGCGCCTCGCCATAAGTGCCGGTGGCTTCCATGCACGTATGCAGATGCTCGACACCCTGCTTGATGATCCACTGTTGGAGTTGCTCAAAGCCGGTAGCGTTATTGGGAAATACTTTATGCTTGAGCTTGCCCGTGATGTTGATGAGACAGACATTGAACTTGAGTTTGGCGATGTCGATGCCGAGCACTGGTTCGGTCATGGTGATGAACTCCTCGTGGAGAATCGGATGCGGCGCGGGTCAAACTTGCGGATGCAAGCTCAGCTTCTTGGTGGAAGCGGCCTTAGATACTGTCCGACCTCGTAGCGCTGCGCAGGTGAATGCCGAGAGCTTTTCTAACCAACTGACTCGGGCTGGTCATAATTCGAGCACAGCTTCACCGGCATCCCTTGTTGGCTCAAGCTTGATGCTTGTGCCGACATCAGTCAACATACAAATTCGGGCGTTAGGCACGCCTGACAGTTGCGCCACGAAGCAAGCAGGAAGAACACTGCTGGCGCTCGTGCCGCAACCAAGAGGCGGTCTAACATCTCAATCCAGCGGACGCGCATCTCAGCACTTCTGTTATCTTCAACGTTCTGTGCGCGCCGCTGATTTCGGGCGTTAAATGTCGCGCCGCAAGTTGAAAGCTGAATGCAAGACCTCGTGGCGTTCGACGCGCCGCTCGCGCCAGTTGAATTTACTGAAAGTTATGAGCTTCGACTCCAGTGATTGAACACGAGGGTTGGAGAGAAGGGCGAGACAAAGATGAAGGAAGGCGCACGCGGCTGGCGGATGCGCTGCCATTTAACAACACAATCAAGCTGACCGCCCGATTGCATCTCTCTCATGTTAATCTTTACATCGTAGATTGCAGGCTGCGCGCGGGCGGCAGCTTATTTCGGGCGTTAGAGCGCCTGAACGGAACAGCATGAGACTCGTGAGCGTTTCATGCTGTTCCTGTGAGGCGGTCTAACAAGGGGATCAACCGGACTCGCCTCAAGCGGGCTTTTCATCCTCAAGGTTGATTGCTCGCCGGTTATCCCCGGCGTTAGATGTCTTTCGGTTTCGGAAATTTGAAATAAAAAGAAGCTTTGCCTTGCTCCGCGCTTGGCTTATCCTTATGCTTGTTGATTGAAAAACCAATCGTGGAAATTCCACATATAAATGAATAGTCGAATCTGAGGTAAACGCTATGAATACTTTTTTCACTCACACATCGTTTATTGCACGTGTTCGCATTCTAGTATTGCTTGTTACACTCTCGCTTGGTATGACTTTATGTATAATGGCTCAGGAAACTCCCAAAGCCGGAACAGAACAAAAGCCTCTTCCATGTCCGATCCCGCAAAAAGCGACACTCAATGCCTTTCAGAATAGTAGCAATGAACAATGCACGGAGCCTCTTACATTAGCTATTGATACCTTTAACAAGTATCCGTCAGGTCAGAGAGCTAATGCTGTAATTGGCGACCAAATTAATGTTGTTATTTTCATTGTCAATGACGCGAATGAGAAAGGACTAGCCGCTGAAACAGTCGCTAAGAACCTACGCTTGGCAACTACCGTAGACACCAGTATCGGTAAAACTCATCCAATAAGCGTTTCTTTTCGTGGCGACAATACGAATACAGTTGAATCAACGGTTTATATCAACACTCATTCTGAAAGTATTTTGCAGATCGTTCAGTCGAGTGGACGCATGTTCGACGGATTTTCGCCCAATCCAGTTAATTTCTATTTTAATGTCGGTAACAACGTAATTTCATTTGGAGATTTACCACCGGGATATAGTGAAAGATTTTATGTTATATTTAGCGTGGCCGTTGTTGACCCTACCATTGCTAACTCTCCATCTAATCAAAACCAACTTATCTCTCAGGCAATGGATATGGAACTTCCTATTGTATCTAAAGCGCGACGACGCAGGATATTCGAAGAGGCTTGGCAATTGGTCAATGATAATTACTATGATCCGGCCTTCGGCGGTCTTGACTGGAAGAAAATAAGAAGCGAGTACACACCTCGTATAGATGCCTTTACAAAAGATGATGATGCTTACGATTTAATTCAAGAGATGTTCAACCGGCTTCACCGCTCACATTTAGAAATTATTCCGCCCTTTCAGAACAATAATGAAGAGGCATCGCCCAACGAAGCGGGTGAAAGAAATGGTGATATATATGGAGTAGGAATTGACCTTCGCCTCATTGATGATGTTTTAGTCGTTACGCGCGTTGATCCAAAATCAAGCGCAGAGAAGGCTGGTCTTCGACCCGGTTTTGCAATCGAAACAATTAATGAAATTTCCGTTGATAAGATCATTAGCAGAATGACTGGAATTAAGGGATATGGCGAAAGCATACGCACTAAGATTCCAAAGCAGATTAGAGATGATTACTTCAAAGGCTCTCCAGAAACTTTCGTCACTCTCTCATACAGAGATGAGCGTGACCTGCTACGCACTGCGAAAATTCCGTATGAAAAGTTACAAGGGAATATGACTCAGCCAATAGGCAATAGTCCTTCGGACTATCTTGAGTTTGAGTCGAAGATGCTCAAACAGGGCGTCGGCTATATTCGATTCAATGTTTTCAGAGTTCCAGTCATGGAAAAACTATGTGCTGCGCTTCATGACATGAGGGACACAGCCAGTATAATCATTGATTTACGAGGCAACGGTGGGGGTGCTTCAAATGTAACAAAAGGAATTGCCGCTTTGCTTGAACCTAATCGCGTTGTGTACGGGGAGATCAAGGGACGGCAAGCAGATGATAAAGAGAAGCTGGAAATTATACCGGGCAAATTTCACTATCGCGGTCGTGTGGTCGTGTTGATTGATGAGTTAAGCTTTTCCGCTAGTGAATTGTTGGCTTACTTTTTGAAGGAAAGCAAACGCGCTCTGATAATCGGTAATTCTAGTAGTGGATATTTGTTGGGCGCAAATTACTTTCCCTTATTCAACGGTGCTTCAGTCCAGATTCCCGTAAACGATTTCGTAACACCGAGCGGTGAGTCGTTAGAAGGAAAGGGCGTGACTCCAAACATCGGAGTCACGCTAACCCGCGCCTCTTTGTTGAAGGGCATTGATGATCAACTCGAAGTTGCCATCGGGCAGGCGCAAAACCCTCAACCACGTGCAGAAATCAATAAAACGCGCGCGCAGGTTGCTGCTGTTATGGCTCAACCAGTTCCAACGCCATCTTCTACTCCACCTCCTTCTCGACAATCTCTCAAAGCCGATGAAGGATATTACTCTCCATACCCCGAACCATCTCGAATTATCGAGGATTACATCCAAGCCATTGGTGGCAGAGCAGCACTGGCAAAAATTACTAGCCGAGTAGCAAAGGGCAAAATAACGTCAAGCGATGAAATTACTGGTGATATTGCAATTTATCAGAGGCTACCTAATAAGTTAGCTATCATCAAAAATGTAAATGGCGAAGGCGTCTCTCAAGAGGGGTTCGATGGTCATCATTACTGGGCTTTAAGTCCATACGGATTGAGAGAAACTGAAGATGCTAAAGACTTCTCGCCGATGATGCTCTTCTTTGATTTGAATGGAATCAATAGAATGAAAGAGCTATATCCAAAGATGACTTTTATACCTTCAGAAAGCGGACAATCTGAACTCTATAAAGTAAAAGCTGAAGCTGCCGATGGAAGTTATATTGTTATGCTCTTCCATATCAAGTCGAAGCTTTTAGTAGCCATAGACAATACTTATTTCAACAATTTCAGAGAGGTGAACGGCGTGTTGTTGCCATTTATCATCACTTCTTACTCCTCACAAGAGGTATTTGAAACCATTACTCTTGAGAAGATCGAGCATAACGTATCAATTGACGATCAGAAGCTTGCTCAACTCCCAAGTTGTTTCGCTCAGTAGAACAGCTTTCTAAAGGAAACAATAATTTGGTTAGTATAAAGAATAATGCTCGTAAACCCGACATCTAACAGGTCGTGATACAAGCAACAGCGTTCGGTGTACGATGCTCGACGCCTGCGGAGGTGGCGAGCGAGAGACGGAGCGAGGGCCGGAAGCCGTTGTGGGACACCAAGCCCGGCTAACAGTGTGGACTAGGCAAGATGTTTAAGTAACAGACGCCGCTTCCGCTTATCTCCTCCAAAACTGCGCCCCTCACTGCCTCGATAAAGCTCGCCGCCGGAGAACAGATGTTGCCGCTGAGTCCGGCTCGCCGGTCGGAGAGTACCTTGATCTATTTTTCTTCGGCTTCATCGGGCTTCTCTGGAGCACTCTCCCTCTCAGTGGCGACGACCGTTTTCGTCCTCACCTCGCGCGTCGGCATCTCACACTCGTGGACTTCCGGGTATTGTGGATACCCTTTGAGTCCCATCAATTCAACCACCACCTCCGTTTTCACTTCATCCTCCCTGACCAACTCCTCGCTCTCCACCACTTCAATGACCGTCTCCGAGTTGAGCGCGGCGAGTTGCTCCGGCTCCGGCTCCGGCTTCTCGAACTCCACGATCATGTGCCCGTCCTCGTCCGTCGTCCCCGATGCGCGGATGAAGGGGTCGTTACGCTCGCCGCACACCATGAATCCCACCACATCTTGGCAGGCCGTGTCCTGCGCGATGATGGTCACTCGCGCGCCCTCGATCCGCTCGACGCGCACCGGCGTCCAACCCTCTTCGTTCCACGCAAAGCCCTGCACGTTCTGCGTCAGCGCCTCGAATTGCCCTCTCGTCATCTTGAAATAATCGTCGAGGTTGACCTCCGCCCGCCCCTCTGTCAGTCGCACTCTGCCCCGATGCAGCAGGTCGTAGATCGGCCCCTCGATAAAGCCGTAGCGCAGGTTGCGATTCGCCGGGTCGAGCAGTGAGTCAATCAGGAACGTGCCGGAGGCTTTTGACAGTGACCCGGTCACTTGCCAGTTGCCATATAACTGACTGGTCGTATTCGGATCGGTCGAGACCGAGACACGCGTCAGCCCGCCGGTGGCGTCTCGAATCCCGAAGTTGTCCACGTTGCCGTGCAAACTGTCTCCCGTGCCGATGTTCCATTGTCGGCCATTAGCGCCGTTGTTGTGATCGAACTGGAGGAGCGCCTTGCTCGACGTACCCGCGCCGGTCGTGGTGTTCTGTGAGAGTCTGGCGACATAAGTTTGCGGGCTTGCGCCGGAGACGAGGGTGATGGTGAGCGTGCCCGACATCGTGTCATTTCCCGACGAATTGACGTAGCGGGCATCGAGATTAGCGAGCGTCTGCCCCTGCACCATGTTGGCGTTGAGGTTGGACACTTCCGTCGTGCTCGTCACGGCCAGCGGGCTTGTGCCGGTCGCAATGTTGGAAATAAGGCGGCGGAAACTGGCGTCTCCGTTCCCATCCCTCTTCACAAGTGTGCCGGCTGTGGCCGCATCCGTCGCCCCGTTGACCATGTTGAAATGAGCCGCGCTCTGCATCCCCATCGCCGCGCCTGAGGCGGCCACACCCGCCAGCGTCCAGACGTTCA
>CAXTRQ010000233.1:0-8990 GCA_964246705.1 uncultured Pyrinomonadaceae bacterium
TCATGCTGAGAGCTTACTCCCGACTGTTAGTCGCATTCAATCGAAAACCGTAATAGATGGCCGTCTAGATGACAAGGCCGAACTGATAAGAGAATTGCTTGAGAAGCATATGTTGTCATCGAATGAAACAATTATGGTGGGAGATCGGAAGCACGATGTAATTGCTGCTAAGAGAAACGCTGTTTCAGCGTTGGGCGTCACTTATGGATACGGCTCAAAAGAAGAACTTGTCGAGGCCGGAGTTGAGCGTTTCTGCCATAAACCTCTGGAAATAGTCTCGCAGATAATGAAGATTGAATTTTCGAGAGCGCAGGCAATCTAACGCCGAATTAACCCGTCCCGCGCGAACATCCTGCAACCAGCGACGCAAGAAAGAATCATGAAAGCCACGCTCTCGCGGGTCGGGTTCAATGAGTTGTTAGACGTTACCACAGATGTGCTTATTGAGCGGCTGCGTACATACACTTGCTCGGCATGAGCAAGCATAACATTGTCGACTACCCTGTTTGGTCTCTTGTCCGCACTGCTCCCGGCGGGACGGTAAGATTATCGAAAATGTTGACCTTATAACCAAATTTGCGGAGCCAGATTTCGTGCTCTAAAGATAGAGGCAGCAGTAACCTCTTAAATAACACGGCATAGTCGAGATGGCCTGTAAGGTCTCGCGCTTCCGTCACTACTTGGACTTCAACCCAGCGTTGGTTCTCAATTTCAAGCTCAAAGTGTATGGCACGGTAAGCATCCCGACCGGAGTCCGCTAATGGTTGCAAATAATAGTTTCGACAGCGCACTATATCATCTATAAAATATTGCCACAGTGCCATTGCTATTTCGCGGAGAACGGGGACATTTTCAGTGACGATACGAAATCGCACCACATCCCAAGTATCACGAAGACTCTGTCGGGCGCGCGGCCCCGTCTTACGCTCACCCAGCTTGCGGTCGAGTGATTCCAGTGGTTTGACGCCGCCGTAGAGCCGCGCCGTGCCAAGAGTTCCATAGTCCGCGAGAAACTCTAAGAGAGTGGCCTCAGATGATCGGTAAAGGTCTTGTTTCAAAGCGTCGTCTATGATGAATTCATGCCAGTCCTTTGGACGACGGCTATAATCCATTTCTTTTTCAGGAACTGATGATAGATATCTACGAAGACGTTCGCATGCCGCAGAGTGGCGCGCAAACAGATCATCCCAATCAAATGTCGCCAGCCGATCAATCGCAAGTCCTAACTGCCTCAGCTTATCATGCCGAATTGGATCAAGCTGTCCCCAGTAATACTGAAATAATTTATCTTGCCGGGTAATATAATTCAGATGATCATCAAACATAGTTGGCTTCTCTGAACAACCTCTTATCCAGTGTTTATAATATCACCATTAAGGAGGGCGATCTTGACTTCTTTGATCTTTCGGATGTCTGTCGCCTTTTCAGCGACAGCCTCCATCTTCAAAAAACCAATGTGGTCGAGCGACTTGAGTCTGAAGTACATCTCATCAGGACGCGGAACGATTTCTGTGCCGTGTTTACTGCAAAAGGCTGAGTAGAATCCGTCAAATGGTAGCTTCTCGCGATGAGAATGCTCATATAAAAAGACTATGATCTCTTTTTGCGTCGGTGAGAGTCGGAACCATTGAAGTACGACCGGGTGCTGCTTAGGATCAGCAGGCGGGTTTTCTGCTACTAAGGGAGAGCGCGTAGCTTCGCGCTGGAAGCGTCTAAGGATGAGCGTCAAGCCTACCGAGCCACCGCAAAAACATATCCCTAACAAAAGCAGACCCGGATTGGGACGCTCCCTCAGCACGGGCGTCCATGTATTGCCGGGATTAGGGAAGCCTAAAAAAAAAGAGAAATATAAGATAACGAATCCAGCTACGAACATTAGTGCGGGTAGTTCCCACTTTGATAAACTCTTCATCCAATCCATAAAGTCAATCTCCGGTTAGCGTCTGCTTCAGTGCTTCGATGGCTCTAAAATGTTGCTCTTGCATCTCCAAAATGTGCTCTTGGCTGAAGAGATGAGGTATGTCGGTGTCCGTCCCTTTCCCCTCAAGGAGTCGCGCGCTCGACTCGCAAGAGCACTCAAAGACCTCATGAAGATACGACTTCAAAAGAAACAAATATTTGAAGCAGTATTGACTTAGCTTTATGAGGCTTAGCTGAAGAGGGCTGCAACCGTTTTTGAGCTTTAGCCATAGAGAGATTAAACGAGAGAACTCATAGTCAACGATCCCCCCTCTTCCTCGCTTCACATTATAAGAAAATGGAGAGGACTTATTTCTCATTCCTTGATGTCGCTTCGGATCCGAGTCATAAACGTCGCGCAAGAAATTCCCGTTAAGGCTGGCGAGGAGTTCAAGCCAGCTAAATCGGCAATTAAAAAACAGTTCGATGTCACCGGCTATATAACAGCACTGTGAGACGGAGAACCAGATATGAAGGCTTTCCAACCTTTCACTTGGGGTTGATGGCAACCATGTTTGAAAAGATACGGGGTATGGAACTTTGGAGCGCAGTTGTTCAGTAACATTTAACCTTTCATGTTTTTGGCTTGGCACAAGTAATATCAGATCGACATCTGAGTAATCGCAGAAGTCCCCTCTAGCTAGAGACCCCCTAGCCAAGAGACATGTGCCGGATTTAAGATTTGTGTGAGCTTCCATAAACAAGGATTGAATAACGGCGCACCTGCGAGCGCGTGCCCGGGATATTTCCTTTGCGAAGCTCGCTTTAAACTCTGGATACTGCATAACATGAGTGGTAAAACCGAAGGTCAGAGAAAGTTTTACATTTAACTCACCGATATTTAGAAGGACATTTACATCAAGTCTTTACTGAAGGTCAAGATAGAAAGGACGCGAATTATCAATCCGGCAGTTCACTCAAATTTCCAATCGTATTCTAAAGCCGGTCTAACAACTCATTGAACCCGACCGCTCGATAGCTTTCCTTTCATCATTGAATTCTCCGATTTGGTAGCATGTCGTTCGCACGCGTCGAGTTGATTCGGGCGTTAGGTATCTAAAAATCTATCCTGATACAATCTCAAGCCATGAGAGACTTGAAGAATCTTCTTGAAAAGAATAGAGCTTGGGCTGAAGGTATTAGCGCACATGACCCGGAATTCTTCCAGACCTTAGCTAAGCAGCAGTCTCCGGCTTATCTGTGGATTGGTTGTTCAGATAGCCGGATGCCTGCGACTCAACTTGTTGGACTGCGGCCCGGAGAGTTATTCGTGCACCGTAATGTTGCAAACGTGGTGGCTCATACTGATTTCAACTGTTTATCAGTGATGCAATTTGCAGTAGATGTGCTGAAGGTAAGTCACATCATTGTATGCGGTCATTATGGTTGCGGTGGTGTAGAGGCCGCGATGCAAAATCTTAAACTCGGCTTGATAGATAACTGGTTGCGCCATGTGCAGGATGTTATGCGTATCCATGAGACGGCGCTCTCACAGATTGAGGATGAGGTGCAACGTCCGAACAGGCTGTGCGAATTAAATGTCATCGAGCAGGTGTTGAATGTCAGCCGGACAACAATTGTCCAAAGTGCTTGGAGGAATGGTCAGGAACTGGCGGTGCATGGGTGGATATACAAGTTAGAGGATGGGCTGCTGCACGATCTGGGACTCAGCGTTACTAACCCGAAGGAGTTGTCAGCAGCTTATCAAGAGGCGGTGCAGGTCTCTGCTCGCGGCAGGACACCTAACAACTCATCGAACCCGCCGCCTCGATAGCCGGGCTTTCATGTTCTTTCCCTGCGCCCAAACATATTCGATTCTCGCACTTCAAACCCACAGCGTTAGCCGTGGGCTATCAAACTTTCACACCTCCGGTGCTTTTTTTTGAGGTGCTCTAACTTTCTATTTCTGAGAGCACACAACAAACCCCTCAACTCAATTCTTCCAACTCGCAGCGCAGAAGTTCGGCAACGCTCCAAGCCTGTGCGATGCAGCCGCGAGGCGTGTGTGGCGGATCGCCGTCGAAGATTTCCGAGACCTGACCGAGGCCGGCGTCGAAGAGATGTTCGCGGAAACTCTTGAGCCAGCCGCGCGCCGTCTCGATGCTCTCCGGCGAGCGTTTGTGCACCTTCAGATAAGCGGTGATGAAAGGGCCGATGAGCCACGCCCAGACGGTTCCCTGATGGTATGCCGTGTCGCGTACGTAAGGGTCGCCTTCATAACGGCCTCGATAGTCGGGATGGCGCGGCGCGAGCGTGCGCAGGCCATAGGGCGTGAGCAGTTCGCGCTCGACGGTTTCGACAATTCGGCGTGCGCGCTCGCCCGTCACGAGCGGGTGTGGAAGGCTGACGGCAAAAACTTGATTGGGGCGGAGCGAATCGTCAATCGTTCCGTCCGTGTTGATGCAATCGTGGAGACAGCCTGCCGCTTCGTTCCAGAAATGACCGTTGAAACTGGCGCGTGCGCCGTCGGCCAGAGAGCGGTAGTGATAATGCGCGGGCATGTCTCCGAAACTGCGTGACATCTCTTCGAGCGTCCGCAGGGCGTTGTACCAGAGCGCCTGAATCTCGACGGCCTTGCCCATGCGCGGCGTCACAACGTAGTCGCCGACCTTGGCGTCCATCCAAGTGAGTTGCACGCCCTCGACCCCCGCGCGCAAGAGGCCGTCTTCGGTGATGCCGATGCCGTAACGCGTGCCCTTCTCGTGCCAGTAAATAATCTCTCTGAGTTGTTCGTAGAGATGCTTTCTGATGAACTGCTCGTCTCCTGTGCGACGCAGCAGTTCGCCCGCCGCTTGGACGAACCAGAGCGTGCCGTCGACCGTGTTGTATTCGGGCTGCTCATCTTTGTCTGGAAAGCGATTCGGAATCATCCCCTCGCTCAAGTACTGCGCGAAGGCGAGAAGAATTCGCCGCGCGATATCAAACTGGCGCGTGGCGAGCGTCAGTCCCGCGAGCGAGATCATCGTGTCGCGCCCCCAGTCCGTGAACCAGTGATAACCCGCGATGATGCTCTGGAGGTCTTCGCCGCGACGGACGAGAAACTGGTCGGCGGCGCATCGAAGGGCGTTGAGATAAGCATCGTCCGCGTTGCTTTCAATCGCGTCTTCGCTCTGCGCCGCATGCTTCTGCTGTGTTTCCAAGCCGTTCCGGTCGGTTCGCGCAACTGAAATTTTCAAGCGGCGCGCACGCTCAAGATTTTCGAGGGCATCCGCCTCGCTCGCTTCGCGCTGCTCGGTCGAACCGATGATGTTGACGGGCACGCCGTCTCGAAGTTCAAAGATTAGTGTGCACGGGTTGAAGAGGTCTTCATGAAAGTCGAAGCCGCGCGCACGCTCCTCGTCGTACTCAAAATTTCTGTACCAGTAGCCTTCATCTTGGATACGCGCCCCGTCATGCGCGAGGAAAAGAGCAGTCGGGTTGTCGGGCGCGTCGACGCGCACATGCCCGGTCTCGATGGCGACGCCATGCCGCACCAGTGGTTTCTCGTGCGTGAGCGAATGATAATCGCGGAAGGCGACGAGAGGGCGCAGTTCGAGGCTCGCCGCGCGTCCGGCCAACCCGGAGAAGCGATAGCGCACGACGACTGTGTTCGCGTCGTGCAGCATGAAGAGTGTCTTCTCGATTTCAACGTCGCGGACGCGAAAGCTGAAGACGGGGAAAGGCGCGAGGCGGAAGTTGGCCTGAAGTTGATAGCCCTGCGGGTGAACCGTCTGTGGATACTGGTTGGTCGAAAGCTCGAAACGTTCGCCCTCAAAGACGAGCGTCTCTTCGAGTTTGGAGAGGAGCACAAAGCGTTCGGTCGGGGGGCGGATGGCGGCGACGAGCAGGCCATGATAACGCCGCGTATTCATGCCCGAGATCGTCGCCGACGCGAAACCTCCGAGACCGTTCGTCTCAAGCCACTCACGCCGCGCGCTTGCGCCGAGGTCGCGGCAAACCTCGACGCCGAAATTTATTGTCACTCGAAAGATTCCTCCTCCGGGTCGAGGTTTGTATCACAAATCTCGTCGTTAGGCTGCAAGAAAAATTTCGCGCGGGCGTTCAGTTGGTAGCCGAATGGGAAATTGCCGAAATTTAAGGGAGAGCCGGAAGATGAACAAAAAGCTGTTGGCCTTGATTGGCGCGGGTTGCCTTCTCGCGTCCGGGCTGTATGCCTCGACGCGCGCCAGTGTGAATTCGTCCGCTAACGGCAACGCGCCGTCCGCGCAGTTCGAGCAGTCCGAGTCCAATTCACATGAGCAGTCCGGGTACAACGCCAGCGCGCAGTCTGAAGACAGGCGCGTGCTGCCTCCGGTGATGGACGCCGGGTTCGAGGTTGATGTGCTGGTCGAGGGGCGTCCGCTCGAAGAATTCGCCGCGCGCGGCAGGCAATATATCGAGGCGATTGAAGGCGCAGAATATGAGTTGAGCATCAGAAATCCTTTGCCGGTGCGCGTGGCCGTCGCGCTCTCTGTGGATGGATTAAACACGATAGATGCGCGGCGCACGTCCGCTTGGAATGCGAGCAAGTGGGTCATCGAGCCATACCAGACAATTCGCATCGGCGGATGGCAGATGAGCACGGAGCGAGCGCGCAAGTTTTACTTTACGACCGAGCGCGATTCCTACGCCGCACGGATGGGGCGCAAATCCGACCTCGGCGCTATCACCGCCGTCTTTTATCGAGAAGCCACGCCGTATCCGGTACGGGTGACGCCGCCTCCACGGCCTTACCCGATGCCCGAACGCCGCGCGCGCACTGACGAACCCGAACAGGCGGGCAGGGACTCCGCCACATCCGCGAGCGGTGCAAGCAAGGCGAAGCGCGGCGAAAGCACAGCGGCACAACCTTTAGAGAACGAAGACGAGTACGCGGCGACCGGCATCGGGCGTTCAATCGAGAACAGCGTGCGCTGGGTGAACTTGCAACTCGAACGCCAGCCCGCATCGGAAGTCACGATTCGTTACGAATATCGCCCGGCGCTCGTCAAACTCGGCATCCTGCCGCGCCCGCGCACGGATGATAGTGCTCTGCGTCGTCGTGAGCGAGCACGCGGTTTTGAAGACCCGAACTTCTGCCCTGAGCCTTAAAAGCTGCTCCGCCTTCTTTGCGCCTTTGCGTCTCCGGCGTGTGAATAAGTTTCGCGCAAAGGCGCGAAGAAGAACGAAGGGGAGCGTGTTGAGGGTTGGAACAACTTTTGTTGGCTGGTGTCTAAGTTGAAATAAATTGACTCGAAAGACGGAGAAGCGAAATGGCTACATACACAAGTCCGCTCAAACACGTCAGAGTCGCCGCGCCCTGTCCGGCTAATTGGGAACGGATGACGGGCGACAACAAAATCCGGTTTTGCGACCAGTGCAATCTGAACGTCTATAATCTTTCGGGGATGACGCGGCGCGAGGCCGAGACACTGATTGCGAATAAGGAGGGGCGGCTCTGCGTGCGCTTCTATCGTCGCGCGGACGGAACCATCTTGACCGGCAGTTGTCCCGTCGGCTTGCGCGCTATCAAGCGGCGCGTGTCCTGCATCGCCAACGCCGCGCTCTCGGCTGCCGTCGGCTTCCTCTCCGGCTTCGGGTTCAATCTGATACTCGCGAGCGACCGAAACCCATCATCGCCATACCAGACGATAGGAACTATCGCCGTCCATCAGGAATCGCGCGCACCTCGAACGATAAAAGAAGTCGCGCCACGCGCCGTCGCGGTAGAGTTGGGGGTTGTTTCTCAGCGGTTGGATGGAGAGTGGGAGAAGGGTAGAACTTCGTCCGTGCCGAAGTCGGTTGAAAAGATGCAGAGATGAAATCCGGAAACTTCAATCACTCAACTTTTCTTCGTCTTAGCGTCTTAGCGTGAGAATAAGTTTCAGGCTAAGACGCCAAGGCGCGAAGAAAGCAGAACACAAAGGAAGATTGGCTTTCAGACTCTCTCTGCTCGAAACTTTGCGGCGCTCTCCGTGCTGCATGGTCAACGACGCGGGCGGAGGTCTTCCGTGTAGAGGATACGGTAGGCGCGATAGTTCGACATCACTTTGGCGACGTAGTCTTTGCTTTCAGCGAACCCGACTTCAGAGGTGATGATGCCGGGATCAGGTTGGACGGCGCGGCGCACCCAACGCTGCACGTTGTCTTCGCCGCCATTGTAAGAAGCGGCGACCGCTTCGGGCAAATTCGGAAACATACGGAAGAGTTCGGCGATGTATTCGCTGGCGAGCAGGATGGAGACTTCTGGACGATAGAGGTCTTCGTCGCGTATCTGTGCCAGCCTGACGCGCGGCGCGTAAGCGGCGGCTGTGTCCACGGTCATCTGCATTAATCCGCGTGCTGCTGCCGGAGATTTCGCCGACGGGTTAAAGCTGCTCTCCTGTTTCATAATGGAAAGAATCAGGCGCGGGTCAACGGAGCGTTCGGCGGTGGCGCGCAAAATCGTCTCTCGATAAGGGGCCGGATAGTTCTCCGCCGCTTTCCTCACGTCAGCACGCACGCGCGCTTCGCGCGACTCTGCCGCGCGCTTCGCTTCCGCCCCTATGTTTTGCAAGCGGGCGGTGGCGAGCGCGCCATAATAAGAATTGAGATTATCGGGGATGCTTTGCAGCGTCCTGATGGCCTGCTCTTTCTGTCCGAGCCGTTCGAGGCTGTAGGCGCGCAGGTACGCGACTTCCGATGAATTGGTCTGCACGCCACGCATGAAAGACATGCGGCGCAACTCGTCGCTCGTCAGCAGCGCACTCTGCCAGTCGCCGCCCGCCACGTCGAGGCGCAAGCGTGCGAAGACAGCGTTTGTTTCAGTCGGCGTGCCTTTGAAGCGTTCACGCGTGCGTGTGATCCAAGGGAGAGCATCATCGGGGCGTCCGGCCTCGCGCAACGAATCAATAATGTTGAGATAAGCATTCTCAATCATCTCACCTTGCGGAAAGCGTGCGGTGTATTCCACGTAACGCGTCGCCGCTTCAGCCGCACGCCCCAGACGCAAATTCGTCGCCCCCACATAATAGAAGCCATTGCGTCCGGCCTCGGTCTGCGTGTATTCGTTGCCGAGTCGCTCGAAGTAGGGA
>CAXTRQ010000234.1:0-8962 GCA_964246705.1 uncultured Pyrinomonadaceae bacterium
TCGTCGGCGGTCAATCCTTGTGTCTGCTGCTGACGCTGCTGGCCGTGCCGGTCTTCTATTCTCTCTTCGACGACGTGGCGCGCAGCCGCGTCTTTAGTCGCGTCGGCGCGCGCCTCGTGAGTCCGTTCGCATGGGCGAGACGCCGCGCGGCGACCGCCGCCAGTTCGCTCTTTGGCGTGTTTGGTAAGCATTAATAAAGAGCGCCGGGTGCGGGCACGTTTTATCTTTCATACCGCGCGCGCCCGGCGTTTTATCAATAAAGTTATGACTAAACGTTTTCAAATCTTGCAGAGCCGCTATCGCCCGTATCTCAGCGGCGCGCTGTTCTTTATCTGCCTCGCTTTGGCGTCGTCCGCTCAGGCGCAGCAGACAAGTGCGCCTCCTGCGCCCGCGCCTTCGGCTAACACGCCCGTGCAGGGCGCGCCGCAGACGGGGACGACGGGCACAACGACGACCACAACGACGACCACCCAGACGGGTGCGCCGCAGACGGGCAATCAAACGACGCCGCCGCCAGCCGGACAAGCGCCGCAGGGAAGCGCCGCCGCGCCCACGCAAACCATCCCGCAGCCGTCCGCGCCTTTCAACGGCTCAATCTTCGACGCGACTTCCGCTTCGCCGCAGAGCCAGCAACAGCAGCCGACTTCGCCGCAGGGCGGGGTCGAACAGCCGCAGACGCCCGGAGCGCAACAGACGCCCGTCGCGCCTGTCCCTTTGATTCCTGCTCCGGCGGGCGCGAGCGCACCCGGACGTGAGAGCGTGTCGGCGGCTGCGCCTTCCTCCGTACAGCCTCTCGCAGTGCCGTCGGTCGCACCAGATTTTCGCGCACCGCTCGCGCCGTTCCCTGTCTTGCAGCGTGTCGGCGTCGAGATGAGCGACCAGCATTCTCTCTCCCTGCGCGAAGCCATCGAGATGGCTCTCGCCAACAACAAGGACATCGAGGTTGCGCGCCAGAACGTGCGCACCTCCGAGTTCGATTTGCAGGGCGCGCGCGGCGTCTATGACCCGCGCTTTATCACCAATTCTTACTACGAAAGAGCCGAGACGCCTTCGGCCAGCTTCCTGAGCGGCAGCGCGACGGGCGCGGTCACGCAGTCCGGATTCTTCAGCGCGTCGAGCTTTCAAGGATTGACGCCCAAGTTCGGCGGCGGCTACCGCGTGGATTTCGTGAGCAACCGCGTTACGTCCGACAACCAGTTCGCCGCGCTCAATCCGCAATACCCGACCGCACTGACCTTCAACTACACGCAGCCGCTTTTGCGTGGCCTGCGATTCGACCAGAACCGTCGCTTGATTGAGATCGCGCGAAAGAATCTCTCTCTGACGGACGCGCAGTTCAGGCAGCGTGCTATCGAGACGATTACGAACGTGCAGCGCGCTTACTGGGATTTGGTCTTCGCGCTACGCAACCTGCAAATTCAGCGCGACGCCGTGCATGATGCGCGCGCGCAGCTTGAGCATAATAAGCGGCTCGTCGAAGAGGGAATCCTCGCGCCGATTGATGTCGTCGCGGCGGAAGCGCAGGTTTCGGGTTTTGAGCAGAGCGTCTATAGTGCGCTCGATGATGTCGGTCGCACTGAGAACAACTTGAAGAACTTGATTGCCGAGAATCGTCAAGCGGCCATCTGGAACTTTGCGATTGTGCCGACCGACCCGGTGGATTTGCAGACGCCGCCCGTCGCCCTGCCCGAAGCGATGACGGCGGCTTTAAAAAGCCGACCGGAGCTACAGGCGTCGGACGTGGCGCGCGAGATTAACGTCATCGAGCAACGCTTTGCGCGTGAGCAGACGAGGCCGCAAGTTGACCTCGTCGGAAGCTACGGCGTCGTCGGCCTCGCCGGAACGCTCAACACTTCGGGAGGTCTCAATCCGCTGACGGCTTCTTCGGCGCAACTGCGCGACCGCATCAACCAGATTTCCGTCCTCAACGGTTTGCAACCTCTGCCCGACCCGGTGCAGACGCCGATTCCAGACACGCTCATCGGCGGCTTCCCGCAATCGTTCGGCAATCTGGCGGCGAACCGCTTCAACAATTATCGCGTCGGCGTCAACGTCAACATCCCGTTCCGCAATCGCACGGCTGAAGCGCAGTACGGGCGCACGCTCGTTGACGAGACGCGAATCCGCGTGCAGCGCGAGCAGCTTGAGCAGTTGATTCAAGTCGACGTGCGCAACGCCTTGCAACTTGTTCAAACCGCCGAGTCGCGCCTGCGCTCGTCAGCCGTCGCACGCAACGCCTCGGAACAACAGTACGCGAGCGAAAGGCGCAAGCTCGACTCTGGCCAGTCAACCGTCTTCCTCGTCCTCGAACGACAGACCGCGCTGACGACGGCGCGCGGCAACGAACTACGCGCGCAGACCGAACTCAACAAGGCCATCGCCGAATTGCAGCGCGCGACCGGCAACGCGCTGGAAGCGAACCGCGTCGAGGTCAGCCTGAAATAAATGATGAATGCGGCAACGTGAACCCAGAGTTGGAAGACAAAATCTCAAATCTGAAATTTCAGATTTGAGATTTGAGATGCTTTTAATTCATCGTTCAATCGTTTCAGCGTTTGCTTTATGTCCGAATCGCTCAACACAAGATGGCTGCGCTGGAAGTTCAATCTCTTTCCGGCTTATCGCGGGACGGGCGCGCGGATTACTTATATCTCTTCGGACGTGCGCGAGGTGCATGTGAAGTTGCCGCTCAACTGGCGGACACGCAATTACGTCGGGACGATTTTCGGCGGGAGCATCTATGGGGCGGTTGACCCGATTTACATGATTATGCTCATTAAGGGGCTCGGCTCGGAGTATCTGGTGTGGGACAAGGCGGCCAGCATCCGTTTTAAAAAGCCGGGGCGCGAGACTTTGTACGCGCGTTTCACGCTCGCAGACGAGGAACTGCGCGCGATTGAGACCGAGTTTGAACTGCGCGGCGCTCGCTCGATTGATCGTCTCTATACGGTTGACCTGACGGATAGCCAAGGCGCTGTCCATGCCACAGTCGAGAAGACGATCTACATTCGACGCCGCAAAGAGAAGCGCGGGGATTGAAAGACCGGAGGGCTTAACGTTTCCCATACGCATGTCCGTTTAGGGAGCCGACCCGACGAAGGGGCGAGCGGGCGGTTGGACATGCCGGGGAGCGCGTGCGCTGAAGCCGTCTCCCATTCAGCGCACTGCCTGAGAAGAAGGCAGCCGCGAGGCAGGCGCTGCCTTCTTCTCGAAATTCGCTTTGAGCCAGAGCGGCCAATGGTCTGAGAGTTCAACTTTTTTATCTATCCCGGCATCGCTCGCCTCTAATCCTCGCAGCCACATCCAGTCGAGCTTCAATTCAAAAATCAGATAGTCCTTCCATGTCGCCTTCCCTTTAGGAAACGGCGTCTGGAATCCGGCATCCCTGAACAGCCTGTCGGTGTCGTCCACCTCACCGAACTTCCATGTGTTGAAGTCTCCGAGCACAATCGCGCCGTCCAAGTTCGTATGACGCGCCAGCGCATCGAGCACGGCGCGCAACTGCTCGATCTTTTTATCGCTGTCGAGACGCGTTTCGGCATGCACCGAATAGACGCGCACGCGCCGCTCGCCAATCGAGATGGTCGCGCCGATTGCCGCCCTCCGACGCCCGTTCGGCCCCGCGTGCGGCAGCACGATGCGTTCGACATCCGTCAACGGATACAAACTCAGGAGGGCGACGCCCGTCTCCTCTTCCTGCTCTTTCATCTTCTTCTTTCTCTTTTTCTTCCCCTCGTCGGGCGGCGGCGGCGCTGCCCATGCGTAATACATCCGCAACTCTTCAGCCATCCTTCGCGCCGTGTTAACGTGATAGGTGCGCTCGCGGTTGCGGTCAACTTCTTGCAGGCCGATGATGGATGCTCCGCCGAGTTCCTCATCCGTTCGCAGAAGATTGATTAGCTCGCGCAAATCTTCGCCGCCGCGCCAGCGTATGTTGTAAGAGACAATCTTGATTTCCGACGGCGCGCTTGCCGCGCGCGGCGGCTCAAGCCTCGGCGCGCGGCCCGTCTCAAGCAAACTTTCATCGCCGCTCGTCTCTCTGCTGTCGTTGACCGGCTCAACTATACTCCCGCACGGCACGGACGTGAGCAGCAGAGAGGCGACGAGAGACAAGACAGGATTGACTATCAGTCGAGATTTCATGTGTCACCAATTTAGTTAAGGGGGAGCGGTTTCGCTACGGGGAGAACGATGCGCGGTTTTTTAACAACGGCGCGCGCCCGACGGACGACGATTCAGCAATTATCTTAAGCAGCAGGCGTGCCATCCGTGTTTCAGCCGTGTTGAATTTCCAGACGCAAACCGTCGCGCGCCTCAATCGTCTCGCCCTCCCAGAGATTGCGCGCTTGCGTGGCAAGATCAATGCCGTCCCACGCCGGATACAGATGCGCGAGCAACACGCGACGGGGCGCGGCCAGTCGCGCCAGTCGCATGGCGTCCGCGAGTTCGAGGTGCGTCCGGATCGGCTTGTCGTTCGGGAAAGAGCATTCCATCAACAGCAGATTAACGCCGCGTGCGAAACGCGCGAGCGAATCGGTGTAGCCGGTATCCGAAGTGTAGACGAGAGACGCACCGCGCTCGTCCGTCAGACGCAGGGCGAGGCTTTCGCGTGTATGCGGCGTCGAGAAGGTTTCGGCGCGCAGGCCGGGCAGAATCTCGAATCGTGCGCGTGGCGCGACTTCGCGCACTGCGAGGGGGAAAGGCTGCTTGAAAAGTTGATAGTTACCCGCTTCGTCGAAGGCGCGCAGCAACTTCTGTGTGCCGCGCGGGCCGAAGATGTTGAGCGGCTTACGACGAGCGCGCGTCTGCGGCGCGTGCTTCGTGCCGAAAAGAAAAGGGGCGAGACCGCCCGTGTGGTCGAGATGAAAATGGCTCAGCCAGATGGCATCGAGCGCCGTCCAATCCAGACGCTCCTCGGCCATACGGTGAATCGCCGACGCGCTCGCGTCCAGCAGCAGAGTGCCCGCCTGCGTCTCCAACCAGTGCGCCGACGAAGAACGCTGCGGCTGCGGCACAGACGTGCCAGAGCCGAGCACGACAAGCTTCATAAACTGTGCAACCCCTTCCTCTCGATTTTTCAAAAGGCTATCAACCAGCACGCACGAAAAGCAAGGATGAAGGCGGAAGGCGGAAGGATGAATTAAGAATGGAGCGTTTATTCATCGGGTCATTGAATCAATGAATAAATCCGTTTCCGCCTTCCGCCTTTCGCCTTCATCCTTGCTTTTCACTCTCTGCTTGCGCTACATCTCTTCGGCGAGAAGCTCGAACGTCGAGGATAAGAGTTTTACCCGAAGGGTAGAGAAACTGGATGCACGGCGTTGTTTCACTGCTGGATGACGAGCACTATACGCAGCTTGAGGGCATCTGGCAGGAGTTAGATCATAATTTCGGGGTGCGCGGCATCTACGTCACGCCGTACCCGCACTTCACATATCAGGTCGCCGAAGTGTACGACGTGAAAGCCGTCGAGACGATCTTGCACCGGCTGGCGGCACGGCTGCGGCCTTTCAGTGTGAGAACCGCAGGACTCGGCGTCTTTACGCTGGCGCATCCGGTGCTGTATATCCCCGTCGTGCGCAGCCCCGAACTATCGGCGCTGCATCGAGAGATTTGGAACGAGATTTCGCATACGTCGAACTGCGACGTGGCCGCCTACTACCAGCCGGAAATGTGGGTTCCGCACATCACGCTCGCGCACGGCGATATTGACCATGAAAAAGTCTCGGAGATTATCCGCGTGCTCGCGGCGCGCAATTTTCACTGGGAGATGATGGTCAACAATCTCTCGTTGATTTACGATACGGGGACGGAGCAAGGTTTGCGATGCCGCTTCAATTTTAATCACTGAAACACACATCGCCCATTGGACGCTTCGCGCTACGGACGCCTGCGCGCAGGCCGGAAAAACATGATGACGGAACAGAACATAGAGCTTGATGCGCTCGCCATCTTTTCGCACCCGGACGACGCCGAACTGTCGGTCTCAGGCACGCTGCTCAAGTTGAAATCGCTCGGCTATCGCACGGGCGTCCTCGACATGACGCGCGGCGAGATGGGAACGCGCGGCACGCCCGAAGGACGCGCGGAAGAAGCACGCGCGGCGGCGCGGATTTTGAAGCTCGACGTGCGGCTCAATCTTGAGCAGCCGGACGGGCACATGTGGGTGACGGAAGAGGCGAGAAGCGCGCTCGTGCGCGTCATCAGAAGCTATCGCCCGAAGATTATTTTGACGGCGCACTGGGACGACCCGCACCCGGATCACGCTAATACCTGCCGCATCGTGCGCGAAGCGGCGCGGCTCGCCAGTATGCGCCGCTATGACGCGGAGCATGGTCAGGCGGCGGTGCATATGCCGGCGCTGGCGCACACGGTCTATTCGCGGCTCGTCGTGCCTTCGTTCATCGTGGATGTTTCCGGTTTCGTCGAGGATAAGATGAACGCGATACGCGCGCACACCTCACAGTTCTACACGCCCGACTCCGCCGAGCCGAAGACGCGTATCAGCGAAGAGGGCTTCCTCAATCAGATCGAATTTCGTCTGCGCTACTACGGCTCGCTTATCGGCGTTGCCGCCGGAGAAGCCTTCTACGTCCGCGAAGCCCTCAACGTCGAAGACCCCGTCGCGCTCCTCACGCGCCCGATGAATATCTACTCGTAAGGATGAAGAATAGCTGGTTGGAAACACCTCCGGCCTGCCTTGTCGCTTGCTTTCTCACGGCGGAGATTGATAAGTCGAGAAACCTGCTGGTTTGAATCCAACAAATGATCCGAGCCGCTCGTTGAGTCGCCCGATGCCGGAAAGCTGTATTTTCTATTTTCCCAAGAAAACAAATCGCACTTGATTCCGATTAGGAGAGAAATATGATTTCACGCAAAATCGCCATGTCGTTTTTGCTGGCGTTGATGTGTGCGGCGGCGACCGTAGCGTTCGCCGCACCAACGACGAAGCCACAAGAAACACAGGAAGGCGAAATAATCGCCTCCATCAAATTTGATCCGAAAATCAACGGCTTCAGCTTTCGCAATTTCGGAGAGAATTCCGAGTATGAAGAGGATTTAACCGCCGACGATATGATTCGCATGTTCGGTGCGGAAAACGTCTGCATCGAAGGCAGCACGGCGAAAGATTGCGTGCTTTATGAAACCGCCGAACGGTGGATGGAAGAAGCCATCGAAAAGATGAGCAACGGGCACTGCGACGGCTTTTCCGTCTCAAGCCTGCGGATGTTCGTCGGCAGACCATTCAAGGGCCGAAAAACTCCCGCCGATTTCCAGCGCGGCGCGACCAAGCTGTTTGACTTGCAGAAAAATCAGCTTACCAGCAACTACGTCTCTTATTACCAAACGCTGACATTCTTGAAAGAAACTTATCTTTTCCGCGCCCCGACGTTTCAGAAAAAGCCGACTGAAATCATGGCAATGATCGGCGCGGCGATGGAGTCGCGCAAGGATTACTACACGCTCGAAGTCTGGATGCTCGAAAACGGCAAATACACGCGCGGGCATTCCATCGTCCCGGTTGCGATTGAAGACATGGGCGACGAGATATACCGAATCCACGTCTATGACAACAATTATCCCGGACAAACCAAATACGTCACCATTAACGCCAAAAATGAGACCTGGCGTTATCACACCGCCAACAACCCTGCGGAAACAGCGCGTGATTACGTCGGCAGCGCGACGACGCACACGCTCGCGCTGAAACGCCTCTCAGACCGCAGCCGCAAAAGATTCGAGTGTCCGTTTTGCGACGAAGACGAGGAACAAGCGGACGATGACGACGAAGCCTCGATTCGCAGTCTGCCGCGCGGGTTTATGATGCTGAACGCTTCGTTCGCCGACGCGCACGCGCAGGCCGAACAGGAAACCATGAATGTTTCTTTAAGCGGCGACGCCGATTTGCTCATCACAGACCCGAATGGCAGACGCATCGGTTACGACTCGACGAAGAAAGTCACGGTCAACGAAATTCCGGGCGCGGTGGAAAACATCATCGCGGGCGATGTGGATGACGATGCTGCGCCGGAATACCTTTTGCCGCTCAACGCCGCCAACAAAAAGCCTTACACCATCAACATCTCCGGCAAATCGCTCGACGCGGAAGAAAGCCCCGACCTCGAAATAGTCGGCGCGGGTCTTGTCGTCGGCTTTGACGAAATCTCGGTTGACAAAGGCGAGATGCTTTCAATGACGGTCAGCCAAGACGGCCGGGAGCTTTCGTTTACGGCGAGCGCCGACGGCGAAACGCCCTCGGTCTATATCACGACCGACGACGGCGCTGATAAACCGAGCTACGAATTTGAAATCGGCGGCATTGCCCTGACGGCTGGCAAAACCATCTCGGTCAAACTCGACCCTGACAAGGGTCTGATTTATTTCAAAGACGACGACGCCGACGAAGACAAATACGATGTCAAAGTGTCGCGCACGAATCCGAACGGCAAGGTGGATGTCTTCGAGGAATTCGACCTTGAAATCGGCGATGACGACAGCTACGTGTTGAATTTTGGAAGCTGGGACGGCAAAGGCAAAATGTGCTTCAAAGATGACGACGACGAAGACGGCAACTTCGACGATGAAGAATGTGAGGAAGTCGCAGACGAAGAGCCTTCGGCGAAACCGTCGAACTAGAACAGTCGCTCAACTTTTCTTCTGAGCGCCTTGGGGTCTTTGCGTGAAAAATAGTTTTGGGCGCCCTGGGGGTTTTTGGGGATAAAAATTTTTCCCGAAAAACACCCCAAGGCGCTCAGAAAGAAGACGACGGGCTTGGATTGTTTTGGAACGCCGAAACGAAAGTCTGCTCTTCGAGGCTTGTACGATAAGCGTGCGAGCGAGACTGCGCTTTGCCTCCGAAGCACCTGCCACAACCGCGTCCGCCGGAATTTTAAATTCTTATCACGTCACAACTTAAAGCCTGACATCCGTGCGGTCGCCGAGCCGTTGAGCGTCCCGGCAT
>CAXTRQ010000235.1:0-551 GCA_964246705.1 uncultured Pyrinomonadaceae bacterium
GGGCAGTAGTATTGTATCGAAGGCTCGGATTCGGCGAGTACGAGCGAACCGAGAGACATATTTTGATGGAATGGAATAATGACGCAGGCTAAGCCGCAGCCTAACAGGAACGGCATGCACCCGACGCCCCATCACGTTGCCTCTCATGTACGTTGCGCCGTGGCGCGGGTGCATGCCTGACGTTTGGCGGCTTCCATAGATGTAAGCTAAGGTGAAGAAGGATAGTTATGAGATTTCAAATTGGGATTATCGGTGATTACTCTCCTGAAGTCACGGCGCATGTAGCGATTCCGAAGGCACTTGCGATTGTAGCGAAGAATTTAGACATTGATGTTATGGCAACTTGGTTGCCGACAGAAAGCATTGCTCATGATATTGAACGGCTTTCAATTTTTGGCGGGCTGTGGTGTGCACCGGCCAGCCCTTACGCAAGTATGGATGGTGCGCTTTCAGCGATTCGGTTTGCGCGTGAAAACCATCATCCGTTTTTAGGCACCTGCGGCGGCTTTCAACATGCGCTCATCGAATACGCACGAAATGTTCTCGGATAT
>CAXTRQ010000235.1:561-8775 GCA_964246705.1 uncultured Pyrinomonadaceae bacterium
AGCGGATCATGCCGAATCGAACCCAGCTGCGATGATGCCGCTGATCGCACCGCTTTCGTGTTCTCTGGCGGGAGCAAAAGGCATGATTAAATTGAAGGAAGGTTCACACATCAGCCGCATTTATGGTGAAGACGAAATCGTAGAGCAGTATCACTGTAATTACGGCGTTAATGTGCGCTATCAATCCTTGCTCGAAACGGGCGAGATGAAAGTAACAGGCGTAGATATAGAGGATGAGCCGAGAGTCGTCGAACTTGCCAATCATCCTTTCTTCATCGCCACATTGTTTCAGCCGGAGCGTTCCGCGTTATCCGGTACTGTGCATCCACTCATCCGTGCCTACGTGCAAGCGGCTTTGTTTTCCCTCAATGAGCGGCACAACAAGTTATTCGAGCCAACTGCGAGTTAGCGTGCCTCTCATGGGGGACTTGCGTGTAGCGGCGTTGTGTGCGCGGCGGCTCAATTCGAGCGTTAGCTGTCTACCTCTTGCCAAAAGCGATGTTCCTGTTGAAAATGTTTTGATGAAAGATCAACAAATAAGCTATCAACAATTTCTGCAGAGCCTGCCGCCAGAGCGCAGGTGTGAAATCGAGCGGGTGTGGCAGGTGGTGCGTGCCAGTGTGCCCGGTGACTTCCGTGAGGAGATCACGCCGAAATTTCTCACGTTCAAGGCCGATGACGAGTGGTATGTAGCACTGGCCAGCCAGAAGAATTATCTCAGTTTGTACCTGACACCACTTTATCTCTATCCGGAGTTGAAGGCGAAGTCGATGCGGTCGCCACGAACCTCAAGTGCGGGAAGAGTTGTGTCAACTTCCAGCGGGCAGAGGAGTTACCGCTCGGAGTGATTGGCGAGATCGTGGGGGCAAACAACGCAGCGGATTACCTGAAGAAGGTGCGCAGCGTCAAGAAGGGCAAGAAAAGCACCGGCAGGCAGGTATGTTGTGGAGAATGTGACTCTCTAAAAATGGTGTGTTTTGCACATTGTCCCGGTTCAAGAGCGCATACCTGTCAGGCTGATTGCCAAAATCAATTCGATATTTGTCTGGATACCTGCACGGCAGACCCATGCTTCTAGGGAAAGACTACGCACGTAGATGGTGACGCTTTATTAGCTTCGCCTCAAAAACTCTGTATGAACATAAGTTTTGGGGCGAAGCTGATGAGGCGTTGTTTGCACGTCATCAAGCTTAGGCCGGAATAGAAAGGACATTATCGTATGAAGCGCTCGACGGCTACTCTCATCTTTATGCTCTTTGCCTCAGTAAGTCTCCAAGCACAGACCGCTGCCACATTAGGCCAACAGCCCGATGACGAAGTGTTGAGCGTTTCAACGAACATTGTCACCGTTCCAGTTACCGTCAAGACCCATCAGGGCACGTATATCCCAAATCTTCGCCGGGAAGATTTCCGAATTTATGAGGATGGCGTGGAACAGGAAATCTCGAACTTTGAGACCGTCGACAAACCTTTCACCGTCATGTTGATGTTGGACATAAGCGATTCGACTAAAACCGATTTGAAAGGCATTCAAGATGCCGCCATCGCTTTTCTGGATCAGTTGCAACCGGCTGACCGCGCTTTGATCGTGGCGTTCGACAAGCAGTTCGTCAGATTGACGGAAGCAACAGGCGACCGCCAAATACTGTCAGATGGAATCCGCCGTGTGCAAAGCGGCGGCGGCACAGCCCTCTATGATGCGATTGACACTATAATCAAAGAGCATCTGAAGCAAATCCCCGGACGAAAAGCGATAGTGTTA
This sequence comes from uncultured Pyrinomonadaceae bacterium, assembly GCA_964246705.1. Taxonomy (GTDB): domain Bacteria; phylum Acidobacteriota; class Blastocatellia; order Pyrinomonadales; family Pyrinomonadaceae; genus DASZCR01. The sequence goes on from CAXTRQ010000235.1 coordinate 2,324, forward strand.
CTAACCGATGGCATAGATACTTCGAGCGTCCGCACGACTTACGACAGCACGCTTCGTTTAGCAACCGAACAGTACGCGTTAATCTATCCAATCCAGTGGGACACTCCCAACAGTTTCCTGTCTAAACAATTATCCAGAGCGGACAATAATGCGGTCATCGGCGGAGTCATTTACACCACGCCAAGCGGAGAACCGTTGCACAAGGCATACGAGCGCGGGACGCGCTACCTGCAACTCATCGCGCAAACCTCTGGCGGGCGTTTCCAGTATGCCAACGACTCGAAAAATCTTGAACGCTCCTTTGCCCGGATAGCTGAAGAATTACGACAACAATACAGCTTGAGTTACTACCCCCAAAACCGTGATCAGAAGAGTGTAAAGCGGCGCATCAAGGTAAGCGTCAACGTTCCCGATGCCGTAGTTCATGCACGCAACGGCTATGCTTATAGGCCAGCCCCTCGTTAGCATTAGACGTGAATAACTTATCGGACGCTCTCAACCGAACGACGCCTTAATCTGCAAGCCTCCTTCTTCTTCAAAATTTCTGTGAGGAAGAAGTCGTGGGCGGGGCGGTGTCAGTCATTGGTTTTTGTTAGCGGATGCAGACGGAGAGGGGCGGATGCCTGTTGCACGGTACAGTTGTGCAGCATCGTAGATTGTCCCTTCCTTAACGACCGTCAAAACCTTTCGGATGTCGCTGATGCGTGCGGAGGGGTCGCCGTCTATTAGAATCATGTCGGCAAGTTTGCCGGGCGTAATCGAACCCAGTTCCTTATCGTGCTTCATCACGCGCGCCGCGCCGAGCGTAGCAAGTTGCAAAACCTTCGGCGCGGGAATGCCTGCCTCCACATACAGTTCAAGTTCACGGTGGAACGAAAAACCGGGCATCGAATCTGTTCCGGCCACAATCGGCACGCCCGCACTGTAGAGCGCCGAGACCATCCTCAGCATCGCGCGGAACGATTCGCGGTAGCGTTCGTCCTTGCCTTCTGGAACCGGCAAGCCCCCTGTGAGAAATCCACGCCGCACCTGCGGCGGCAGGCTGTCGGCGATGGCTGCGAATCCTTCGCTGATTTTACCGGGGCGGTCTGTGAACATGCCCTCGAAGATGTTGAGGGTGGGGTCAATGACGGTCTTGCGCTCTTTCAGCAGTTTGATAAAAGCCTGCACGCGCTCGGAGTTGAGATCGAGCGTGGCGGCGTTCTCCGCGACGGCGGTGAAGCGGACGGGCGTCCGCGTGTCCTTCACAGTGTCAGCCCAAAAGTTGAGGAAGAGAAAGTTGGTGTGCTGCACTTCATCAAAGCCGAGCCGGACGACTTGCTCTGCCGTCATCAACGCAGGGACGTGACCGCTCACTCTCAAACCCTTTTTGTGCGCCTCGTCAATAATGGCGGGCACGAGTTCCGGCTTGACCGAACTATAAACTTTAATCTGCTCGTAGCCGAGACTGGCGTACTTGTCCACATACGCACGCGCCTCCGCTTCCGTCGCGGCGAGCATTTTGGTTGGCCCCGCAAAAGGGCCGGGGCCGTCAATGATACCCGCCATGAGGATACGCGGCCCGATGGCCTCGCCCGCGTTGAACTTCTTTCGCAGGGCGAGAAGCTGATCCGTGTCGTTGGCTAAGTCGCGCACCGTCGTTACCCCTGCGCCCATGTGAAGCAAGCCGTCGGTCTCACCGATATGGACGTGCATGTCCCACAGACCGGGAAGCAGCGTCTTGCCTCTGGCGTCAATCATCTCCGACCCGGCGGGAATGTTCACCTTCCCGTCCTCTCCAACCGCGCGGATACTGTTTCCGACCACGACAACCGTGCTGTTCGGATGCATCGTGGCCGTCTCTGCGTCGAAGAGGTTTGCGCCTTTGAAGACTAGAGCGGGCGCGGTCGGACGGCGTGCCAACGTCTTCGCCAACTCCGCCGAGCGTGCGGACTCCGCGACCTCCTGAGCCTTGATGAGCGCCGGTATGGTCGACTCCCACCCCTCGCGGATGACACCAAACCAATTACTCGCCAGCGCGAAGAAGGTTTGATCTTGTTCGAGCCAGATAGGAAAAGGGGTGAAGTTGAGACCCGAGATAGCATACTGCACGACCGTGCGCGACTGCCCGTTGGCTTCAACTTTCAACGCGCCGACTCGCTCGATGCGCGCTTCGCCTTCAGGCAGCAGAGAGAGTTTGCCGCCGGGTGCAGCCAATAGTGCCTGTGCAAGCAGCGCGGCCTCTTCGGGTGCGCCGGACATGCTGATGTAGAAGGCTCTGCCCCCGACTGCTCTCTCGCCCTGCTCTGCCGTGCTCTTCCATGTCGCCTTCCCGTCGCTAACGGAGAAACGCTCTGCGACAGGGTCTTTCAAGTAACCATAGCCGGTCGTCTCCGTCAGCGTCGGGATGTTGCCTTCGCCCAGCACGATGCGTGTGCTCAGCTTCGGCCCGCGCCCACGGTCGTTATACTCGAAGGAATAGAGCCGTTCGCCTCCAGCTTTGACAGTCGTCGTCTGTGAACCGGCAGGTCTGCTCGCCATCAGCACTGTGTAGCGCGCAACGTTCGAGTCTCTACCCGGCGAAGGTGAAGGCGAAGGCGTTACCTGAGCGTCGGCTGCACTCTGGAGCAATGTCAAAAGGACAAGGATAATCGTCGTTATTTGTTTCATCTTGGTCTCCGTTCCAAAATACCTCTTGAGTCTTAAAAAAAGAGGCCGCCGAGAATCTTCTTAGTGAGGATTGCTTGCCGGTTCAGACGCCCAACGTTCTAACAGGGGTTTGACCGCCGGGAAGCTCAGACCTTCGCCGTGCCATGCGTATTCACAGAGGCCGCTGACGGCTGTCAGTGTCGTATGATAACGGTCATAGATGTCTTCCTCATTGACATCCCCCCAACTGCCGTCTGTGTTTTGATGTGACAATAAGTAATCCGTACCGGCGCGGATAATCGGATCGTTCTCGGTTAAACCGAAGGACTTCAAAGTGTCCATCATCTCGCCCAGCGTTTCAGCATCCGCATCAGCAATCACTTCTTTGAGATTGGTTTTTAAAAATTCGTATTCCTGCGGCAACCATCGCGGTGAGAGTTTGTATTTATCATAGTCGTTGAGAGTATAGACGATATGTGTGATGGCATAGACCGTATCATAAAAATCCGGGTTACGATCATTATCCCTTCCACGATATGGGCGTAAGGTCGGCAACCACTTGAGTACATCAGCGTAATGCGCTCCCAATTTGACGCCAAACGCATCTCCGCTGTAAGTCGTGATGAGCGCATCGTACCAAACATCATAACGACTCCTCATCTGTAAGGGTCTTTTGCAGAGATGGCAAAATTTAGCCCCTCTCGAATTTCCCTCGCCATCGAATTCGCATTCCGCCGGCATGTCAATCGGCGGAGGTTCGACAAGCGGGTTCCATTCGAGGTAATCACGCGCCGAGAAACGGCCTGCAATTCTCTGTAGCTCTCTCCTCAACTTATCATCTCGAACATCGAGATTATCTGCCGCTTGGCTGCCAAAAACATACTCAGAGATCGTATTGGCATCAGGCTCTCTCGGAAGAGAGCGGTGCAGGCGACGCCACCTCATCGCTCGCTCTCTCCCCATCCGTCTCGCCACTCGCCGGAGATTCGCATCCTTTACAGTTGATTCGATGTTGTAGAACCACCACACATAGTCGCTTCCGTATTCATCAAAATTGTCCGGATTCAGAGCCATCCGGTAGATGAAATTCATCCCTCGATAAATAGCCCTCGTACGGCGCTGCCGTGTAAGTTGCCCGCTAACGAGCCTGTGTAAGCGAGGCTCAGGAGTAGAGGAATAAAAAGATGGGCGTGCTAGAGAGGTGAGATGTAGGGTGATGATGAGGAAAACACAAAACTGCTTTTTGACCAAAGCCATTCATCACCTCCCTTACAAACCCGGCTGATACTATTCACTTACTCAACATCACGTATCGCCATATCGAGTAAGGATGTGCGTTCAGGAAGACCAAGCGCAACTCGTTCCTTTCCAATCTAAAGATACCCATTCGCCATCTTTCTTTTGAAGAACATGAAAACTGCCGCCGCCACATAGACCGCCGCAGCTGTGACCCATGTAGACGACCGCGACCGTCTTATCGGCATTAAAGCCAACCGCAGATAATTCTATCCAACCACCTGAATCCGGATACTGTCTATAGAAATTCTCCCAATCACCTTGTTTGAAAACAGATTTAAACTCATCGGAGGCGATTATTTTATATGGCGTCTCGATGCTGAGCTTCTGCTGGAGAAGCCAAGGTTTTTCATTCAACTTAACGTAAGCGGAAATCGCTGGCCCGACGATTTCTTCCGATTCCTTCTCGGCGTGCAGGCACATTTCATACTTTTTAGTCGTACCGAGAACAATCAATGTTTTCGCATGGGCTACCTGCGAAGGCCACTCGGATGGAAGGATTGCTGAATAAACTTCATAGGCGTCGGCATCCTCATAAGGCGTTGGCAGCTTGTCTGTAGTTACAGGGGCGCTCTGATAAAGCAAAGAAGTTGTAACGAGCAGCAGGATAACTTGTCGCAGCATTTGTTTCCTTCAGAAAGAGCAAATTTCAGCAATTTAAGTTGCTCTTATCAAGCGCCTCCATCGCGCTTCGGCCTCACGCCTTAGCCTTCAGGATAGAAGACGAAGAGGACGCAGCCGGTTTGAGATTGTGGGACGTGCGATGATCCGGTCGGCGCGTGAATAAATGACCCGGCAGGGTAATCCCGAACTCCGTCGTTAAAGATGCCGGAGACAACGAACACCTCCTCCGGCCCCGGCTCGTGTACATCCACTCCTTCCCAAGATGTCCCCGCATCCATCTCCAACACTTGCGCCTTGGCTCCATTCTCACCTTGCCAGAGAGTGCGAAGGCGGATGCCCTTGAAGAGTTCCCTCGACGGAGCGCTTTCTACCGCAGACCACACTATTTCAGACACAGCCTCATCTCCTCTTGCCTTCAGTTTCATTCGTCACTGCATCACATCAAATAATAGACGCAATGTTCGACGCCGGTAAATAGATTATTGATGTCGTAAATAGGGACTAATCATTCCGGAAATATTAGCCATAGAGACACAGAGTAGTAAAAGAAGGTTCGGAGAGATTTACATACTTTTTGTGCCGTGAAGGTCAGTATTGAAATTAATAATGATTAGTGGTAGATTCCCCGGCGAATCATTCCCCCCAAAAGAGGAACAGATTCGATGAGGCCGTTGGTGCAGCGAGGGCACTGACGGCCTTATTTCTATCTACGTCCCACTTTTGAGGATTGGAAATGCATCATGTTTTATGAATGCGTAGAAATATTTCGAGCCATGATGAAATAGCCTCTTTTGCAATAGCAGTTAGTTCGGACTAGTTGTGTCATCCCGTTTGACGCTACGTCGTGGGACGGGTTCCTTCTCATTCTTTTTTGGCATATCCGTTAATCTGTCTCCCCATATACCCTGAGACGGTAAAGAGCCTAGTTCTCTTCGGACAGCGCCTTCGGCTTCCTCCATATCTTTAGCTCGTCCGGCAAGCGAGGCCAAGGTAGCTTTCGCGGCATCGAGCGCGCCGATATTGCCTGCGACCGCCGTGTAATTGTTCAGCGTATAGGTCGCATCAAACAAGACTTGGGAAATGTCATTCAACTCTTGAGCCATCTTTTGCAACGCAGGTTTAATATGACGTTTATCCGCACCGCTGCGTGTGAGGATGGAAAGACGGTGGCACGCTTGCCAGAGGTTATGTGTGCAAAGCCCCAGCACCTCTTCGGAATGAAGCCGCAACTCTTGCGGCAGAAACACATTGTTCGGGTCGTATGCAACGGCCTTGAGCCTGACCGCATTTTCAAAAGCCGTATTAACAATTCTCCTGAAATCCGGCGAATTCGACCAGAACTCTCCCCAAAATCCTTCGGAAAGCAGAGGGAGTTCCTGTCTGCTTTGCAGGAAACTTCTGACCCTGTTCACGTTTCCACGGCTCCAAAAGTAATGTAAGGCCGGAGACAAATCTCCTGACAGAAGTTTTGCTTCCATCTCCTTGGCGATCCTCTGCTGCTCTTTCAGCTTCTCCCTCTCTACTCTTCGCCTCGCTCTCTGGAGTCTTTTCTGAGGGGAGAATTGATAGATAACAGTAATAGCTAAGACCATCAGGAGTATCAATAACAGCCAGTAATATTCCATAATTCAGTTCGGAAATGGACGCAAATTCAATTAACACATTATTCGTGAGTACGTGAGAATTTCTAATGCTCTACTGAGCGGGAAAGCGCGTGTAAGATATGCGGGAGCGGGGCGGGGTGTCAATGGGAGGTGTCGTCGTTGTTATCAGTTCATCAAATATAAGTGCGGCTCTATTTTGCCGGCCTGAAGCTTTGTTTCTGCCAGCAGCCTAGGCGTTGCAATACACGGGCAGAAGGCAACTGAGCAGATTCTTCAACAGGACGAGATTAATCGGCTTCG
>CAXTRQ010000236.1:0-8644 GCA_964246705.1 uncultured Pyrinomonadaceae bacterium
GTGTTCGCTGTCAACCCATCAGGGGCCATCCCCTTCGGCCTCGGTCAGCCTGTCTTCGGCAGCGAACCCGGCACGGACACTTCGCTCGACATCCACGCAATCGAGCAGCATCTGACAACCCCGTTCGTTCAGAACTTCAACGTCGGCCTTCAGAGCCAGTTCGGCTGGGGAATGATGCTGGAGTTGGCCTATCAGGGTGCGGTGGGTACACACCTGTATCGCACCCTCGATATTAACCAGCCTATGCCCGGCGACCCTCTGACGAGGGACACGCGCCGTCCCTTCTTCGCGCTCTTCCCCCAGTTCCGCTCCATTAACCTGCTGAGTTCGTCCGCGAGGTCGAGTTATCACTCGCTGAGACTCTCGGCCAAGCGCCGGTGGAGTGGCGGGCTGTGGTTCGAGGCCGGGTACAACTTCTCGAAGGCCATTGACGATGCCTCAGATGCCAGCGAACTCCCGCAGAACAGCCGTGACCTGCGTGCCGAGCGCTCGCGTTCGAGCTTCGACCGTCGCCACCGCTTCGTCCTCACTTGGATTTATAAATTGCCGCTTCCCGGGCGTGAAGTCCTAAACGGCTGGCAGGTCTCCGGCATCTTCCGCTCCGAATCCGGAAGGCCGCTCACACCCTTCATCTCGCTCGATAACAGTGGGACCGGGACGTTCCTCGACCGTCCCGACCTCGTCGGCGACCCACGCCTCCGTGGAGACCGCACGCAGCTTTACAACCCTTCGGCTTTTCAAATCCCCCCGCGTGGCACGTTCGGCGAGATCGGACGCAACTCGCTCGACGGGCCGGGGTTGAACAATCTGGACTTCTCAGTCATGAAGAAGACCGGCCTCTGGCAAGACACGGCTCTGGAACTGCGTTTCGATTTCTTTAATCTGCTTAACCACCCGAACTTCAAGATGCCGAATCAGTTCGTTGATGAACCGGCCTTCGGTCGCGTTAATGCGACCGAAGTCTATGACGGACGACGCCGTATTCAGGTCGGCCTGCGCTTTCTGTTCTAGCGAGACGCCATAGCGCAGATAGGGCGCAAGGCTCCTAGAAGGTGAAGTTGAGATTTGTACGTTATCAGACTCGGCGTAATCCGTCCTGCTGTGGTCAGAACGGTGGTTCCGGCGTCAAGGCGTGTCGCGCCGGGAACCAGTCGCTCGACGCAAGATGCAAGAAGCCGGTGGAGGTTTTCGTCCCCGTCAGCCTCACATTCTCCTAGATGGCGCTCAAGAATCAGGCGGATGGTCGAATCAAGGTTGCCATCCTACGATGTCTGGATAGGTTCACGCGTGTGGATTAGAACAAGGACGCAACCCTAAAAAAGGGCGTGGCAGGGCTATAACGCCGCGATAGCCTTTATTTCACGGATTCATCTACCTACCTCCTAAAATACCCTATAGCATAACGGAGACACAACTACATGGTTTGTGTAAACCATACCAAATACTTCGCTATTATTACTTTTTAAATCGGTAAATTAGTCTTTAACGTTTGGCTTGTGAAACGTTTTGTTGCCTTAACTTCGACGTATCACGGAACGTGAGACATCAGGACGGATTCCAATGGCAGAGGTCACAAATTTTCTTTACAGCGTCCAACTTTTTGGCGAAAGCTGTCGGAAAAATTGTTGACTTCCCTGCGTTGTTCTGTTTTAGTGGCTTTAATTTTAAACCGGCGAAAGGTTTTACGAAGTCAAATCATGCAGCGATGGAAAACCGGTGAAGTTGCACAGCTAATTAATATCACCAAACGCACTCTACAGAACTGGCTGGAAATGGAGAAGATACCCCGCCCGCAAAAAGCTTCAAATGGCTATTATATATGGTCTGAAGCGGACATACGTGCGGCACAAAACTACCTGTTACGGCTTAAATCGACCACTCACTACCGTATTAGAGGGCACGATAGATGACTAGAAAGATACAGATTCAAAATTTCAAGGGCGGTGTGGGAAAAACCACGACGGCTGTCAACCTCTCTCACGGGCTGGCACTCAGGGGACGGCGCGTCCTCCTGATTGATTTGGATCAACAAGGCAACGCCTCAGACATGCTGGGGGTTAAAATTGCTAAGAACCAGTCCACCCTCTTTAACCTTCTGGTTGATGACTTGGCATATGATCAAGTCATCGTCGAGGCGCGCGCGAATTTTTACGTCATCCCCTCGGATAAGCGCACGGCGATGGCGGAAAATATTATCTCCGCGCAACCGGGTCGCGAACTCGCGCTCACCGTCCGCCTCTCGGAAGTGAGCGGATTCGACTATATCGTGCTTGATTGTCCCCCGGCTCTCAATGTGATGCACAACAATGCCCTGCTCTACTCTAATGAATTAATCATCCCGATAGATATGGATCGACTGGCCCTCCAAGGAGCCAAAGGCATCCTCGATTCGGCGGCCGAGCTTGAGAAGGTTTTTAAATATTCTGCCGATATTTGCGGGGTTTTGCCGACTTTTATTGACCGGCGCACTAACATCACCCATCAGGTAATGAAAGTTATCGAAACACGGTATGCACCGAAGGTGCTTCCCCCTATCCGTTCGGACGCAAAACTCCGGCAGGCTTCGGCACATGGCAAAACTATTTTTGAATATGACTCTCACAGCAAAGGAGCGGATGATTATAGGGCTGTTACAGAGGCGATCATCGCGCAGGAAGCTAATGCTGCGGTGGAGGTATCTGTGACCGAGCCTGCTCAGTATGCCAAAGAAACAAGCCAGATTTAATAAAGAGACCGATCTTCCTGATTGGGCTGATGATGTCACTCCTGCTGAAGAGGTGATGAAGAAGTTCTATGCCCCGACAGGCAGTTTCAAGTCTGGGCCAATCGCGATTTCCGAGACACATACACCTGCTTCCTCACAAATTATCCCCCAAGAACCTCCGAGCGACCCGCAGTCTGCGCCCGAAAATGTTGTAAATACTGAAGAAAAAACCACTATTCGCGTCGAAGATATACCTCAAACCGTGGCTTCCGATGGGCAATTCTTAGCCCCGACGGCGATGGAAGTTCCGCTCTTAATCCCTCCAAAGCAGTCCCTCAACGTCGTATCGCCTTCCCCGACAGTTAAAGAGAACTCAAAATCCACTCTGCCGCAACCAAAAGCCCTGAGTGCGGCAAAGTCTCCCGGACGGGTGCGTAACGACTGGGAAGAATCCCCTCTTGCTTCGCAAATACTCTCTTTTGAAGATTTTGCTAGTAAATGGAAAGGATACTTATACCCTGGCCAACTAGCCGTCATGCGTGCGCTCTTTGCGCTGACCTTAGATCGCGGCACTTCTGAATGCTTCACAAGATATAGTGAAATCGCTGTCTCCACAAAAATGACCAGACGCAATTGCATCAATGTTATGAATTTTCTCGTGGAGAGGGGCTTTGTCGAAAGAGTGGAAGTGCGGAATGATGCGACTGGAAAAGGTATCAGGCTCAGAATCCATCCTCTTCCCTTTCAATAAGTCCTTTACATTCAACACACAACTCTTCACCGGTGAAGACTTCTCTTCACCGGTGAAGAGTTGTGTTCACCGGTGAAGACTTCTCTTCACCAGTGAAGAGTTGTGTTCACCGGTGAAGACTTCTCTTCACCAGTGAAGAGTTGCGTTAACCACTGAAGTCATCTCTTAACGGGTGAACGCGATTCTTCACCCGTATTTACATAATAACGAATGTAGTGTAGGAAAGTAGCGAAAGGTGTAGAGGGCAGTAGTACGGCCCGTAAAATAGAACGACCTGAAGCGCGTAAGTTTTGCCGACCAAACGCTTCAGGTCAAAAGAAAACTCGCTTTGACAGCGAGCCGGTAGTTGTTTGTCAAAACCGAAATGGATTTTACAGATACCGGTTATTACTGTCAAGCCTTTTGTCCACAAGGATTTGACTATGACTTTACAAGCAACGCAAGGTCAACGCTTTATCCGCAAGACACAACTCGGGGCGAACGAGTATCGCAAAAATTTCCGTCAAATAGATTGCGATGTCATGGCCGTGATTACCTCCGCTGAAGCTGACCGTGTAACACCGCTCATGAGCAAGATATATCTGCGCATCGTGAATGCCCCGGAACGATTCTGGGAGCGCGACGGCGTCCTGCGAATCGAGGCTGTGTGGCGAGAGGGAAAGCGTGTCAAAGCATGGACGATAATCTGTGAACTGCTCGCTGTCGCATCGGCAACAGCGAGCAAAGCCCTCAAGTGGATGCACGAGCAGGGCATTATCGGTTACTTCTCCGGTAAAAATGGCGTTGGACTGCGCATCTTCCTCAACCGCGCGGTTTCCTCTATCGGCGTGCGGCACGCGTCTGTGAGCAAAAAAATTTTGGTCTTTGCTCCTGCTTCACCGAATGTCAATCCTGCTTCAAGCAATGAAGCAGCCTTTAATGACAGCTACGCTGTTAAAGAAACTTTAGATAAAGATATAAATCCCGTCGCGCCAAAAAACGGCGCGGGCGACAACTGCCCTGATAAATCTCCTTCCCAACCAAACCCTCCCGAACGCAATGGACACCTGCAAGCTCCCCACAGGGAGAAACAACGTGAGATTGCGACACGAGACACGGCGACTATGATCTTGGAGGATGTCATCCTCCGACTGCGAGGTGAACTGGAACCTGCCATCCATGCAGCGGCGCGACAGGCAGCGGCGTGCGAGCACGCGCGCACGCGTGAGTGGCTAGAACAACGCGGCTTGCCGAAGGCGGCACGAGTGGCACAACGCGAAGCTTTTAACGTGCTGAGGAGATACGGTCTAGTCAGCGAAAGACAGGGGCATGCTAACGTCGGGCGCGGCGATAACACGGCGATATGTACGCAGCAACTGGCGGCGAAAGAGATACTAGAACTGGCCGAAGCGTGCATCGCGTTGCTGGAGTTGAAGGGGCAATCGGTCGAGCATACAGTTACAGAAATGTGTGTCGAGAGGGGCGGATTCTTGTCGCCGGAGGATGCTGTGAGGGTGCGCGAGAAGGCCAACGAGTTGCTCAATCTTCGTGATGGAGGAGAAGCAGAGTAGAAAGGGAGGTTCTTATGACAGAGCAGACCGGGGCACGACGTTGCGGAATCAGATAAGATTCGGTCGCGGACGCAGTTTTCAAGTTACAGGTCTCACCGATAAGAGCCGGGCGTGTCGTTGTTCTCTCTGCTTCATATGCCATTTGCATTGAAGCAAAAAAAACTCTACATTATAGTTGTTTGTAATCGCATGTAGCCTCACTCTGAGGATTGCGCTTGCGCCTTGCAAACCTACTCTTGAACTAAAATTCCGCTGCATTTGCTTTTGGGCAGGAGGCAAATTTCGGCGCACTTCTAACATCTCATTCCAGTACATTCGCTGTCCCTATCAACACTCATAAAGCTCTCGCTTTGGTCCTTACAGAGTTAGTGCATTATCAGTCCGAACCAGGAAACATCGCTCGGGAGATCATGTATGGACTACAGGGTGCAAAAAGCAATCGCTCTGATGGAAAACAATCTTCACAAGGATTTAACTCTCACCGAAATTGCAGAATCTGTATATCTCTCCAACTCACGTCTGAGTCATCTGTTCAAAGCCGAGACGAGTATGGGGCCTCTGCAATACCTTCGTCTTATCAAGATGCTTGAAGCCATGGAGCTTCTGCAAACCACGTCGTTGAATGTAAAGGAGATTATGATGAAGGTCGGGATAAGGGATGAGAGCCATTTCTTTCGTGATTTCAAAAAGGCTCATGGCATGACGCCGACACAATATAGACGACACGTCGGAGAGACTCTAACTCATGTCAATATGCGTCTGCTTTCAGCGGTGTTAGTGATTATTTTCAATTGGCTAATAGATATTGAAAGTTTAGGAACTGTTTTCAATAATATCGCGTAATCATTTTTAACTTCTTGCAGGCGTGGCCTTTGAAATGTCGCCGCTGTTGGATTTGCGAAGCGAATCTTCGGATTAAGATTTGGTACGGGGGACTGGAATGTAGGGCGAGTGTCAATTTTTAATCCTGAGTTGAAGAATTATAAAACTCTCAAATTGTGTATGAAAATGGGGCAAAGTCAAATTGGCGACAAATAGCAGAAATGGCCAGTAAATAGCGGAAACGGCCGGTAAAAATGTCTTGCCTTGTTAGTTATTTGATAATAATGTGACCCATGATTGGTGGTTATAGTTTGGAACCTGCTTACATTACTGAAAATAAATCCCTCCGCCTAAGGTACTCATAAGACGTATCCTTCGAGAGGTAAATGACCAAAAACACGCGCATATAGTATGGCGGCATGCTCCCATAAGAGGCTCGGATTGGGAGTGGGGCCTGTTGTTGTTTACCGGCACGACCTCTTTTGCTGTTGGAACGTGTCGGCTCCCATTGGTCTGAAATTTCAGTGTCCGTCTTGCGTCCTACGCTTGCTCGTCTCTCTCCGTCACTAATTTGTCAGCGGCTCAAAGGTCATCAGTAAGGTAGCTGTCCATACACTCGCTATGCTTATGAGCTTCCTGTACCAGACAGTTTTTCAAAGGCATCGGCTCTGAATATATAGCTGAGTAGTTGGATTAGTAATTTGTCGAAGCGGATGGTGTGGTGTTTCTCGTTGTCAGGTAGGTTCGGATAGATGTCAGGCATTCTTAAACCGCGCCAAGCCTTCACCATCTTATTGTGCTGAGCAGCATGAGTTCTTGCGATGCGCCGTAAGCTTGTTTCCAGACTCTCAAAAATCAATGACTTCAGTTCCAAAGTGGTAGTGCCTTCCTGAAGGGCAATTCTAGTTACTCACGGTACAACCAAGCAGGTATAGATCAAAATTTTCAAAACATTGCCTCGGCCATGAGCGTAACTGTTCAAATTGACCGCGCAATAAGCGGTAGCCTTGCCTTAGCGTCTCCTATCAGAAACAAAATACCTATTCTAAAATTCCGTAAAAAACTATAAATTCCTACACATAGTTTCGGACACGCACACGTTGGCATGATGTGCTTCTTACCCTGCTCGACCATTCACGAATATTAAATTCTAATAGTTGCATTGCAGCCGGATAAGTTGACATCCGGAGATTCGTATTTATCCAAATGAGCTTCAGTGCATAGCCGTTCGCAACGAGAATGGTTGCGCATAACTTTCAAAGATATCCCTCCTTCGAGACAGCCCACAGCAACACAGCATCCATGGAACATAGATGAGCAACATAGAGAACATAGGTGCGGTCTATCCGCTCACGCCCGTCCAGGAATCCATCTTGTTGAGAAGTGTCGAAACGCCGGATGGCGGAATTCAGTGCGGCCAATGGGTCTGTTGTTTGTCAGGAGCGATTGATGTCACTGCCCTCGAAGAAGCATGGCAGCAGGTAATCGAGCGGCACACGATTCTGCGTACTTTCTTTATCTGGGAGCAAGTTGAAAAGCCACACCAGTTAGTGAACAAAAAAGTTCGGTTCAACCTTATAAGCGAGGACTATTCCAACCTCTGTGAGGATGAACAAAAAGAGCGGAAACAAAGATCCCACGAAGAGGAACGAACGCGTGGGTTCGAGCTATCGGAAGCGCCTCTGTTACGCGTCAAGCTGTGCCGGATTTCCGAATTTTCGTATGAAATGGCGCTTACATATCATGCGCTCGTGCTCGACGAGATTAGCGTGGCGACTGTAATTAATGAGGCTTTAAAGATTTACGGGGCGACGACTGGAACGCCGCAGATTGAATTAGGGGAAGGCTCAAAGTTTCAGGATTATGCGAAGCAAGTAAAACAGCAGGATTGGTCAAAGATTCAAAAGCGTTGGCAGGAATTGGGAAAAGAGTTCGGGTCGGCGAGCGGAACCATATCTGAATGGAGCAGGATAAGCGCGAGTAACAAAGAGGGAAAATCGGACTTAGTAGAGAAAGCCCTGAGTAGTGAATGCACGTCGAAGATTGAACGGCTTGGAGAGCTGCTAGGGATAAACGAGAGGGTTATTGTTATAGGGGCGTGGGCTTTACTGCTGAGCAGGTATAGCGGTCGACCGAGAGTAGTTGTCGGAGCGAGAATAAATAACCGTGATGCTGATATAGAAAGCGCCGCAAGCGTCGTGGGGCCTCTGATTAATACGCTGCCTTTGCTGCTGGATGTAAACGAGAAAGATGATGTGGGAAGTTGGTTAAAAGGACTTCAGAAGCGGGCGCAGGAATTAAGCAACGATGGATATGCATCGACCAATCAGGTACGACACTGGAACAATTGGACGCTTGAAGAGGGGTTATACGAAAGCAGCGTCAATGTCTGTGTAGAGAATGAACTTCGATTTCTCACAGATGGCGACTGGGCCTTAAAGCTTCTAAGTGTATGGAGAGAAGAGCCAAGAGAAGAAAGTTTAAGACTCAAAGTAGTAAAAGGGGATCGGCTCAAGATAGAACTTCGCTACGAGTCGAGCAGGTACGAGAGAGAAACGATAAGACAGATTTTGGAGCAGGTCGAGACTGTGCTTGAGAGCATGGTCGAAGTACCGGAACAGCCAATCGGCACGTTGAGGTATTTAAAAGATGGAGAGGTCAGAAAACTGGTTCACGAGTGGAATCAGACCACATATGACTACGGACAAACAGACAGTATCGCCGAACGTTTTCAAGAGCAGGCGGCGTCTAACCCTGATGCCATCGCCATTGTTTTTGAAGGCGCGCGTCTGAGCTATAAAGAATTAAACGAGCAAG
>CAXTRQ010000237.1:0-8632 GCA_964246705.1 uncultured Pyrinomonadaceae bacterium
CAAAGAACTTTTGGTTACGGTCTTTTGTGCAATAACTTTTGGCTACTCACTTAGCTTTGCGTTCTTTGAAAAGGTGGTTGATAAAGCCGCAGGCGGCAGCAAGCAAGCCGCAGCCGTAATCCAGCGGCTCGGTGTGGACATTGAAGGTGTGCGCAAAGGCACGGTTAATGTAGATCAGGCGTTCGAGCAGGCTTTCAATACTCTTGCAAAAACAGGAAATGCATTTGCTCGAACGGGCGAGGCGCAAGCTGGTTTCGGACGTGGATCAAAGGCGCTTGTTGACGTTGCTATTCAGGTACACGGCAGTCTCGATAAAGCCAAAGAGAAAGCGCGCGATCTTGGCACGCTTCTGTCTGGTCAAGCCGCCTCAGATAGTCATGTGTTCATGGTTGCGCTCAATGATTTGGGGGCGGCGGCGACCGGAGCCAGAAACAAGGTCGCGCGCGAGGCCATCCCGGAAATCACACAGCAGATGCGCGACCTTACAATCTTTTTAGCTGAGAACAAAGCCGCATGGTCTGGCTTGGGACAAACAGTGCTGGGCTTTGTGAAAATCGTTGAGGGACTGCCCAATCTCTCGTTGCGAGTCGGGCTGGCAGGTCTGAACCCGTACGACCTGCTCCCTAAAGACAAGATAGGCGCAATAAAAGCGCAGGCTTCAATGGCAGGGGAGATGCTAGGCGATGCGCTCAAGCCGACGGGTGGAGACGACGGCGCACCGCAGACGGGAAAAGGCGCAGAGGCAGCCGCAAAACGAGCCGCACGCCTCGCTCTGGAATCTGCACAAATAGATTTACACCATGCGGAGAGCGTCTATCGAGAAGGATTGTCAATTCAGAAGCGCAATCTTGATTTGAGCCTCATCGGATTCGCGGACTACAACCACAAGCGGGCTGAGTTAGAAAACGAGAGATACCAAAAAGTGGTTGCGTCTTTCAAGGCCGAGCGCGATGCCGTTGCTGGCCTGAAACTGGATGAACGAACGGTCAAGCTTAAAGACATTCAGCAGAAAGAAGACGCTGCCAGCAGGGAGCACAACGAGACGATTGCGGCGATTGAATTTGAAGGTTATCAAAAACGACTAGACCAAGCCGCCGAGTTTCGGGATCGTCTGATTCAAATATAACAGTAGGCGGACGAGAATCTCGCACAGCAAAATGCCTTACGTGTTGCGCGCGGGGACACTTCCGCAACTGAAGCGGTCAGGTCTCAACAGGAGCGACTTGCAGCACTCGCTACCAAACAGGCGGAAGGTTTGCAAGCGGCTTTGATAAGAGCTTTGGGCGGTGCTGAGTCTGGCGCATCCCCGTGCGGGAAAGTTCTAATACACGAAACGAAGAGTTCAAGCTTTACAGATATGAAGCAGAAAGATTAGAAAAATTTAACCCTGATGTTGTGGGGATAATGAAATTCAAACTCAAGCGTAACCGTGAAGGCTTGAAAAGCTTTATTACCGTACTTACGAAAGCACAACGTAGATCTATCGCAGCCATATATGACTTTAATACGGTTTTAAGCATACCCGCCGACGGATGTCAATTTCTCGCATAACGTCATCTCGTCTCTAGGTGGTAACACTCTGGACGGCGTATTTCTGCAAAACGCCATCAACCCATACTTCCGACATAACCATTTCGACAACCCCGCAAGCCATTGGGGCATCAAGATCGGCTCAGGGGTCTCAGGTACTGACTGCGACGACGTTAGCAATCACCAATACGGCGCGGCTGGTGCCGACCACCTGATTACCAATACCAGTGATCCAACGCTCAGTAGCCCTGTCCACGCATTTGAGACTGAGCAAGCCGCAGCGCAACTAGGTAACATCTTCGTGTCTGGGTATGTGCGCAGCAGCGTGGGTGGCATCTTCCCTGCTATTTACTTCGATGCTACGCGAACGCGCTTTATTGCGTGGGTTGAAGGTTCGCCGGAGGGCGTACTTGCGGCATCGCCGGGAAGCGTCGTTTACAACTCTTTGGGCGGGGCTGGGACAACGCAATACAACAAGAGGACGGGGACGGGCGCGACGGGTTGGTATGCGGTCGCATAGCAATGGGATATATATTTAGAGACCTCTTGCATGAAGAGGCGTGAGGGCTAAAATATCTCTCCCCACCCTGAGAGAGCGACGCGGCTACACTCGGCGTCGCTCTTTATATTGAGTCGCCACTTGAAACGTTTCAAGTCACAGGTTGTCAAGATACTGCTTACGATGAGGTGAAACATCCAGAGGGACTACGCAAGAAACGCTCACTGCTGCTCACTTACGCGGTGCAGAATCCGGCTTGAAGGTGAAGTGCTGCTTGACAGAGAACGCCTCAGATGGGTTGTTGGGCTGCTCCCGGATCTAATCAGGTTCAAACGCAGTTGCAGGACACTGTTACATAAAAGGCCGCGCCCGAAGCTGATAAATGCGATTATTTGACACAGGCGTTCAAAGGAAATAACATTTCCGCGCGCTGACTATTCGTCCTTACTGGCTGATTCATGGTTTAACCATCTCAGCCTCACGTCAACCGGCAGTAAATCCAAGGAAGGAAATCCGATGAAGAAAATAGCGTTGTGTCTGATACTGCTTATGGCCGCGCTCCTCCTCACAACTTCGCGGCAAACGACCGTTGCACAATCTAATTGCCATGACAACGACGGCGACGGTTTCACGCAATGTGATGGCGATTGTAGGGATAATGACCCAAATATCCAACAGTGCAGCACCATTCACGCCGCTCAGCCTGTCATTTACGATCCTAACACGGGATGTGGTTACTCGTTCATGGTCGAGAGGCATTACCACTGCGATCCCGGTCAAACTATGTTTCCAGTGAACCAGTGCAGCTACGTTGGTCAGGATACATACCTTGTTCAGGATGACTGCAATTAAGGTTAGGGCGTTCAAGTAAAAGTATTACCGGGCCGCACAGTAGACTAAGTCCCTTCCGTGCGGCCCAACGCCCGAATTTGTATGTTGACGCAAGAGCGCTAAAGCGACAAGCTTCAGCGTTCACCATGGACACCGGAGAAGCCGCGCTCGAATTATGACCACACAGAGTCAGTGGGTTAGACAAGCTCCCGGCATCCTCCCTTGCAACGCTTTCGGCGGATGAAGGAGCGCGACTCTCCGGCATCGCGCCCGTCATCAAGCGCAACGGCAAGTCCTCATGGACCAGATGGCGCTACTTCTGCCCGAAGTTCTTCCGGCAATCTTTTGTCGAGTACGCGGGTGAATCTGTAAAGCACTCTGGTTGGGCGAAAGCTTTTTACTTAGCGCAGAAGGGAAAGGGCAAGAGTCATCAAGCGGCGGTAGGCGCTCTGGCTTACAAGTGGATCAGGATCATCTGGAAGTGTTGGCAGACCCGAACCAAGTATGACGAAGCAAGATACGTCGAATGCTTACGTAAGAAAGGCTCGCCACTCGTCTCAGCGGCGGCGTGAGGTGGGAAAAAATCGCTTGACACGACAGCCTCAGTTAGCTTGTTGGACGCAGCTTGCGTATTAAAAGCAAGACTAACATATCTATTTGACAAGAACTGAAAATATGCTGTTTAGCTTTTCTAACGCGCGTACATTAGGCTGCGAGAACAAAACTGATATTCTATAACTTTCATAAGTCTCTTGAATGAGTCGTTGAGTATTGGGATTGATTACATCTAAATTTATAACTCTCGCCTTATTCAGATCGTTAGGCTCGAACTTGTTTAATCCGCCGCCATACTCTCGACGGTTATCGTTTAAGATCTCTCTTGAAAGGTCGGTAAGAAAATAAGCCATCAACAGATTTATCTTTATTAAGGTAAATAAATTAGGATAAAAAGCATGAAAAGAGGTCAGACTTCTAATATTTGCTTCATTCCTTACAAAGCGCAGACCAGTACGATTGAATACAGTAACAAGGATGGGAGCAGGCGGGCGATTTTCTATTGAATGCCAAGGGATTCTATGTCTGGTCAAATATCTCTTATTTACTTCTAATTTTTCACCCAACTTGATATACCGCCTAAGTGCTTCGTCTGTTAAGTCAGCAGCGTTTAGAAGGAAAATTCTATTTCCTTTCAAACGTAAATCATCGAAATGTTTTTGTGCGAAGAAACTGCATTTGGCATGTATAGCTTTGGTCAAACACGGAAGTAAAAACTCATCCTTAATCCCAAACTCTATCTTTTTCTTTTCATCGAAAGTAAAGTAATCGTTATCACCAGTTGCAATACCTCTCACAACTTTGCCGTAACTTGAAAGCGGAACTAAATCTTTGAAGTTTGCGCCATTTTGCTTTTCATAATAGGTTCTCCATTTAAGATTAGGATTGAGGTCAGAGTAGGGAATCGCTTTTCCGTTAATCTTCTCGTTAGGATAATCAGCAAGTCGTTCAGACAAGCTTTGTAAGTCTTCTACTTTACGAGCGTCCACGAAAGTAACTAGCTTCAAGTGATTATCGTTAGCGAAAAGAAGGAGACAGGAGGTAGTTAGCGCATTACTAAAAATATTTTCGTTAGAGTTAAAGAGGATAACATAGCGTAAAGCCCCGTTTTTGAGTAAATGCTTTTTAACAATTGTTCCATAATCGGCGTTCAAAAACTCAGAAGGCACAAGATAAGCTGCCCTACCATCAGGAGATAACTGACTTACGGATTTCAGCATGAACATTGTGTAGATGTTCGTAAATCCGCTTAGATTCATACCCAGCCTTGTGTGAAATTCTACAAGGCTTGCGGCGCGATTTTTATAGTCCTGAAATTTGAAATACGGCGGATTACAGATAATGCCGTCATACTTCCTTAGCCAATCATTAAACAAATAATCTTTGTTTTTTAGTTCAAAGTTAATGTGATCGAAAGCTGTAAATAGCGATTGAACCCTTGCAAATATCGTCGGGTCAATATCGTACCCTAAAAACTCATAGCTATTTTGTCGCTCAAGTTTGAGGATAGAGCGAAAGAAAATCCCTAAGCCAATCGCCGGATCGAGGATGGTTCGACAAGTTGGGTTATCTGTAATCCACTTCGCCATAAATTCAGCAACAAGCATAGGGGTAAAAAACTGCCCTAATTTTTTCCTGTGGCTTTCTGCTACCGACGCTGTGTAGCCATCTTCGGGAGCATTCGTAAATAATGCATCAAATAAGGTGGTGGGTTTCAGTGAAGGCACATTACTCATGTTCATAAGGTATTTGAAGAAGATTATAGAGAGTGCCGAGATTTAAGTATGCCTCTCCGCCCTCAAAAGTAACATGGAACAGAAGACGACCTCGCGGCAATCTTTTCATAACGCTTCGGTGTTGCGGCATCGTCACCTTGTAAGCAATCTCAACTCCCTCTTTAACGTTCATGTGAATGGTATTCTTAAACTGATTTTTCGTGTTCCTTTCCACAGTAAACCGTCTGTCTTCACTTCCTACTGCTGATATTACTCGCAGTATATGCTCAAAAGAAATACCATAAACTCTGTCAAAGAAGACCTGAAAATAGTAATGCGGAACGCCGTATGTCTGCGTCCACTTGTGCACAACATACAAGTCTTCGACTTTCGCGGTAAAACTTAGATACCCTCTGGTTTTATGTATCTTGTCCCGCAGTTTTCTGATGATTTCAAGCCGCTCTGCTAAAGCAATAGCACGTTCTCCTAATTTGCGAGATGGAATCCGGTATGTAAGTTCCGCCAAGTTCTCTTCGTTAACACTTAGCAATGCTTGATGTAATTTCTCCGGCAGAACGTCTGCAAAATTATTTATAATCTCATCTCTTGTCTCAAATAGTTTCGAGCGTAATACGACAAGTGCTCATTTCGCTCTCTATCGTACTGCTCTATCAGAAACGAGCTTGAGCGAATTTCTAGACCAGCAACAGCTTTGGGCACAATGTTATCAAGTATGTTTTGAGGTAAGCGGCTTATATTAAAGCTCCAGTCATAATCGTAATCTTCAGTTTTGAAAATCAAAAGATCGGGTCGTTTGCCGATAAGATCAAGCTCTTTTTGATAAGACGTGTAAAACTCCTCGAATCCCGCCTCACCAGCAACGAATTGATCTGCTCTCCCATACTGAACAGCTACAAAATCTTGATTAGTGTTATTGATCGCTTGGAGAATAAGTCGCTCTGCCCAATCTCCTTGCTCCCTATTGGTAATAAATTCTGAAGAGGCTTGTGTCGGTGGGGAACTGCGAACTCTATGCGCGTCAAAATCAACAAGGCTTGTCGGGACTTGTCGAGCTAACTGATTTACCGTCTCTTTATACACCACAAAGATAGCCGCCTTTTTCAAAGTCACAAAATATATGAACAAAATCAATATTAAAAGCGGTTAGCATCTTTATCAAGCTTCATTGTCCGTTTGAGATGCGCCCCACGAATGGCTTCCAACCTGAACGCCAGCAGGCAGCTTGAGAACATTGCTGTAGGGGCGTCATCTCCAATGAGTTGTTGTCCCGCCTCACAGAAGCGGCTTGGCCGGCATTCTCGGCACAACCCGCTTCTTTCAGGCGGCATAACGCTTGAGTTGACCGGGCGGGAGACAATGAAACAAGCATCCAGTCTTGCGGATGACATGCAAGCTGATTCGGCTCCGGTTCGATGTGTTGTTAGATGTCGTCAAAATCAGGAGCCACATATGCGCCCGGCAGAAGATTTCTAGCCTCCGTTCGAGCTACGCCATCCGAATCATTGTAGATAACCATTGCTTCCGGCGCATAATCCAACAACATCTGCCGACAATTACCACATGGAGAAAGAACCATATAACCATCACCACGATTGCAGACAGCAACTATGGCAAGAATCTTTCTTTCACCCTGACTTAAAGCTGCTCCCAGAGCAATCGGTTCAGCGCATACCCCATAACCGCTTGATTCAACATTGACTCCAGTATAAATCTGGCCGGAAGAACAAAGGACGGCTGCGCCAACAGAATGCCTAATCGGATGGGCATTCTTTTGCAACACTTCGATGGAAGCGTCAATTAGAAGTTGCTGATTTATCTCAATCTCAGAGTCATTCATGGTCATAATCCGAAAGCGCATAACGCTCGGTATCACCCGCGCCCCCACGCGACGGGCATGAGAGGCAACGGGGCGGGGCGTCGGGTGCATTCCGAGCGTTAGATGGCGTTACCAACTTGAATCTGAACCGCCGCCACCGAAATCACTCCCCCCGCTGTAGCTCGATTCGGATGAAGAACTCGACGATGAACTGCTTGATGATGAATCGTCGTTTCTCGGCGTGTAGTAACTGTTTTCCGTGTGCCCCGCAGCTATCCATGCCTTTTTGTTCCCTTTCAGAATATAAATTACGAGCAAAATAAGACCTAGTGAAGAAATGAGGATGGAAGCGTTAACGATGAAAAACCACCACGGCTTGCCGGGGTTGCTCGCAGGTCGGTTCGCCGTAGTCTGGGGTACATAAACCCCGCTCAGCCGGTCAAGAATCATTCCCATCCCCGCAGATAAGCCTCCGCCGAAATCGCCTTTCTTAAAACTTTCATTCATCCGGCGACTTATTTCGCCCGTCACTGCGTCCGGCAGTTCTGCTTCGATGTGTCGGGATGTTCTAAACGCGGTTTTGCGATCTTTGATGGCAACCAGAATCAGAAGACCGCGAACCTCATTATCTTTGGAGCCGATGCCCCACGAGCGAGCCATGCGCATGGAATAATCGAAACTGTCTTCGCCTTGCAATGAGTCAATCGTGACCACGGCGATTTCTGTTTTGTATTCATCTTTCAGTTTTTGTGCTTGCGCCTGTATCTCAGCCTTCTTTTCATCCGAGATGACGCCAGCGAAGTCGTGGACAAAGGCCCCCGGCATCGGCGTAGGTTGTACCACTTCGGCTAATGCACATAGAGGAAGCATCAAAACCCATAGAAGACTTATTGTCCGAACCAATACGTTTTTCATAAATCCTCCTCGTCCAGCGCGTTCTAACGCCCGCATTAACCGGGCGCGACGAACCCTGATTATTAATGGAGTCTCGCGCATGAAAGCACCGCTATTCGCGCTCGGCTGCATGGCGGGCATTAGATGGCGTTCCGCAACTCATTGCGACGGCCCGACTTGCGCGTAGCGGCTTGCAGACGAGACCGCCGCAAGCCTTGCGGACAGCCTAAGTCACCGCCTATCTTCGCACCTCGTAACGAAGCGCCACCATGCCGCTCTTGTAGGCTTTGACCTCCGCCAGATGCAGGGCGATGTCTCTATCGAGCTTGTCGAAGAATTGGATCCCATCACCAATCAAGATCGGTAGGATTGAATAACGAACTTCGTCGGCTAGCCCGAGACGAAGGCATTCGGCAGAGACTACACCGCCCCCTACAAACCAGATAGAACGGAACGTTGGCCGCAGGCGCTCATTCACGAACTGCGCGAGATCGCCTGAGTAGAACTCGACAGTACCCCGGGTCTGCGGCAGCTCGCGACGAGTGAGGACAAAGGTAGGTTTGTCGCCGTATGACCACCCCAACCCTTTGGCCTCAAAACTCAACGCGGTCTCATAAGTTCGCGATCCCATGACGTAGCAGTCGATCGTCCGGAGGAACTCCGCGACGGCCTCCGGCGCCAGTACCTCGCCGCCCTCGAAGCGATCGGACGTCTCCAGCCAGTCGACGCGCCCGTCCTTTCGCGCGATGAAGCCGTCGAGGCTCGCCGCCA
>CAXTRQ010000238.1:0-8597 GCA_964246705.1 uncultured Pyrinomonadaceae bacterium
GCATTGAATATCAAAGGACGGGCAGTTCTTTCTAGCGTCAACGTGTCCTATTAAGGAGAGCGTTGCTAGAGAATCCCCGCTCTAAAGAAGCGCGGGAGTGTCAAACGACAGTTTTGTAGGCTGATTTTGCTGAAAATGTGACTGCCGCAATTTCAGGCTACCACAGGCGGAAAGTCTAAATATCAGGTGCGTGATGTTTAAAGGGCAGTTTGCGGTTTACGCGGGGCGTCTCTTATTGACACTTGGTTGGGGTTTTGGCCGTCGTGAGGCGTCCCGCGTAAATTGTTTTCCAGAAACAGTGAAAGTCTTTAACTCACATGGCTATCCCTTTAAATCCTTTAAGTCTACCTTCGGTTTGGTCGCAATAATCATAAAGAGTCCTACGACAAACAGAATTACGCCGGGGGTGGCATCGTTGATCTGCGATGATAGCCCTAAGAACTTAGCCGTCCACGATGTAGAGCCAGCCACACCGTGAAGCCCTAAGACGACGCCTCCAATGATTGACGCCAGACCTAACACCAGTCCCAACATTGCGTAGCGGTATTCATTTTTAACGGCTTCTTTAAGTAAGTTGAGCGAACGCGACCCCCGCACATTGAAGGCTTGTATTGATGATGGTGGCGCGGGATGCCCATGCATGGGTGCAGCCGGTTGGACTGCTTCCCGCTTATCATCCTTATCGCTTTCACTCTCGCTTCGCTTCGCCGGTGCTGCGGTGCTGCCGTGAAATTGTGAGTTGGGGATAA
Organism: uncultured Pyrinomonadaceae bacterium; assembly: GCA_964246705.1. Classification (GTDB taxonomy): domain Bacteria; phylum Acidobacteriota; class Blastocatellia; order Pyrinomonadales; family Pyrinomonadaceae; genus DASZCR01. The sequence continues at coordinate 750 of CAXTRQ010000238.1, forward strand.
TGTTCGCGGTCGTGAAATCTATTCCTTCTGCTCTAAGGGAAGGTCTGACGCTCGATGAATAGTTGTTCGGGGGGTCTATCATTTCTATCTCCTTTGCTGAGGTGTCGGCTACGCTTTACGCAGAGAAGCTTGACCGAAATAGAAATTGTGAGGCTAACAAGAAAGGCTCTCGTCAGCAGGAAAGCGAGGATTTGAGACGCAGACAAGATATTCCGGCGTGGGGCGGGATGTCAAATATCACTTTTCGTGATTGTTTTTGCTGAAAATGCGCGAGTGATCAGCGCACTGAAGAGGATTTGCGTGCAAATTGGAAGTGTGAGAAGGAAAAGATTTAGGAGATTCGAGGTGTTTTTTGAGGCTTTATTCGCAAATGAGATTCACAGCCGGAGTTTGAAAAAGTTTGATTAATCAATTATGGCAAATGAATAAATAAAGGTTGTCTTTGTTGAGCAATAATCGTCGTTTGAGGATTGATAATGCCGCTCTTTGCTACAATCGCAAGTGGGAGACGCAGCCTCTCCAATGCACGCGGCTCAACCTTAATCGCACCATCTCCATAAGATTTCCCTACCAAAGATAAGTTTTTGATTGTTTCAGGGTGTCGCAATATCTCCCCTAGCCCACCAATATAATCAGTATCGCTGAGCAATGGATAAACACATAAGAATCCCGTCAAAGGCACCACCCCTGCTAAATTGCGTATAAAGCGGACATCTCGTCGTCCTAAATAAGCGAAGAGGAACGGCGGCGCTGGCCGCACCTCCATCTTGTACCAAGGTCGTCTCGTTGAAATAAGGCTCTTTTTATGTAGACCAAGTTCCTCCCCGTAACGAAGATAATCGCCCATCGCTTTTGAGAATTGATTAATCGCTCTGCCGTCAGGAGAGAACAGCAATGTCGGCCTACCTGCTTCTTCTAAACTTCTAATTGTATTGTTGTCAATTACGTTCCCTGAGACATCACGGGTGCGGCCTATTGCGGGAATCAAAAACTCCTTCGGCAATCTTAGTTCTGAAGCCCTCTTTTTAGTCAAAAAGAAAAAATCATTCGTGCCGGTTGCGATCCCTCTCATTACTTTTGCGAACGACCCTAAAATCGGATCATCGGATGGCTCCTTCACAGGTTCCCTGGAGAGTCCGGTCGCAATGCCTTCCGACACCCGGCGCTGCTGTACCGATAAGCTGGCGCTGGTCAGCTTAAACCCCGATTGCACCCACATCCTCAGTTGGTCGGGAGATGCGGCAGTGCACTTTGCCCATTGAAAGTGCTTTGATGGCTGGGCATTTCTAATCAAGAAGATGATCGCATTAGTATCAACACCGGGAAATGGTGAAGCTTCCGATGTAAAAGTAACCACGGCTTCAAGACGGTAATTTTCAGTCACCCACTTCCATAGGATGGATGAAAAGATCCCCTCACACGTATCGGCAGGCATGATAAAAGCAAGTCGCCCGTCTCGCGCAAGCAAATGCAGTGCACGCAATAAGAAGTAAATATGAAAGCCTGCACGACCGTCCAAGGTGGTTCCAATTATCTTGGCGCACAACTCTTTTAACTTAGCCTTCACCTCGCTCGATAAGCGATGATGGCGGATGTATGGAGGGTTGCAGACGATTGCACTAAGTGGTGCTTGAGGTGGACGCAGAACGAAGTCAGTAATGAGAACTTTAGATAAGTCTTTATTTGATAGTCCGTTCTCTTTAGCTTGTTCCAATACGTGTGGATCAATTTCCGTACCTGCAAGCTCCAGACTGACGCCCATCCTGCTGGAAATTGTTTTCGCAGCTTTGAAGAAAACCCCGGCTCCTACAGCGGGGTCGAAGACTTGTTGACTTCCTCCCGAAATTGCATAAGCAACCATTGCTTCTGCAACCCAGTCGGGCGTCCAGAACTGGCCCTTCTCTCTAAGAATCTCTCGTTCGGCACCGGCACTGGGTAGTTTCTGGTGATATTTTGTCATGTATGGGCTTTCCTATTGACGGCGTCCAATACGTCTAGAGCTTCTTGGCTCAGTGACAGACTCCCTCCTTCAAATTTAACGAACGGTAGGATATGCCCGTTTTTATCTTCTATGTGAGCCGGCACTAGGTGTGGTTCTTCCTTTGACTCGCCAAGCGGATAGGCATAGTGATAATAGAACTTATAGATAATCTTTTTAGCCGTTGCACCGGCTGGTGCTTGAAAAGTCTGTACGGTTGGCTCGATAAGACCCGTGTCTATGAGATCGTCCGCGCTGTCCAGACTAAGTCCAAAGGCCAGATCGAAGAATACGTGCCAGACGTGAATCTTCACTCCGGTCTGTGCTTGCCAACTTTTTAACGGGATACGATCTTCTTCTTTGATAATGACTGTTGGAAGGACAACGCCGGTTTTCTTAAGTCCTAGTCGCCCTCCAAGCCTTTTCTGCGGTGTTAATGTCGCTCCGTAGAACGGCATCTTCTTTGCTCGCCATAGGCTGTTTTCACCCTCGATGGCTATCAATGCCTTAGTGAGAAGTTCTTGCATCTGCGGATCATCTTCCCGCGTGAAAGGCAGTTCACTGACGCCGCCTAATCTCCGGACGACTTCGTCAATTTGTTCTTTGTCCGTTTTGTTGAAGACGAGCAAATCCGGTCGCTTGACCTTCCCCAGCCCGGCATTCTCTAATCGTTCAAAGTAAAGCTCAAATGCTCGTGGGTCGTTGTCAGGGGCGGCCCCGCTTGGGCCATAGGGTAGGGCATAGTAGCCTTGCGTATCATTCACAGCTTGGACAAGGCGCTCTTCACTCCAAACCCCTTGCGACCATCTCATCAAGAAGTCACTGCCGCGCAATCATCGAGGATTAAGGAGAAAATCCGCCCAAGGAACTGAGGTGTGGCCTCTCAGCTCGAAGTCTAATTCTTCAACCGTTACAGACAGAACAGTCTCAAAAGGATGCAAAACAATTTACCTCAGAGGTCCGGACATGAGCGTCGTCAGATGCTCTCCGCTCTCGTTAACCCCTCAACGTATCGCTTCGGGTGATTTGTTGCTAGTGGGGAAGTCGAAGACCTCCGCCAGAGGTTGTTTAGGCACACCGCACCTTTCCGATCGAAGTGCTCAGATGATAGTGGGGAATTAAAAGAGAGTCCATAGAAAGATTAGCAAGCATTATTCACCTTTAACTATCGTTTCATAGCCACCGCGCCACGCCTCTGTGATGAGGGTAGGAAGAGCGTGTGAAAGCTCTGGGTTTTACGCCTGCTCAGCCACACCCAAGACGATTACCTCTTGCGCCAGATAGCATCGAGATGAAACAGAACTTTTGCTTCCCAATCGTCGTCTGCCATCAGGTATGATTGAGATAAACCCAATTCCCCATCCGCCGGGCGTCAGAGCGAAAACGAGATCACCATCTTGATATTGCCGTGAGAGCCGAAATGTAATGACATCATCTTGATGTATACCGTCTGCGGATAGTGCCTCGTCCAATACATGAATGGAGAATCGCTCAGTTACCCGCGCGACAGGAAACCGATACAGATTTGATTCTTGGCTAGTCAGTGCAAAATGTTCAGGCTGCTTCTGGCGAGAGGATAAAACATGTCGTGCGCAGATACGTAGTCGCTCAAGCGTGAGAGGGTGTTGAGATTCATTGAGTAGCTCGTCAGCCAGTCTGTAGGAACGGCACAACTGGGCGAAGCTGAGGTGCGCGCGCATTTCTTCAATTAAAGTTAATACCGCTCGCCCTGCGCCTTCAGCATCGCCTGCCGCCTTACCCGTCTCTATGGCGCGTTTAAACGTGAGGCGTGCATGGCCATGATGGCTCAAACGCGCAAGCGCGATTCCGCAGGTGGTGAGCGCTTCGCACAGTAGCGCCTGCTCGTCACCTTTTTCAAATGTCTTCACCGCAGATCGCGCGTAATTGAGAGCCTCACCCGGCCTGTCCTGCGCGAGTAGTATGCGCGCCCGCGTTTCGTCAACTTGCGCGATGCTGCCTGCATCTTCAATGAGCACGAACAAACGGCTCGCCTGGTCAAGTCGCTCATGCGCTTCCTCGTAACGCCCTAAATCCAACAGGAGCATTGCGTGGTTGTTATCAACACGTGCACTGTGCCGATTGTGACCGGCCTGCTCGAAATGTCTGCTGGCCATGGCATAGTCGATGAGCGCACGGTCGATATAGTCTTCGCGCTCGTCGCTTGTGTCCATATACTTCAAATCATTCGCACGGGTGTTATGAAAGTTACCTTTTGAGAAAATCGCTGCTGCTGGCCATAACGAGAGGCTCAGCTTCATTGAGCAATCTTAGTGCATCAGTAAAACGATTGGCCGTTATTTCCACTACAGCCAATCGTAGCAATCCAAGGGCACGCTGCTCTGCATCCTTTTCACCTGCGCTTCGTAAAGCGACTTCAAGAGCGATCCGGGCCTCTTCATAGGCTCCTGTAAGCCAATAGCAATGCCCCAACTCGATGCGTGCTTCCGCAGCTTTGACGAAATTGCCAATTACTTCAAAGAGGGTGCAACTCTCGCTTAACAAATCCTTAGCGCCTTCTTGGGTACCTATCTGTTTGGCACTTGCAAGCCTGCCAGAGATAGTCCCGGCACAGAGCAAAACCTCTGCTGCCGTGGCCTTGTCTAGTCCGTCCACATCTGGGCGCTTACCTATTCCACGCCACAAGTCGCCGAGAGCCTCACGTGCGGCTTCATAATTTCCAGCGCGCTCAAGTTGACGTGCGCGTATGCAACGCTCCTGCATAGTCTCCGAGCAGAGAGATTGGTGAAGATGTTTGCTCACAGAGGGTGGTCTCCAAGCAATGTGGAAATGCGTTTCGCTAATGGATTATTATTCGGCGTCCACTATCCTGTCCGTCGTCAAACATCAGGCGGACATCTCAAATAACTCTACTCAAGTGAGGCGAACCCACCCATGAAAAGAGTCAAACAGATTGTTCCAGTTCTGTGCATGCTGTACGTGTTAAGCCTTCCGGTGATCGCAGGCGATATGCAGACGACCGTTATCGAACCTTCGCCATCACCCACGCCGACCGCTATGACCAACGGTGATATGCAAACTACCGTTGACGGAAGCGATGTAAACCCGATGGTTGAGGTCGTGCTGAACATAGTCAATAGCCTGTTGGTCTAATTAGATTTAGAGCAATCACTCGAAATTTGGAGGCTGCCATAAGAGTGGTTTGGCGGCCCGTTTGGGGTGTGGGCGATCGCTGGAATGCCGAGATGCGACCGCATGTTCAAGTAAAAATATTCACCGTCTCCTTTGTTTCCGCGTTCTTCCTCCTGATTCTTGTGGCTCGGAAGTCATTTCGTTCTTGCTCTTTGAATCATGGGAGAAACCGGGGACGCAGATATCTCCGGGTTTGTCACCGATCTGGCTATCGCGTCCCTGCGTTGTTAAGGTCGGGGCATATACCGTGAGTGGTGTCTCGCTAGAATGAGGTTCTTTAACCTCATGCAAGGCTCTTTTTTTTTTATTGGCTAAGTTCGCTGCCATATCGAGCAAGAGTTCCTTACGATCAGGTGGCAGGATGCGAAAATCTCCTAATAAACGCATCTCTTCAAGAGTTAAATTACCGGTGGTCTTGCCCCGCGCCACCGCAAAAGTTTCGTCTTCCGAAACTCCTAATCCTTTTGCGACGGCAATCAGTTTTTCGGGCGAGACATTCCTTACGTCTCCATTTTCAATTTTGTGTAGATAACTTGGCGCGATATTGCCGCCAGAACGCTCCTGCACTTTCGCAAGGGAATAGCCTTTCTCCTTACGCACACGCCTAACAAAATCCGCAAGAGTTTCTCGTTCACTATTCACAATAGAATCTGTACTACAGAGGATATTCACACTGTTAAAAAAGCTATTCACTAAAGTGATTGACGCAGGTGCTTTATTTGTTGTATCTTGTCTTCACTGTAGTGAATAAACTATTCACCATAAGGAGGTGGCTGGTGTATCGAACAGATTTGATTAACGCAGCAATGGGCGCACGTCGCATGACGGCAGAGGTATTGGCCGAAAAGACAGGCATTGGTCTAACTACTATCTCTGCTATTCGCAACGGACACTCTAATCCAACAACTACGACACTCCTAAAAATCGCAGATGCACTCGGCCTGAGCATGCAGGAACTGTTCACCCCAAAGACCGAAGAAGAACAGTCAGCCAACAGTCTAAGAGGAACGCATGTCTAAACCAATCCTCTGCGAATGCAGCCACACGCTCTCCCGCCACCGCCCGGATACGGACGGGAATCCGCAAGCATGCACCATCTGCGCCTGCCCCTCTCTCTCCGCTTACTGGTTGGGGTCAGAGGCGACGCCGCAAGAACTCGATTCCGCCGCCTTCGACCCGGAAGACGACGGCCTCGTCTGGGGTCAGACCGGAAGATGGTGAGCCGCCGATTATGAAACCACCTTTCACGAATAAGGATTATCGGCGCAGGAGCGTGCGCTTTGATAGTTCCCACATCAACTTTTTAGGAACCAACTCGACGAGTAGCAGAGTCATGGTCAGGAGGCTCCTATGGTCGGTCTATTGATAATTATCGGCTGTCTATCCGGCTTCGCCGTCGGCTATCTTCTCGGATTCTACATCGCAAAGAAACTCGGATGGCTCGATTGAAGTCGAGCAACACCGAAACGCGGACTCCGCCGGCGCTGAAGGGGAAGCGCGGGGAAGTTATCGTAACAGCTTTTTAGGAACCAACCTTGATGGGCGGGAGAGAAACGGCATCACTCTCATGTTTTGTTACGAAGCGAATCGCATCGCCGTCGGCCATCACGCCAAAGCGGTCGCGGAAGCTCTGCGCAGCCTCGGCAAGCGATGCTCGGTGCGCTGGGTCAACCGCCAGTGCGAAGAATCAAAGGACGTGCGCCGCACCAACTATTACGGGGCATTCATGCGCTGGTTCGAGGCGCTGTGGACGGCTCACCGTCCGGGCGCGGAATCTCTCTATGAAGATTTCTGTGCACGCGTCGAGGCTCTCCGGCTTGCCGACGGTGCATGTGAAGGAGATCCCGACGAGCAGCTGGCGCGCGTCGAGACGGAGCACTCCGACATCATTCGTGAGCGCCTGCGAAGCGCGGACACGCGCCGGCTCATTGAAGAGACTCAGCAAGCGATCGTCGAGAAGCGCCGCTATCTCGCCATGCTGATGAACGCGGAGGCGAGCGGAAGAGAGGCGTGCGCGCGCCGCGCGGCTTGAAAAGTTCAATGGAGTGTGCGGCAGCCGGGCGAAGGGCTCGGGCTGACCGCAAAATGCGACCCCGCGCTCCCGGCAGGCACGAGCGGTGGGTCGCAGTTGAAAGGGCAGCCGCCACCGGGCGAGGGGCGGCTGCCCTTGAGGGGAGAAAGAATTCTCCCCGGAAATGAAATGGCCTCTGCGGCGTGACTATTACCTTGTCAGGTTAGTCTTTAGATTGCACGTTGTCGTAGTGACGACTCAGTTTCTTTCTCGCCTTGTCGATGGAGAACTGCCACTCGACTTTAACTTTCAACTCGTTGCGCTCTTTGACAAGCGATTGTATCTCTCGGTCAAGCTCTTTCATTGATGCAATGCGCCGCGACAAACAAATACGCGAGAGTGCCGATAACTCTAACTCCGCCATGTTCAACCATGAGCCGTGTCGCGGCGTGTAGTGCATCTCGAACGCTTGCGCCAACTCGAAGGCTTCTGCTGGCGGCAGGCACTCGTAGAAGGAGCCGGCATTGTGCGTGTTCAGGTTGTCTTGCACGAGCACGATTCTGTCAGCTCGCGGAAAGAGCGCAGCCACTCGCTGCATGAACCGACCGTAATCGGCTTTCGTTCTCTGCTTGCTCGTTTCGACTAAGCGTTTGCCCGTCAGCGGCTCAAAGGCCACGAGCAGCGAAGA
>CAXTRQ010000239.1:0-7900 GCA_964246705.1 uncultured Pyrinomonadaceae bacterium
ACGATAATATCGAACACGTCTCGCTGACGAGAGCTTTTCTCAATAACCCGGAATCGTTCCTCCGTCATCTGTGATGCGCGGAGATGAACGCGAAAACAAGATGAAGTTTCGCGCCAAAACGCCAAGATGCCAAGACGAATTGCGTGCTTCTCTTTGCGTCTTGGCGTCTTGGCGCGAAATAATGCCTTCGAGGTTCTTCGTTCGACGCTATCTCGATTGGCAAAGAACCATTTATGCGTCGTGCAATTTTCGCGGCGCAGCGTCGTTCTTTAATATGTGCGCGGTCGCTCGGTTCGTGGCCGTGTGCGAAGATTTAGGAGAGAGGAAGATAAACAGATGGTTGGACTCAAAACCGGGTTAGTGACTTTTGCGCTGTTGCTCGGATTCAGCAGCACGGGTACCAGCGGATGCGGCGCAAAGCGAGACGCCAGCGCGCAAAAGACTCAGCCGACAAACGCCGGGAGAAAACAGCCGACGCCTTCCGCCACTCCCTCGCCAACTCCGGCGCAGATTAAGGAGACGGTCAAGAGCGGCGAGATTAACGATCTTTCGCACGGGGCATACGGTCGTGTGGAAGAGCCGTTCGTCGCCGTCGTGAGGGATGCTGAAACCTACAATGCCCTGCGCCAAGTGGTCACCGATATGGAGATGCTGAATGCGGATTTCTTCAAATCGAACGCGGTGGTCGCGGGTTTTCTCGGCACGCGCAACACGGGCGGTTACAGTCTGGAAATTACGCGCGTGGCCGACGGGCATTTGATTTTAACGGAGAAGACGCCGCCGAGAGACGCCATCACGACGCAGGCGATGACGCAAGTCTTCAAGGTCATCTCCGTACCCGTCAGCGATGACGAAAGCCTTCAACTCGAACTGCCGGAAAAGCTCGTCTCGAACATGCGCTCCTTCAAGGTCACGCCGAGCGAGTTCACGTCGGGAGGAGGTTTCGCCGGACGCCTTGAGACACTCCAACTCGGCGGCACTATCGGCCTTATGTGGTATGGAAAACTGTTGACGCTATTCTTCGATCTGAAAGAAGTCGGCGGCAACGGGCGGGTGTTGAAGACCGCTGTGACGGGATTGATGAAAGAGGGCAAGCAGTTCTCAGTCGCCTCGACCGACGCGGGCACGCTCGTTCAAATGCCGCACAGTCCTCTCCGTGTCGAGGGAAGTCTCAATAAAGACGAGACCGTGTTGACGCTCAACTTTGTATCTCTATCCCCGCGAATCTCGGACGGCTACACAGGCGGCGGAAAACTTGAAGCAACCCGTAAGAAGTAAGAGGCCAACTTTCAGCCCCGGAGAGACGGAAATTTTGTAGCCCCTCCGAGGCTGAAAAGTCGCCCGGCACAACTCAGGCGCAGGCGGCGGCAATCGCTTCGTCGAAAATCTCCAACGCTACGTCCACGTTTTCTTTAGTGATAATGAGCGGCGGCGACCAGCGAATCGTATTCGCGCCCGCGCCGAGAATGACGAGGCCGCGATTGAAGCATTCGACTTCGATGCGGTCGCGCAATTCGGCGTCGGCCTTCATCGTGGCACGGCTTTCGACAAACTCGACGCCGATCATCAAACCCAATCCGCGCACGTCGCCGATACAATCATGTTTCCGCATCAACCGGCGCAATCCTTCTTGCAGATAAGCGCCGACCTCTGCGCTGTTGGCGACGAGTTCGCGTTCGAGCAGTTCGACGGTCTTCAAAGCGGCGGCGATAGCGACCGGGTTGCCGCCGAAGGTTGAAGCATGCGCGCCCGGCTTCCAGTCCATCAAATCGGCGCGCGCCACGCATGCGCCCAGCGGCAACCCCGAAGCGATGCCCTTGGCGATGCAGACGATGTCGGGCTTCAACTCATAATGGTCGCTCGCAAACATTTTTCCGGTGCGACCCATACCAGACTGCACCTCGTCAACGATGAGCATAATGCCGTGCTCGTCACAGATGCGCCGGAGTCCCTGTAAAAACTCCTTCGGCGCGGGAACGTAGCCGCCCTCGCCCTGCACGACTTCGACGACGATGCCTGCGACCTCCGAGGGCGGCGTCGTCGTCTTGAAGAGGCGATTCTCAATCCAGCCGAGAGAGGCGGCGCTGGCCGTCGCCCCGTCCGTCTGTTCGCCCGTTAATGGGTGGCGGAAGATGTTCGGGTAAGGGACGTGCACCACGTCGAGCGCCTGTCGCTTAAAACCTGTGCGCTGTGCAATCTTTGAGGAAGTGAGCGAGAGCGAGCCGAGCGTGCGCCCGTGAAAGCTGTTGAAGAAGGCGATGAATTTCTCGCGCCCCGTCGCATGCATCGCAAGCTTCAGAGCGGTCTCGACCGCCTCCGTGCCGCTGTTGGCAAAGTGCGTGCGCGTCGGGCTGGGAACAGGCGTAATCTCATCGAGCTTTTGCGCGAGTTGCGGCATGTGCCGGTAATAATAATCCGTGCCGCACAGGTGAATTAGTTGCGCGGCCTGCTCGGAAATCGCCCGCACCACCTCCGGGTGGCAATGGCCGGTCGAACAGACGGCGACCCCCGCGTTGCAATCGAGAAAAATGTTGCCGTCAACATCTTCGACCCACATCCCTGCGGCGCGCTCGGCGACCAGTTTAAAAGATGGGCGCGGGTAAGAGGGCGTGACGAACTGTGCGTCGGCTTCGACAATCTTGCGCCCGGCGGGGCCGGGCAGTTCCGTTTTGATTTCAGGCCGTCGCGGCGGTGCGATAGTAGACATAATCTCTTCTCCTTAAAGCGAAGCGAGGCAAATCAAGTTAGCGTTTGAAAGTTGAAAGAAATGCTGGCGTGAATGGAACGCAAGAGAAGCTAATCTGCGAAGATGTTCGCGCGGGTGTCGAGCGGGCGGGAATGGAGAAGCGAAGCGTTGAACATAAAAGCAGTGACCAGTGACGAGCAAAACCGGGAACAGTTATCAGCAATAAGTTTTCAGTGACGAGTGATGAGCGCGAAGCGGTCTTTAACTTGTCGCTCGTCACTCGTCACCGATTCTAGCATTACGTTTAGCGCCGTTTCCAGCGCACGCCGCCGCGTGTGTCTTCGAGCGTGATGCCGCGTGCGGCGAGTTCATCACGAATCTGGTCGGCGCGTGCGAAGTCGCGGCGATGACGTGCCTGTTGGCGGTCGTTGATGAGCGATTGAATTTCTTCGTCGAGCATCTCGCGCGCCGGTTCGCCGAAGATGTTGAGCACGGAGTCGAAACGCGCGACGAGTTCGAGCAAATCGCGTTGGTCGTCGGCGCGCAATTCGTGCCGGTCAATCGCGGTATTTACTTCACGCTTGAGATTGTGAATCGCGGCGAGCGCGACGGAGGTGTTGAGATCGTCGTCCATGCCCGCTTCAAACTCTTCGAGCGCGCGCGCGGCGACAGCGCGCAGGGACGGATTCGCGCCCGGCTCAGGACGCGCTTCCGCGAGGCGCGTGCGAAAGTCGCGCAGGCTTTGGACGGTCGTCTCCGCGCCGCGCAAATTCTCGAACGTGAAGTTGAGTTGCTTTCTGTACGGCACGCTCAAAAGCAGGTAACGGATGGCAATCGGGTCGAAGCCTTTGGCGGTCAGGTCGCGGAAGGTGTAGTAGTTGCCCTTCGACTTCGACATTGACTCGCCTTCAACTTTGAGGTGTTCGGCGTGTAGCCAGTAGTTGGAAAACTTCTTGCCCGTCGCCGCCTCCGACTGCGCGATCTCGTTTTCGTGATGCGGAAAGACGAGGTCAATGCCGCCCGCGTGAATATCGAACGTTTCGCCGAGATATTTCATGGACATCGCCGAGCATTCGATGTGCCAGCCGGGACGCCCGCGCCCGATCTCCGTGTCCCAAGCGGGTTCGTCCGGCGACTTAGCGACTTTCCAGAGTGCGAAATCGCGCGCGTCCTCTTTGTCGTACTTGTCCGTGTCCACGCGCTCGCTCGCCCCTGCAATATTGCCCGCGAAGTTAATCTTCGAGAGCTTGCCGTATTCGGGAAACGAAGTGATGCGGTAGTAAATGGAATCTTCCGAACGATAAGCATGGCCGCCCTGTTCGAGCCGCATAATCAGTTCGACCATCTCAGGAATGTGTCGCGTCGCGCGCGGCACGATGGAGGGACGCTCACAGCCGAGCGCGTCGAAGTCTTCCCAGAGCGCGTCAATGTATTTCGCGGTGTAGTCGTCAATCGTCACGCCCGTCTCTTGTGAGCGCGCGATGATGCGATCTTCCACGTCCGTGATGTTCATCACGAAGTTGACGCGGTAGCCTTTGAACTTCAGGTAGCGGCGCAGAATGTCTGCGAAGACGCCGAGCGAGCGGAAGTTGCCGATGTGTGCGTAGTCCCAGACGGTCGGGCCGCAGAAATAGATTCCGACCTCGCCCTCCTTGATGGGACGAAACTCTTCCAATTGACCCGAAAGCGTGTTGTAAAATTTAAGCATCTGTCTCTCTGGCGATCACGACATAATTCCCCGCACAACAATTTATCTGAAGAGTCTAGGCAATGACAGGCGGCGAGTCAAACGGGGACTTGCTCTCGTCAGGTAGCTAACAGTTGTTTTTAAAATGATGTTGGAAATCTTTATTGACATGCCATCCGGGGGAAATTACAATCCGAATCCTCAGCATAGTTTGTCCAAAAGCCTAGATGCCTTTCGACCTCACAATAACATCTGGGGCGTAGGAACGACATGATTCGGCTATCCGACTTCACTCATTTAGCAGCTTCGTTGTTAGATGGTTATGCCGATATGTTGCCACCATTTCCCGCCAATCATAACCACCCTATAAGACTGCAAAGGAGGAAAGGCTGTGCAGAACCGCTTCCGTAAAATTCGGAAATTCGCGCTTTGGGTTCTATTAATCGCAGGAGCGTTCACAATTAGCTACGCTACTCCGACCTCCTACGCATCAGGATGCACCCGTCTGCAAGCAAATTGCACTTTTGAAGTTAACTTTCAAATGTGCACTAATCAATACTGTAGTTTCTCGTGCTGCCGCTTCGGTGAATGTTGTTATTACGAACAAGGCCCCTGTACTGATGACGTTTTCCCTCACAGTACAGGTTCCTCGCAAATTTGTTGCGGCCTATGTTCATAGCACCCGCATATAAGTCTCCCAGCCAAGTTGCAATAAGGAGCAAAGCGTTGTGAAAACAAAAAAAATCCGCATCGCCGCAGTGGTTGTCGTTGCCTCTCTGATGGTCGGAATTGCAGCGCGCACCAAACTTGCAACTCAACAGAGCCTGTTCAAGCCCTTCACTATCACATGACAGATAACCGACTATGACGCGCAGGGAAATCCAAGCCCGCAATACACCGGAACCAGATACAAATCTCTCGACGGCAGATGGCATGACATCAAGAAATGGACTGACGGAAGGACGGAAGAATCATTCGCCGAACCGGGACGTGGGGTCTTTGCAGTTAAAAACGACAAGCGCTTTTTCTTGTCGAGCTGCAAAGCCGAGCCGATAGCTACGACACGAGAGCAATGGCACGCCAGTCCAGAATTTGTCCGTGAAGAAAACGTGCAAGGTTTGCCGACGGTTGTTCTCAGGCATGGCGACAGTAATTTACAGGTAGAGACGTATTGCCTGCCGGAACTGAATGGTGATTGGATTAAAGTTGTCATGCGTCGTCCTGATACGACGACAGTAGTCGAGCCGATTTCTGTTAACTTCGGCGAACCCGATGTCGCTTTGTTAAAGCACCCGGAGCATCCTGTAGATTATTCTGTGTTTGAACAGACACAAGGTAAAGCGAACAAGGCAGACAGCAATCAATAGGAACTAGCTTCTCGTCTCCATAAATTTAGTGGCTAATATCTTCCCGGCGTTGCTCAGAAATGCGTAAAGCCGGACGGCTTGAGAATCGTCACCCGTTCATCTCGAAGCAATTTAATCGCTCCCGCGTCAGCGGTGACTTCGCCGATTCGCGTCACAGGCACACCATCAATCTCACCCGGCAACTTTGCGACGTTGCGCGGGCGCACGGTAAACAGCAACTCAAAATCCTCGCCGCCATCCAGAGCCAACAAGAGCGCATCCGCGCCACTGATTCGCGCCGCTTCAATCAGAGGTTCAGAGGGTAGGCGCGCGGCCTCGATGCGAGCGCCGACGCCGCTCTCACGGCACAGGTGCGCGAGGTCTGAGGACAGCCCGTCGCTTAAATCAATCATCGCGGTCGCCAATCTTTTTTCGCCGAGCAGTTGCCCCCATGCGGCGCGCGGGGTGGGTCGAAGCTGGCGCAGGATGAGTTGCTGACGGGATGCGGAAGAAGCGAGCGGACGAACTGCGGCGGAGACGGATTTCTGTCGCGGGCGCGCAGCCTGCTCGTCGCCGCATGGTTGTCGCGGGTTTTTGCGCGCGGCGCTGTCTTTGAATCGTGTTCCCGCTTCGAGTAGCTGTAAGCCTGCCGCCGCTCCGCCGAGCGTGCCAGTCACAAATATCTGGTCGCCGGGGCGCGCACCCGAACGCAAGACGGCTCGCCCGCGTGCCGCTTCCCCCAAAACAATCGAGTCGCAGACGATGCGCTCCGGCGTGCGCGACACGTCGCCGCCGACGAGTGTAACGCCGTGCGCGTCGGCAAACTCGTCGAAGCCTTCGTAGAAATGTTTGAGAAAAGAGCTTTCCCAAATATCGTCTGGAACGCCGATGGAGAGAAGCGCCCAGCGTGGTCGCGCGCCCATCGCGGCGATGTCAGAGAGCGAAACGGCGAGCGCCTTGACGCCGAGCAGATGCGGCGGCGTCGTGTGGCGACGAAAGTCTATGTCCTCAACGAGAAGGTCGGCGGTGATGACCGTGTCGCGTGCCTGTTGTTGATGAATGATGGCGGCGTCATCGCCGCTGCCGCGGGCCAATCCCGCTTATTATTTGCGACCGCGTCGCGCTCGCTGCTCAAGCCGCGCGCGGACGAGAGAAATAAAGTCGAACTCGCTGCGGGGCATTTTTTTTAGAGATGACGGCGCATCGAGTCGAGTCCGGCGGAGATGGTTTCAGGCGAGGTCGAGAAGGAGAAGCGGAGATGGCTTTCGCCGTGTTCGCCGAAGACGATGCCGGGAACGGTGGCGACCTGCGCGCGGTCGAGCAGGATGGCGGAGGCGCGGCGGCTGTCCGCGTTAATGCTCGACACTTGCGGGAAGGCGTAGAACGCTCCGGCGGGCGCAGCGCATTCGAGGCCGAGTTCGTTGAGTCCGGCGATTAGCAAGTCGCGCCTCGCGCGGAATGCCTCGCGCGCCGGTTCGAGAAAACCTTCGACTTCAGTAAAAGCAGCGAGAGCCGCCCACTGCGAAGGCGTCGAGACGCCGTTGGTCGAGTAGAGCAGCGTCTTTCGCATCCCCGTCATCCATGGCTCGGTCGTCACCGCGTAGCCAATTCGCCATCCCGTCATCGCATAGGATTTCGAGAGCGTGTAACAGGTGATCGTCCGCTCCGGCATCCCTTCGAGCGAAGCGATAGAGACGTGCTCGCCGTCATAGACGATGTCTTCATAAGCCTCATCGGCGATGACTATCAGATTGCGCTCACGCGCAAAACGTGCGACCACCTCCGCCTCTGCGCGCGTGAAGACGACGCCGGTCGGATTCTGCGGCGTGTTGTAGTAGATGGCACGCGTCTGCCGTGTCGTGTAGCGCGCGAGCGTCTCGCTGAACCCTCCGGCGCGCGCTTCAATAGTAGGGACAAGAACTGTCTTTCCCTGACAGTGAGCAATCAGGTCTTTAATCGGCGTCCAGAATGGAGAGAAGACGAGCACTTCGTCACCCGGCTCGACCACTGACTGAAAAGCCCCGAAGAGTCCCTGCATACCTCCGTTCAAGATGATGATGTCGTCTTCGCGCGCCTTGATGTGATTCCTCGCGCGGACTTTCGCGGCGATGGGCCCGCGCAATTAAGCAAATCCGGACGCACGAGCATAACGCGGAGTGGTTTAACTGAGCCCGCCCCCCC
>CAXTRQ010000239.1:7910-8290 GCA_964246705.1 uncultured Pyrinomonadaceae bacterium
CGAGGTCGCCCGCGCCGTCGTGGAAGCGCAGCCGCAGAAAAGGTTCGCCGCCCTCGAACTGGTAGACATTCGCTCCCCCTGCGCGCAGTTCCATAATCCGGTTGCGGATTTCAACAATGTCGGAAAAGCCGACGCCATCAAGGCGCGAGGCGAGGCGGAATGTTGAAGTTGACGTAGACAAGGTGGACAGCAGACCTCCAAATTGTTCAGGTAAGCGAAACCGGATTATAGCCCCCAAACGACGTACCGTCCAATCTCGAATACGCAAGGCCAAAAGACTCGCGGGCGTTTCGACTCAAGCGCCAGCCATAAATGCTGAGTTCTTCTTAGCGACTTAGCGTCTTTGCGCGAAACTTCTTTTCTTGGGAAGCGTGAAGTTT
>CAXTRQ010000240.1:0-8221 GCA_964246705.1 uncultured Pyrinomonadaceae bacterium
GGTCAGTACCATTCAAAATCTTTTTACCCTTCCGAGAATTGCACGCCCGATGAGCAATGCGAATGTTTGAAGCCGCGTGAGTCCCACCTTTCGAGAGGGGCACTACATGATCAAAAGTTACTTCATGGATTGATAACCACTTAATAACTGATGTTACGCAGCGAGCGGCTGCGGGTTAAGTTTGGCAACTTCGGAATAAGCTGCCTTCAGCGCAGACAAATAGATCTCTGACTTCAAGGTAAAATGCCCCACGCCGGTCTTAATCTTCAAGGCTTCCAGTTTGACGTAGGCACACAAACTCGCAAACAGATGGTTGCGTTGGGTGGTCGGAGTTCTGGTCGGCGACTTCTCCAGACTGGCGTTCTGCTTCAGCGATTTGTGATAAATCTCGACCCTCCATCTTCTTTGATAGAGTTTCGTGAGTTGGTCGAATGCGAGCGTCAGGTCGCTTGAAACCAGATAGCGCACGCCCACACTTGCGTCTTTGTTTGTCAAGACTTGTTTGGTCAAAGAGAGCGGGAAATCCACTTCTTCAAGCCAAATCCGGAGGGTCATCGCGGCTGCCAATTCAAGCGTCGTGAGTGTCACATATTGACCGCGCTGTTTCTGTGCGGCACTTAATGCCAGCTTGCGGTTCTCTTGCAAAGGCATCACAAACTCTTTGTGCAACTGATGCTTGATGAACTTCATGTTCTCGGAGGAAGCAAACCACACATCATTGAGGAGATATTTGAATCTGACCTGATTGTGCGTGGCGACTCTGAGTAACATCCGAAAGCGTTCATTCTTCGTGATTGAACTTTTACGTTTGCTCTTTTTGGTTTTCGCATCAATGTAGGCCTGAGTCTTGGTCACGAGGTCGAAAGCAATCGGCAACGAGACATCTGAGGCGTGATAGAGCGCGGTCAGGAAGTTGATGCCTTTGACGGTGCGGTCAGTGCAGTGATTGTAGTGCCACGAGACAAGTTCGTTTTCATCCGTCGAGGGCTTTTCTTCAATCGAGTCGTCAATGATGAGTACGCCCTCATCACTTTCGATGGCTCTGACCAAAGGCTTGACGACGCGCCACAAAGCAGCCGAAGTCTTTGGCTCCGAGGAGAGAAAGCGGGTCACAGCATCGTGGCTGATTTCATCATCCAGCAGGCGGGCAAGTCCGGTGGCAGAGGCTTGTCCTAACGAACAGATCAGGTAGTCTGTGTAGATGTCCAGCATTGACTTGCTCATCGGTCAAGTTTATCAATCGCTTCTGCTTTGCGTAACATCAGTTACTTAAACGAACGCGGCGGAACTTAAGACGAACAGTTCAAGCCGAGCGGGTTTTACGTTTCACACTGAGCGACTTCATCGAGCGCCCTGCCTAACCTTCCGAGTCCCTCTTTTAACGTGGTGGTATCACCGCCTATTCCGATCCTAAAATGTTGCGGCATCTCGAAGAATCTTCCCGGCACGACTGATGTCTCATATTTCTCGGTCAGCAGCGTCCACAACTCGTCAACGCTCCCCTGCTTCAGACGCGGGAACGAGACTGTGCCGAACTGGTGCGGCAGCCAATCCAAATCTTCGCGTGTCGCGAAAAAGGAGTTGAGCACTTGACCGTTGGCCTCTAAGATTTTACGCGCGCGGGTACCGATGCGATCCAGATGCTCAAGCGCGATGCAACTCAAACGCTCTGCGGGATGCGCCGGAATAACGCCGAAGAGATCGTTGAGTTGCCATAATTTTCCCGCAAGCTCAGCTTTTGCTAAGACCCAGCCGCAACGCAAGCCGCTCAGGCCATAGACCTTCGTTAGACTATTGGTCGTGATAAATTCCTCGCCGAGATGAAAAGCCGAGAGCGGCGCGTCTTCAAAGAGCGAATCGAGATATACCTCGTCGACAAGGATGTGCGCGCCCACGCCGCGCGCTATCTCCCCCAAGTGTCTAAGAGTTTCTTCGACGGTGAACGCACCCGACGGGTTATGCAGGTTGGTCAGGACGATTAGGCGTGTGCGCGCGCTCACGGAGCGTTCCAGCATGCCGGGGTCAAGCAGAAAATCGTCCGAGGGACTTCGCGTCAATCTCTTAATCTTTGCGCCCAGATATTGAGCTACTGTGACGAGCAATTCATACGTCGGATGCTCAATCAGCACATCGTCGCCGGGTTCGATGAGGGCGGCCATCACCAGATGGTTAGCCATAGCTGTGCCCGTCGCGGCGACCACGCACTCTGGCGGGACGTGACACTTCGCAGCCAAAGCCCTCTGCAACGGCTCGTAGCCGTAGAGGCTCGCCCCGCTCAACTCTAAGTTTTCAATTTTCAACGGAAGCTCGGCCAGCGGGTAATTCATGAGGCCGCTCGACGCCAAGTTGAAGCGCGCCTGCGAGCGCGTTTTTGCCCACTGCATGTAAGGTGAACTCATCACTTGACGCGCACGCTCAATCATTTCCGCCTCCACCAATGCCAGAAGAAGTAGACGGGGACACCCGCGCCCATAATCATCAGGCCGATTCCGCTGTTAGCCGGATATTTGTAAATGGTGCTGACCACGATCAGCGCGCAAGCCATGACGAACAGGGCTGTGGTGATGGGATGTCCGGGAACACGAAAGTAGTTCTCTTTTGAATTTACGACAGAAACGCTCCCCGGTTCGGCAATCGGTGTCGCCCAGCTTGCCTGTGTGCCCGTGTCCTCGACGCTTTCTTGACGTTGCGACCTTCGCCGGAAGATGAAGAGGGAGGCCGCCGTCAGACCGAACCAGATGAAATCAACCGAGACCACATAGTTGAGTATCTGCTCGTACTTACCGGAGAGAGCGATGACAATCGCCAGCATACCTTGCAGCGCAATCGCCATCACCGGCACGCGTGTGCGCGGGTCGAGCCTTGCGACACTCTTGAAGAAAAGACCGTCGGCGGCCATGGCGAAATAAACTCGCGGCGCGGTCAGCATTCCCTGGCTTAAAAAACCAAGTGTCGAAATAGCGATACCCAGCGCGATAAACGTCGCCCCGCGCTCGTTGAAGGCCATCAGCATCACAGTTGAAGCCGGTGTTTCCGTTGAGGCCAATTTATCGTGACCCATCGCATAGAGATAGACGAAATTGACCGCGATATAAAGCAGGACTACGCCGCTGACTCCAATCAACAATCCGCGCGGAAGGTCGCGGCGCGGATGACGCAACTCCCCGGCGATAAAACTCGATGTCTGCCACCCGCCGTAAGAAAACATTACGGGCGTCATAGCTGCGCCCATCGCGGTCAGAAGTCCCAGCGAGAGCGGGCGGTCGAGCACAGGCGCGGTCGCCGCGTGAGATGCGCCGACAAAGAGACCACCAAAGACCAGCGCGGCGAGCGCCAGAATTTTGAGTACCATCAAACCGTTCTGGACACTGCTTCCGGCGCGCACCCCAAGGCAGTTGATGATTGTCAGCACACCGAGCGCCAGCGCCGCAACGACCCAATCGGGTAACGGGACGCGCGTCACTTCGAGGAAATACCGCGAGAACGTGATAGCAACCGCCGCCATCCCGCCCGTCTGCGTCACCAGCAGCAAAGCCCAGCCATAGACGAAAGCGACGGAAGGATGATAAGCCTCGCGCAGGTATGCGTACTGCCCTCCGACATCCGGGCATCTGTTGACAAGTTCTGCGTAGATGAATGCCCCCGCGAGCGCGATGACACCGCCAAGCAGCCATGCCCCCAGTATCAGGAAGGGCGTATGAACCTGCCGTGCGACGACATAGGAGTTCATGAAGATGCCCGAACCGATGATCCCGCCCATCACGATCATCGTCGCATCAAATAAACCCAGACGCCGCGCCAGCTTGATGGCCGCTGCGGCAGATGTTTGCCTTTCGACGTTCTCTGTATTTTCGTGGAGACTCAAGAACTGCTCTTGCACAAGAATAATTTTGAAGCGCCTTGCGATAGGTTATCACATCGAGACATCAATCAAGTCGACGAGGGAAGGGCTTGCCGCAATATGCAATCATTAGATTTGGTGTATCATAAATGTATCTTTAAATTCTGAAGCAACCCGTAGCCTATATGAACATCGTTGCGGTGACATCCTGCCCGACCGGCATCGCTCATACATTCATGGCCGCCGAGGCGCTACAGAAAGCCGCACGCGCGCTCGGACATACGATCAAGGTCGAAACACAGGGGTCGGTCGAGGCGAAAAATCAACTCACGCCGGAGGACACCGCCGCTGCTGACGCGGTGATTATCGCCGCTGAAACCAACGTCGACACTTCCCGCTTCGCCGGAAAGCCGCTCTACAGCACAAGCACCAAGCACGCGATGAAGGCTGGGACGGCAGTCATCAGAACCGCGCTCGCCCAACCGGCAGGCGGCAGTGCGCCCGGCAATCTCGCAGGAATCGTCGAACACGCAAAAGCCGAGCGGGCGGCGTCGCATACCGGCCCCTATAAGCACCTCATGACGGGCGTCTCTTACATGCTGCCGGTGGACTCGCCATCGCGTTGGCGTTTGCGCTCGGTGGGATTTACGCGGGCGAACAGAAGGGAACGCTCGCATGGGCGCTCAATCAAATCGGCGGAGGTACGGCGCTTCAACTGTTCGTGGCGGTGCTTCAGGCGGTACTCGAAGCCGCTCGCTCCTGTTACGCGGCATCGAACTCGTCGTAGTTTCGATGGGCGCAGAGGGCGCACTGTTCATTAACGTCGAGCGCACGTTTATGGCTCGACCTCCGAGCGTGAAGGTTCGCATCACCGTCAGAGCCGGTGATGCGATGGTCGCGGGGATATTGGCTGGTCAACTTGGTGAGTTACCCTTGGCTGAGATTGCCCGCCTGTCAACCGCCTTTTCGCTCGACGTTCTCACGAGCAAGGAATCCGTCATCTCTCGCGCCGAGATTACAAAGTTGATGGACGAAATCAGCGTCCAAGAATTTAGATAAGGTGAAGCGATTTGATTATTGAACCTCAAGAGTGCCCGTGCGGTGGTGGGGAGTTTTTACAGTGCTGCGGGCCAATCATCGCCGGAAGTGAACAGGCCACGACTCCCGAACGCCTCATGCGAGCGCGCTACAGCGCCTATGCCACAGGGGCTATCAAATTTCTGGGGAAGAGCACCCACTCGAAGACACGTAAACAATTCGACCCTGGAGGAGCCGAACGTTGGTCGAGGGATTCACGCTGGCTCGGTCTGACCATCCTCGGCTCCGATTCCTCCCTACCAAACCGCGCTCACGTCAACTTTGAAGCCCGTTACGAGGACAAGGACGGCGTGCCGGTCTTTCATCGTGAGCGCTCGCTCTTTGAACTCGAAGGCGGAGAGTGGCGGTTTGTCTCCGGCGGAGCTATCCCCGCAACCTCTCAAAAGATAGGCCGCAACGAGCCGTGCCCCTGCGGGTCAGGAAAGAAGCACAAGAAATGCTGCGGCGTGTAATCAGCTTTCGACCAGCATCACTTTTCCGACTCTCTCTGCTCTCAAATCCTGAGGCGGTAAGCGTCCGATAATTTTGGTTGTGCTTATCGGACTCCGGTTCGATCAACACATCGCATTCCCCGATGGAGACCCCCGATGCAAAAGTTTCAACTTTTAGCCATTGCGGCATTGTGCTTACTGCTGTTGACCTGCAACGTTTCACTACTCCAAAGTTCGCCGCTCGCACAGAAGAAGCCCGCTCGACAATCGAAGCCTCCGACGGTGCGAACTCCTGTGTCAGCGCAACAACGCGTGGGGCAATCTCGAATTTCAAATCGAAAGCCTGTGGCAACCACTGGCCTTGCAAACTCTTCCGACGCCACCGCGACGGCAGTTGAGCAACCACGCCTTGTCGTCCAACTCGGTCATACCTCTTTCCTCAAGGGCTTCGTGACCTTCTCACGCGACGGAAAGCTTGTCGCGACAGGAACCTCCGAGGACGAGAATGTTATCGTATGGGACGTGGAGAGCGGCAGGGAAGTGCGGCGCTTGACCGGCAACAAGGGTTCCGAGGAGGCGCAGGATACCGGATGGATGTGGGGAGACTTTTCACCTGACGGGCGGATTCTCGCCGTCGGTGTCGAGCCTTATGTGAGACTGTGGGACATCGAGACCGGCAAGCTCGTGCGGCGGATGACGAGCGACCAGCACTTCTTCGCCTCGCTGGAAGAGTCGCGCACGCCGCTCGCCTTCTCGCCGGATGGGAGGCAACTCGTCGCCAACGGCTATGCGCGGCTGACGTGGGATGTGCGGACGGGTCGTCTGGCGGGGCACTCAGCTATCAAAAAAGATGTGTCCTCCGGTGAGCAGTTGTCGAAGAGTCGGCTTTCACCGGACGGACGGTTGCGCGTTGCGACGGAGCAGGGCGGCTTCGTCGTGACCGAAAAAACGTCGGGCAAGGAACTGCGGCGCATCCCTTACGACGACGACCCGCTGGCTAATGAGAATTTTCAGACGACAGACGTGCTCGCTTACGCCCTCTCACCCGACAACCGCCTGCTCGCCACAGTTACCGGCAGCTATGAAGTTTTCAGTATTAGTCTCTGGGACGTTCAGACCGGAGAGTTGCGGCGACGGCTCGAAGGCCGACCCGGCGACGGCACTCCGTTCGCTTTCACAGCCGAGGGCAAACTGCTGAACGCGGCGAGCGCATCCGAAGATCAAGGGCTGATGCGCGTGCGCGAGATGTTGGGCGGTAGGGAGTCTGTATGGACGGCGAGCGAGGAGCCGATCGGCCAGTTTAAAATCTCGCCCGACGGCCACCTTATCGCGCTTGGCAATAAGGCTTACGGCGATGTCTATGACATAGAGACCGGCACTCTCGTCGCACGCGTCGAGGCCAAAGTTCCGCCGGAGGATGTCGCAAATTTCTACTGGGATTACCTAGGATTCACGCCCGACTCGACCGTTACTTTCCACAAAGCCAAGACGCCGACCGGCGAACAGACTTTTCGCCTCAGCACCCTCGACTGGAAAGAGCGGAAAGCCGAACCCGGTCTCCGAGACATGCCGTTCGGGGAATACAACAATTCCGAGTTGACCTTCGTCATGACGCCCGACACGAAGACCGTCGCTTGGGAAACGACGCGCAAGGGTGCGGACGGCTCCGACGAGACGCAGTGGGTGACGGTGTGGAGCGCCGATCCTCATTTCGAGAGCAAGACCTTTCAAGTGGACGCCGATGCACAGTACCACGCACGCTCGACGCTCGGAATCTCGCCGGACGGGCGCAAGGTAATTGTCGCGACCAGAAACGACGAGACTACAGAGGAGCGGCATGCCATCGTCAAGGTTTACGACGCGGACACGGGGCGCTCACTCTTCCAGTTGCGTGCGCCGGGTCTGCGTATGATGTCGGTCGCGTGGTCGCCCGACGGGCGCACGCTCGCCACACTCTCAGGCGAAGACACGCTTAAACTCTGGGACAGTGCGACCGGACGCGAACTGAAGAAGATGGATAGCGTCGCTGATGGCACGTCAACCGTCCAATTCTCGCCCGACAGCCGGTTCCTTCTCGCTTTCGGGACGGACGGCTTTACGCGTCTCTTCGACGTGAGCACGGGCGCGGAGTTGTGTCGTCTGTTGGCACGCGACGACGGCGACTGGATCGCCATTGACACACAGGGACGCTTCGACACCAACAACCTCGACGAGGTGAAGGGCGTTCACTGGATCGCGCCCGACAATCCCCTCCAGCCTCTACCGCTCGAAATTTTCATGCGCGATTATTATGAACCGCGCCTGCTCGCACGCATCCTCGCCGGAGAGAAGTTTGAGCCGGTGCGCCCTCTGAGCACGCTGAATCGCGTTCAGCCGCATGTCAAAATCACGAACATTGAAATTTCTAAAGACAAGCCCGAACTCGTCGACGTCACCGTTGAAGTAGCGAAGGCGTCTGGAGAATTTCGACAGGGCGGGGCGAGGCAGACAACGCGCGAAACGGGCGTCTATGATGTGCGTCTCTTCCGCGACGGGCAACTCGTCGGTCAATCGCCCGCCAGCGATTCCATCAACGCTTCAGCCGATGATGAGCGACACCGTTGGCAGGAAAGCACGCGCGTTAAGTTGGAAGCCAACGGCAAGCGCACAATTACATTTCCCGGCATTCGTCTGCCGCGCAAAGCGAATCTTAAAGAACTGGAATTTTCCGCCTATGCCTTTAATGAAGATCGTGTGAAGAGCGCGACGGATAGAAAGCGATTTATCGTTCCCGAAAATTTATCTCCCGTCAAAGGTCGTGCCTACGTGATTTCAGTGGGCGTCAACGCCTACGAGAATCCCGAATGGGATT
>CAXTRQ010000241.1:0-8200 GCA_964246705.1 uncultured Pyrinomonadaceae bacterium
AACAAATAGAGTTAGCCAGGTGGCGAATTCACTTATGATTTATGTCCATGCTTCATATAGCTGCGGGAGCAATAGATGTACAAAGGTCTCGGCCTGACGGAGCGCACCTTCTTCGATCAGTAGTACGCTGACCTCAGTTTCCGTCTCGGCTGGCAGGGCGAGAAATCCAAAGTCCAGTTTGATCAGTTCAGTCTGACGGAATTGCCCCCCACACCAATGCTCTAACATCTCTTCGGAGAGCCTCTTCGCGCCTTCTTCTTCGAGCCGTCCGAATTCCGCCGAGAGACACACCGCCTGCCCGAGGAACCATTCGCCCTCAACGCTTGACAGCCATTGATGCCGCCTGAGTAATAAGATGTCTTGCGGGACGGCCGCACCCACTTTCGCGCTACCTGATTCGACGTAGAAGACATCCAACATCGCGCGTACGTCGAGAGAGCGAAGGGTTTCACCGGCGTCACGCCAAGGGATGCCGACTAGACGGACGTTCGTCTGCCACGGATTGAGGTCTTCTTTATACTCTACGGTGCTCAACCGCCTTGTGCTGTCGGCCCACCGCACGGCGTCCTTCACAATGGGGCGGAACTTCTGCCAGTGATGCGCCAAGTGCTCAGAAGGATCATAACCATGCCGACGCATGTAGAAGCGCCAGAGCCAGACCGTAATATCTTTCAACTGCGTGTGATCCATACAGCGCCTCCGTTAAGTATCCTTCGCGTTGCGCCCTGCGGACTTCGGTTTCTCTTTCTCTTTGCCCTCTTCTCGTTTAAGCAGGTCAATCAACCGGTTTGCTACTTGCTTCACGGATACTTTGTTTGGTAGCACTTCGGGCCCGCTTCCGATTAATCTGGTCTGGAGGTCTATATTTTTCCTTAACAGGCGCCGGCCCGCTTCCCTCTGATGCAGCAGTCCGAGTAACCTGAGCATGGCTTGTGCGACGTCCTCCGGCACGGGTTCGAGCGGTAGGGACTCTACGATGTCACGATAAGAGGCGATGAACTCGCCCCAACGCGGACCTAGTTCCGTCTCCAGTGCATCCCAATTTTCTTCAAGCAACGAGGTGAACTGCTTCATGACCGATGCGTCCCTCATCTGTCCTTCCTCCTTCCGAATTTATCTTACCAAGGACGTAACTACTGACGCGATGTGCAAGTTTTTTCGGGAGCCTATTTTCAATCAACTTACAGGGACCGATTGAGCCGCTTCCCAACTTGCCCAAACGTAGAAATTAACAACTTATGGGAACAACTTTCACATCGCGTTGCTCGTTAGTCAATAGTCGGCTGGGTTCGTTCGCCGCGGCCGACCTTGAGACTGGCGCTAACGGAGCTGGTACTAAAAACGCTCTGATTATAAGTAGCGCACAGCCGAACTGCGATAGAATCATCAGCAGTCTCTTGAACTTCCCTCGCGCTCTTTTCGGATCGCTGATTTAGATACCTACTTTGATTGCTAAGTACTCCGACAGATTTAGAGTAAGCTAAAATTGAAACCTGAAAAATTGATTCGCAAACTTGTTCCAACCGCCTTGAGTGCAAGCCTGACCGCGTAGCTGAGAGTTTCTCTCGTTGTATAGTCCTGCGCGGCGAGCCATTCATATTTGAGCTTGCGCCACGCCGCTGCCACACGCCGATTCGTTCTTTGATAACTCGCGCCCGATGCACCGCCGCGTTGTCTAAGACGATGACCGTCAGTTTCTTCAAGCCGATTGAGAATCGCTCGATCTGCTCAAGGATGAACTGAGCGCTCAGCGCCGTCGTGGTCGTTTCGACCACAGCCCCTTTCGGTTGCGTGGTGCACGGGCAGGGCGACAGACCGGCAACGGCATACTGTCAATAATGAAGACGGTGCCAGAAGTGAACAGTTCGCCCGGCGTTTCCAACGTCAGGCGCAGCCAATGACAGAGCGCGTGCAGACGGCGATTGAAGCGCGAAGTGCTCAGACGCGCTGACAAGTAACCGAGCCTTGTCAGCACCCACAGCGCACGCTCATGATTGTTGTGGAAATACTTGGCGGCGACCACGGCCACCGTTAGGAGTTCGGCGTCACTGACTTTAGCGAGGGAATAGCTGTGGTGCTTCAAAGAGCGCATCATGTCGTCAACGATGACATAGCTGGTTATAATGAGCGTGTCGTTCATGCGGGTCTCCGGTTCGAGTGATAGGTTTGATCACCATCATTCTCCAACGTGAGCCGCATGAACGGCAACTAGCAATCAAGGTATACCTCTTCCCGCCCGGGGCGTGTATGCGTGGGCGGGATTAGCACGTATCCGCTCACCTGTGGGGACAAGGTAACTCTGCCATGAATGTTGAAGAACTGATTCAAGTTACTAACGAGTTGTTGGCCACGCAGTCGGCCGAAGAGGCGGATGCCGTCGTGGCCCGTCATCCCGGTCTACTGGTCGAGTCCAACATCAACACCTTATTGCAGTTGGCGGCAACCGTTCGGGAGCAAACCGAGTTGCAGGTGGCGGAAGCCTTAGAGAACGTTGCGACTTGGATTTCGGAGTCGAGAGAACTGCGAAGGCAGTTGGCCGAGTCGGACGAGAGTGTGATGGCAGGTGAGGCGGAACCAAGCGGAACCTCCGTCTTGTGGGCGCTGCTGACCCGTCAGTACTTGGCGCTGCGTGAAAATAATTTATTAGAACAAGCAATCGAAGCAGCGCGGAAGGGTAACAACCCAGACATCGTAGCGCTGCTGCGGGCGCTGGCGGAAGGAGAGTTTGAGAGGATTGACACCATCGCGGAGTCGCTGTCCAAGTTCTTCATCGAGACAGGGTCGCGTGAAGAGGTCATTACCGTCGGGATGGTCGGGCTGGATTTACGAACGGTGCAGACTGAGTTCTTCATCTACGCCCCCGTGGAGCGGCAGGCTGAGGTGCTGAGGACGGCGCTTGAGTCCTGTCAGATGGCATGGCAGTTCGCCACGATTTTGCGCGACCGAGCTTGTCAGGCTCGCTATCGTATGCTGACGGGCGTGGGGCTGTTCAAGGCGCACAGGCTACAGGAGTCCGAGGCCGCGTGTGGTAACGCGGTGAAACTCTATCAGGAGTTGGCGCGAGAGCAACCGCGATCCTACGTGCCGCTGCTTGCAATGGCGCTCCTCAACCTGGGAAACGTGCTGCGCACCTCGCGCAAAGTGCTTGAGGCCGGCTCAGTCTCCCAGCAAGCGATAGGCATATACCGCGAACTGGCGCGGGTCGATCCGGGGCAGTACGAGCGCTTCCTGGCGATGACGCTTGGCAACTACGGTGGCGTGTTGCGTGAGTTGGGACGGCCAGACCGGGCCGCAGGAGCCTACGAAGAGTCACTGCAAATCTACCGTCGCATATCCGGGAAGAAGCCGGGCTCCATCGATCCGGACATGCTCATAACAATCGACGGGTGGGGAGTCGTGCTGCGCGACCTGCAAAGGCTGGGGGAGGCCGAGGCGGCTTTCAGGGAAGCCGTGGGGATGTATCGTGTGCTCGCGCATGAGCAGCCAAATGCCTACGAACCCGAGCTGGCGTTCAGACTCAACAATCTGGGTCTCCTGCTCGGCGAGATGCAACAGCTCGCCGAGTCAGAGAGCATTTACTTGGAGGCGCTGCGGCTGTACCGCAGGCTCGCGCAGGAGCAGCCGCAGGTTTACGAACACGACCTAGCGCAGGCGCTCTCCAACTTCGGCATCACGTTGAATAGTCTGCGCCAATTGGAGAAGGCTGAATCCGTCCAACAAGAGACGGTTTCTCTGTTCCGCAAGCTGGCGCAGCGTGAGCCGCAGATATACGAGCCCAATCTCTCCACTTCGCTCAATAACCTTGGCATCACTTTGCGCGACCTGCGTAAGTACGCCGCCGCCGAAGAAGCTTACAGCGAGGCGCTAAGACTCTGTCACAAGCTGGTGGAAGCCGAACCGCAGAGGTACGAGCCGCTGCTGGCCGGCATCCTCAACAACCTCGGGCAGGTGCATGAGGATCAGCGGAGCCACGACGAGGCCGAAAGCTTTTATCGCGCATCGCTCGGCCTGTACCGCAAGCTCATGGCGGGGCAGCCAGCCGTCTACGCGGGCGACGTTGCGATGGCGCTGAACGGCCTCGGGGGCGTGTTGCTCAATGCTGGGAAGCTGGTGGAGGCCGAAAGAATCAGCCGGGAAGCCTCCGACCTGTACCGCAGTCTGTCAAAAGTCTACCCGCAGGTGTACACGTCGCCTTTGGCTGGGACACTCAACACCCTCGCGCTGGCGCTGAACGGCCTGCAAAGGTGGGAGGAGGCCGAGGCGACCTTCCACGAAACTCTGGCAATCTACCGCGCGCTGGCGCAAATCCAGCCTGAAGCATTCATGCCCTACGTTGCCTCGATGTTGAACAATCTTGGAGTGTCACTGTCAGGCTCCCACAGGCTTGAGCTGGCCGAGTCGTTCTGCCGCGAGTCGGTCAACCTGTATAGAGACCTATCGCGCGGCCAGCCGCGGCTCTACGAGCCGACGCTGGCGGGTGCGCTCCGCAATCTCGGCGGTCAGCTGCGCGACTTGAATAGACGGGACGAGGCCGCCGCCGCCTACCAAGAGGCGCTGGAAATTTACCGCAATCTTGCGCGAGAGCAGCCGCGGTTGCATGAGCAGGACGTGGCAGCCGTACTCACCCTGATTGAGAGGCTGGGGACAGGGGCCGAAGCCGCAGAGGCGGTGAACTCATACCGGGGGCTGGCCAACACGTCTCCGCAAGAGCACGGGGCTGGCCTTGCACACGCGCTCCGGCGCAGAGGGGACGAGCTGCTTGAGATACGTAGATACGAGGAGGCGGAGGCCGCTTACCTTGAGGCGTTGGAAATCTGGCGCGGTTTGGAGGGAGCGAGGCCGCAGGAGTATGGGCTCGCTGTGGGCGAGCTGCTAAACGGCCGCGGCCGCGCGTTGCGAGCCCGTCACAAGCCGAGCGAAGCCGTCGCTGCCTACCGGCAGGTGATAGACCTCATGCGCGCCTCGGAGGGGAGACAGTCTCAGGAGCATCGGCTCCTGCTGGCCGAAGTACTGGCTAACAGTGCGATGGCTTTGCACGATCTGGGGAGCGTTGACGAATCCCTATCGGCCTACGAGGAATCCATCGCGGTGAAACGCGAAATGGCGCGCGAGCAGCCAAAGGCGTACGCCGTCCCCTTGGCACGCGCCCTAACCCTCTGGGCAGTCGCCTTAGGCAGCAAGGGAGAGTACGCAAGGGCCGCGACCGCCTGTCGTGAGGCGCTGGAGCTGTGGCGCGAGCAGGCCGCGGCCGGCGCACAGCCCTATGAATCCGAGCAGGCACGCTGCCTTAACATGCTGGGCCGGCTCCTGACTCGGGCGCTCAGGTTCGAAGAGTCCGAGGCCGCTTACCGCGAGTCTTTAAACCTGTACCTCAACCTAACGCAGTCGCAGCCCGGGGAATATGAGGCGGAACTCGCCGACACCCTAAGCGGCCTCGGCCTCACGCTGCTACCGCTACGGCAGGCGTCTGTAGCCGAAGTATTTCTTCGGCAGTCGCTCGAACTCCTTCGCCAGCTGGCCCAGCCCTTACCGCAGACGTATGAGGACAGGCTGGCCTTCACGCTGAACTCACTGGGTAATGCGCTGCGTGAACAACGCAAATTTGACGAGGCCGAGGGCGCCTACCGCGACTCGCTCGCGTTGTATCGCAAGCTGACACAGGCCCGACCGGGCGTCTACGAGGACGACGTGGCCGGGCTGTTGAATAACGTCGGAATCGTGCTACGGCATTTTCAGAGGTACGAGGAGGCGGAGCGGGTGCTGCGCGAGGCCACCGACATCCAGCGCGAACTGGCCCGGCGGAATACTCTGGTTGACGACGCCAACTTAGCACAGGGGCTCACGAACCTCGGCAACGTGCTCGGCCAACTTGGGAGGCTGGAGGATGCCGAAGCGGCTCACCGCAAGTCTTTACAATTGTGTCGAAAGCTGGTGAGTGTCAGACCTGACGCATACCATTTCCACCTCACAACTTTATTGACCAACCTGGGTAACATCCTCCACAGGCTGGAGAAACCGGGAGAGGCTGAAAGTTTCTACCGGGAAGCCCTCGAACTGAAGCGTGAGCAAGCGCGCGCCCGGCCCGCCGTCTGTGAGCCTGAGTTGCCCGGCACCCTCATTAACTTGGGGTCCGCACTCGTGGATTTGCAAAAGCACGACGAGGCCGAGTCCGCCTATCGAGAGGCGGCCGAGATATGTAGCCGCTACGACCTTCCTGCCGAAAGGGGGCTCGCACTGGCCGCCATCGCACGCCTCAAGATGCACGGCCAACAATGGAACGAGGCCGCAGGCCATCTAAGGGAGGCGATGACTCAGGCGGAACGACTTCGCGCCGAGGTGCAGTCGCTGGGTCGCCGCCGGCAGGTGTTTCGCGAGCATGTCGGCGTATACGAAGACCTCGTCGTCTGTTTGATGAAAGTCGGTCGGAAGGCAGAGGCACTCGAAATAGCCGAGCGTGGCAAGAGTCGGACGCTGGTTGATCTACTCGCGCTCAGGGATGTACGCCCGCACAACGCGCCGCCGGACCTTGCGCGGGAATACGAGCGAATGCTCTTGAAGTTGCGCGCCCTCGAAGAGACGCTGGAGCGCGGTGTGCTGCCTGACGCTCCGCCAATCCTGTCGCCGGAAGATGGGGCCGCGTGGCAGGAACATTGGGCTGAGCGCGTCCGGCGTGAACGCATTGAAAACAACAACCGACTGGAGGAGCTTACTAAGCAAATCCGCCTGCACGACCCGGACTTCATGCCCTACGCCGACGCGCTGAGCTACGACGAGATCAGGCAGCTCGCCGCCGACGCCAAAGCGACACTCATGCTGTTCCGCGTCACGGCGAGTGAGAGTTACGTCTTTCTCATCTTCCCCGACGGAGACACAGAAGTGTTGTCTGCTTCTGAATTCAGAACGGACGTGCTCAACCGCCTGCTCCTAGATTACCAAGACGGCGTGCCAACGGGCGGCTGGGTGGCAAGCTACTATAATCAACTGAGTGCCGCCTCTCAGGCGCAACGGGCATGGAGACAGGCGCAGCAGACGCAGGATCGGAATGACATGGAGGCGTTCGAGCGGGCCGCGGAAGCCGCCGCCCAAGCTCACGTCGTCTGGCAGGATACGCTGCAAGCCACGCTAGGTAAAGTGTACGACGATCTCTTGCGCGAAGCGCACCTGCTTATGAGAAATAAGCTGAAGAATGACAACACACCTAAGCGCCTCGTCATCGTGCCGAACCGGGGCTTGGCGGTCCTGCCTCTGCACGCCTGTTGGTGGGAGGAGGGCGGGAGCCGCCGTTACCTGTTCGACGAATACGTCGTCTCTTACACGCCGAGCCTCTCCGTCTACAAGCGCTGTTTGGAGCGCGAGGAGCGCCCGCGTGAGACGATGCTGGCAGTCGCCAACCCGACCGGCGACCTCAGCTTCTCCGAGTGGGAGTGCGAAGAGATTGAGCGCCTGCTCGGCAGTGAGAGGTGCCGCATCCTGCGACGCGAGCAGGCAACTAAGTCGGAGGTGTTGAAATCGATCGATGAACGGAACTGGCTGCACTTCTCCTGCCACGGGCAGTACCGGCTCGACGCTCCTTTTGAATCAGCGCTGCGACTGGCCGACAGGGAGTTGTTGACGCTCGGCGAGATTCTGGACGATGTGAGCCTGAGGCAGACGTGGCTTACGGTGCTCTCTGCCTGTGAGACGGGGCTGGTGGACTTCAGGGAAATAGCCGACGAACATTATGGCTTACCTATGGGGTTTCTGTTCGCGGGCGCGGCGACGGTCTGGGGGACGTTATGGGTCGTCCGAGATGATTCAACCGCGCTGCTCATGAAAATTGCTTACGAGAAGCTGCTTCAAGAAGGCGCGGGCAAGCCGGAGGCTCTGCGGGATGCGCAGGTCTGGTTGCGCGGAGCGACAGTAGATGAGTTGTCGGCGTTAGTTGAGGCCAAAGAATTCGAGTTGGCCGGCGAGCGCATGAGTTGGGATGCCCTCGTCTCCCTGACGGTAAAAATCTATGGCCACGAGCCTTACGAATGTCTGTTTGAACACCCTTACTATTGGGCAGGAATGCAGTGCGTCGGGGCCTAAGGCGGAGTGAAGTAGGCTGGAAAAAGTGGACGCCATCGCGGAAAAGATTTTACTCTTTTCCTAACGAGAGATGGAGGTAACAGTTCAGCTATCGGGGGCGTCTTCTGACACTTAGCGGCGCTCCCCGGCA
>CAXTRQ010000242.1:0-8131 GCA_964246705.1 uncultured Pyrinomonadaceae bacterium
CCTCCCCGCCCGGCGCGAACAGTTTTAGGTGTACCACTTGTGCCACATCGCGTTGTCCGTGCCGCGCACGAACGTGTCTATACGGAACGGACCCCAAGAGACTGCCCCCGGCCCTGACGTGAGTACGCCGCCCAAGTTTTCCCAGCCGCTCCAGCTTGAGCCGTTCCACCACTTATGCCACATCGCGTTATCCGTGCCGCGCACGAAGCAGTCGAGACGGTTCGGCCCCCAAGATGAAACTGCCGGGTCTGAAGTGAGCACGCCGCCCAAGTTTTCCCACCCGTACCACTTACGTCCTGTGCCATAGATGGACTGGATTCCGGCGATGTCATCGTTGTGCAAAAAGCGATGCGGGCCGCTGTAGGTGGGGAACATCAGCGAGCCGTTCACCGTCGAGTGATCTAAGCCGAGCGAGTGGCCGAATTCGTGAGCAGCGACCGACACGTAGTCGAATCTCCCGGCGGGGACGGGGATCGTCACTGACCACGTTTCAGCGTCATCGAAGTGCGCGTCGCCTGCAATCGCGCCACCGTTAGGCGGAGGGTAAAAGGCGTGAGCCAAAACTTGACCGGGGCCGTCGAACGGGCTTCCGTCGCCGTGGTCGCCGGTAACAAAGCTAATAATGATATCAGCCTGCGGGACGCTGCCAATCGGTACTTCTGAGAACGTCAAAGGCGTGACGGCGCTCCACAGTCCGAGAGCCTGCGTGACAGCACTACGAATCTGCGCGGGCGTCAGGTCGGGTGTGAAATTCTGGAAGGCATAAGTGAGTGCCGTCTTGTTCCACTTGTTACCTTGAGCCGTGAAGGCCGCGACGCCCGCCGAGCGGCTCGGCACGTCTGGAAAGCCGCAACGCGGTTGAGCCATCATGGTTCTGGTCGCGTCGTCCAACGTACCCGTCACGGGCAACCCATGGAACGCCTGATACTGCATCAACGCTTGAGACGTATTATCCGCAAAGCTCCCGTCCTTTGGCGCTGCCGCAGCCATCGCACTCGTCACACCAAATGCGGCGTGAGTCTCTGATTGAATATAGCCGAATTGGGCGAGAAAATCATGAAGGCGACCGACTTGAGCACCTGTATCGCCAGCCGCTATTCCGATGGGGGGGACGTAAGGCCGCCCTCCTTTAGTCGCAGCAGCAGCAGCGCCAGCTTTTTTAGAAGCGCCGCCCTTTTTGCCTGCTTTTTTCTTCGTTGCCATGTGAGATTGTCCTTTCATTTAAGATTTTAGCTGACACCTCTACGACCTTGTTTTTTTATCTGCCTTAAGTTGAACTCATCCCGCCGCCGGGCATCTGACCGCCCGCAGGCGTGCCTTGGCTCTCGCCCGGCATCGGATTCGATTCCATGGCCGAGCCTTCGCCCTTCGTGCCGCCGGACGACCCGCCGCCTGATGAATGTGTTTCTCCCCCGCCGGGCATTTCCATCAGGCCATCTTTCACGGGCTGATGCATATCGCCGCCGGGCATGTCGTCTTGACCCGCCGTCGTACCGGCCTGCGACTCGTCCTCCCCTTTCGACTGCTTTTTCGTAGCCATATTTGACCTCCTGTCAGGTGTTGTTTCCCTCGTCGGCCTCGCCAGCTTCACAGACGCGGTCGACGCTTGATGCGAAGACGAAACTTCACGTGTTCCCAGAAAACGCCTCAGATGTATTGATAACTTAAATTAACTCGACGCCTGTGCAGGCAGCGGTAGAGTGATTTATGAGAGCAGAACCGGCGCACGCCGCGAAGCGAGAGACCGTTGCGATGTTTACGCGTTGCGGTAACCGAAGCGAGATGTCAGTGTGACGTTTCAAGAGCCGCCTCGGAAGTGAACTGTCGGAGTCCGGAAGTTCGACAGTGTGAGAAATTCAAAGACATGAACCTTGCGAGAGCGCACAATCTAACACGGACACGCGAGCCTCGCAACATAATTGTTGAATGTTTTGCGAGACGCCGTAGAGATGTAAACTTTTACGCCAACGACCTGCCTCCGATAAAGCGGGTCGCCGGAGGCACAATGTTCGCGCACACAAAGCGAGTCGCGCACAGTCCGGCGGTCGTGCGCGAAATAATTTCTCCAAAGAGAGAGATTGAAGACATAAAGTCACAACGAAAGTTGTCTAAGGTGATGAGGCTTCGACGAAGCCATGTCAAATAACTTTGAGGTGTAGCGGAACCGCGTGTCTTCTTCTTCTTC
Source organism: uncultured Pyrinomonadaceae bacterium (assembly GCA_964246705.1). Lineage (GTDB taxonomy): Bacteria > Acidobacteriota > Blastocatellia > Pyrinomonadales > Pyrinomonadaceae > DASZCR01. Next base: position 2,186 of record CAXTRQ010000242.1, read on the forward strand.
CACTCCGGCGCGAGTCGAAAAGATTAATCCAGACCAGAGGGGCGAGCGTGGCGGCGCATTCGCCGCGTTGCGCCATCGCGATTTTCGCTTGATGTGGGCGGGGCAGTTCGTCTCCATCACGGGTTCGCAGATGCAGATGGTGGTCATCAACTGGCACGTCTACCAATTGATGATACCGTCGGGCGAAAAGACCGCTGCCTTCGCTCTGGGAATGGTCGGGTTGGTGCGCGTGCTACCGATTATCCTGTGTTCGCTCCTCGGCGGAGTCATCGCGGACGCCGTCGACCGCAAGCGGCTGATCGTCGGGACGCAGACCTTGATGCTCCTGAGCGCGACGGCGCTGGCCTTGATTACGGCGACGGGATTAGAGCACGTCTGGCCAATCTATGCTTTGACCGCTCTATCTTCGGCGGCCATCGCGTTCGATAATCCGGCGCGGCAGGCGCTACTGCCTTCGCTCGTCCCTCTGAAGGATTTCCCGAACGCGGTCAGTCTGGGGCTGGTGTCATTTCAGGTGGCGATGGTCACGGGGCCGATGCTGGGCGGCGTCATTCTGGGCAGATACGGGGCGGCGTCCGTCTATATCATCAACGCGGCGTCGTTCATCGCCGTTATCGCGGCGGTGCTCTTGATTCGCGCGAGCGGCAAAGGCGAGGGTCAAGCTGCGGGACAGGTCAACGTCGAGGCGCTGACGGAAGGATTGAAGTTCGTCTGGCGCACGCCGATTATGGTGCAGACGATGACGCTCGATTTCGTCGCCACGTTCTTCGCTTCAGCGACGGCGCTGCTGCCCATCTTCGCCAGCCGGATTTTGAAAGTCGGCGAGGAAGGCTACGGTGTGCTGGCGGCTGCTTCGGCGATGGGTGCGGTCGTCGCGGGTCTGTTGACGACGCGGCGTCCGGCGTGGCGCAAGCCGGGCGCGGTCGTCATCGCTTCCATCGCCGTCTACGGTGCGGCGACAATCGTCTTCGGATTCTCGCACCTCTACTGGCTCTCGTTTCTGATGCTCGCGCTCACGGGCGCGGCGGATACGGTGAGCACAGTTATTCGTCAGACCATCCGCCAACTCATCACGCCCGACCGCCTGCGCGGGCGCATGACCTCCGTCAACATGATCTTCTTCATGGGCGGGCCGCAACTCGGAGAATTGGAAGCCGGACTGCTCGCGGGATGGGCGGGCGCGCCTTTCTCAGTCGTCGTCGGCGGCATCGGCTGTCTCGTCGCCGTCCTGCTTGCGACGTTCAAGGCGAAAGAACTCTTGCGCTATCAAATGGGTTCAAAAAATGAGATGCAAACTTGAGACGGGCGAGATAGCGGATTGAATCTCTCGTCAGGAAAAGGCAAAACATTTTCTTGCGCGCGTCCGTGTGATGCGCTTACTATTCGCGCGCCCTGTTGAGACCTACGAGGATAGGAGCACGCCTGAACTTCTTTAGCGCATGTGGGAGGAACGAAAAAGCATGTACCATCAGCAAAGCTTTCATACTTTGTCGAGCCGTTTGAGAGACAGCGAATCTTTCATGTGGCGCGTCGCCGCACCGTCTGAAGAGTCGCCGGAAGGGCAGGACGCTGACGCTTCGTTGGAAGACGCCGCGCAGAGCGAACAGGAATACGTGCGCGAGCGGCTACGCCGAGAGTTGCAGCGCGAGCCGACCGAAGATGAGTTGAGCGAATGGCTGCGCGAGCACACCGAAGGTTATTGATACTCTCTGCCATGCTGCGGGAACCGAGCATCTGTGTTTCACTATCGAGAAACACGCCGCATTTTTAAGATGCGGCGCGTTTCGGTTTGGGTTGATAAATTGCAAGCGGTGTGTCCGAAGTCTTATGGCTGTTGGCTTCCGCTGACGACAATCTTATTATCTACACTCCTCACGCCTTTGACCCGATAAGCCAGTTTCGCCGCGCGCTGTTTCAACTCTTGAGAGTTGACCGTGCCGTTGAGCGTGACTTTCCCTTCGACGACGACGGCGGTCACGTCTGCGGTTCCGAGGTCGGTGTCGTCGGTAAAAGCACGATCTACGCCTGCTTGCAGTGTCGTATCATCGGGCGCGCTGCTGGTCTTCGGAGCGGTGACGGGCGGTGCGGTGGTCGTTGTCGTCACGGGCGGCGCGGCGGTGGTCGTCGCGGGCGGGGCGATAATGACGGGCGCGGGCTGAGTCGTCGCCGGTTGCTGAATAATGATTGGCGTCGGTTGTGGTGCCGCCGGTTGCTGAACGTAGACGGGTTGTTGTGTGACCGGCGTCGGTTGGGCGGCGGTGCGGACGTTGACGTTGGTTTCGGAGCCGCCACCCTTGTTGGTCAGAAAGAGAAAGATGATGGCAGTGGCAGCGATAGCCGCCAGCGCAACCGCCGCGACCATACCCGTCGAATAACCTGTACGTTCAGGCGCGCGGACGGTCTGCGATTGGACAACTTCGCGGCGTGAGGTCGGAGTTTCGACAACCACGCGACTGCGCCGTTGATGTTCTTCGTCGTATGACATAAAAAGTTTTCTCCAAAGAAGGAAGAGAGTCAGGCTAAGTTTTGTTGCGGCTAGGTGTCAATAAGAAAAGAAATGATCTTCTAATTCTTTACATGTTCGAGGACAAGTGAAGGGAGCGGCTTTTGAAATCCTCGCAGGTGGCATACTTCAAAAGAACCGCTCCTCCGTTTCGCTATCCGTTAGAAACGATGACGTGCACGATGGCTGCGGCTATAAAGATAACCACCCGTGCCGCCAACGATTGCGCCCGCTGTCGCCGCGCGCTTGCCGCCCAATGCGCCGCCGACGCCCGCGCCCGCCAGTGCCGTACCACCTGTGGTCGCTACCGTCCGGGTGCGTCGCTTGAAGTGTTGACGTGCAGCCTTGCGATTCATCGCGTAGGCGGTCGCGCCGCCCGCACCGATGGCTGCGCCCTTGCCGCCGCCGAGAAGTCCACCGACGATTGCGCCGCCGCCAATGATAGTTGCCGTGCGCGCCTTACGACCGAAGCGTGAACGCCGCCGACGATCTTGACCCATCGCTTCGGGAATCATCGCCGACGCAACTAGCAGAATGCACATAAAAGCTACTAGAAGTTTTTTCATCTGAATCTCCTTCGGTTCCGAGCCTAAAATAAATTCAGGAGAGTCTATCCGCGGAGATTTTCTGCAAACGCCATTCCGCTTCGCGCCAAAGCGGCTGAGACACCGTAAATCAGCATCTTCCTCAAGCGTTTACCCCGCCCGGCATGCCGCGATGGTTTCTCTTCAAGACAAGTTTTCATGTACTGCCGTACTGATTTAATGCTCGCCTGCCGGACGTTCTTCGCGCGAAATGTCGAGAGGCAGGTCAAGTTGAGAAGCGTTGTTTGACCTTGTCCCGACGCTCTCGCATAATCAATCGCATGAAGACGGCAATCATTCATCATCCAATCTCGGAGCAGCACGACACGGGCGCGGGGCATCCTGAAAGCCCTGAGCGGTACATCGCCGTCATGCGTGCTCTGCGTGGCGACGAAGCCCTCTGGTCGGGCTTGCTGGAACTGGAAGCGCCTGCGGCTGCGCGCGGCGACGTGCAGGCGTGCCACACGCCGCAGCATTTCAAGCACGTCGAGCGCGCCGTCAGCGAAGCCATCGGTTATCTTGACGCCGATACTATCGTCTCGATGCGTTCGCTCGATGCGGCGTTGCGCGCGGCGGGCGCGGGTTGTCGCGCCGTTGACGCGCTGATGAACGCAGAGGCGCAGAACGCCTTTCTGCCCGTACGTCCTCCCGGCCATCACGCGACCAGCGAGCGCGCGATGGGTTTTTGTCTTTTCAATACCGCCGCCATCACGGCGCGCTACGCACAATCACGTTATCGAGAAATTGACCGCGTTGCGATCATTGATTGGGACGTACATCACGGCAACGGCACGCAGGGGATTTTCTACGACGACCCGACGGTCTTCTTCTTCTCGGCGCACCAGTATCCTTGGTATCCCGGCACGGGCGCGCGCGGCGAGACAGGTCTGGGGCGCGGGCGCGGCTACACACTGAACGTCCCCGTGCGTGCCAGCACGCCTGCCACCGAACACCGTCGGATGTTTGAGATGGCGCTTGAAGAAATCAGCGCGAAATTCACGCCCGACCTCATCATCATCTCAGCAGGCTTCGACGCGCACGCCGCCGACCCGCTCGGACAGTTAAAACTTGAGGACAAGGATTTCCTCTCGATGACGCGCAGCGTCAAAGAGTGGGCGGCGAGCGCCTGTGAAGGCCGCATCATCTCGTGCCTCGAAGGCGGCTATAATCTTGAAAAGCTGGGCGCGACCGTCCGCGCACACGTCCGGGAACTCAGCGTTGAAATGAAATGAGCGAGCGAATTGACTTGGCCTCACAACAAATTTTATCTCCGGCGCTGAGCGTTGATGCGCTGCTCGGCTGACCATCGGGAACTTGAGACCCGCAAAGAGCGTTACTTTCAAAGAACAGCAGCGCACTCTTCGCCGATAGCCGCCAGAGGTCTTCAAAGGCGGCTTTGCAGTTTTCAGACGGCGAAAGTTTTCAGCGTTTGGCGTTTTGGGTTTTTTTATGGCGTCGTTGACTTATAGAGAATTGCTCGGCGGCAATCGTTCGTTCAGGCATTTGTGGGCGGGGCAGGTCGTCTCGGAACTCGGCAACTGGTTCAACTTTATCGCTGGGTTGGGATTGGTGCGCGCGGTGACGCATGCCGCGCCGGAAGCGACGGCGATTCTGGTGGTCTGTCGGCTCGCGCCGTTCGCGGTGTTCGCGCCGTTCGCGGGGGCGTTCGTGGATCGCTGGTCGCGGCGCACGGTGATGATTGCGTCGGACGCGGCGCGCGCACTGTTCGCGCTCGGCTTCCTTCTCGTCAGACGACCCGAAGATTTGTGGATTGCTTACGCGTGTACGATTCTGGCGGCGTTGCTCTCGGCGTTTTTTGAAGGCGCGAAGAATGCCGCGCTGCCGAACGTCATCGGCGACAGGGGATTGCTGGCGGGCAACGCCTTGATGTACTCCTCGCGCTTCTTGTTGATGTCCATCGGCGCGGCTCTCGGCGGGGTGGCTTCCGCGTGGTTCGGTTACGAAATCGCTTTTATCGTCAACGCGCTCTCGTTCCTCGTCTCGGCCTATTCCATCTGGCTGATTCCAGAATCCGACATGCGCGCCGTCGAAGGTGCGGGAGACCGGAGCGCGAAGATAGGAGCGACGCGGGAGGGACGCTTACGCGTCTTCTCGGACGTGCGCGACGGATGGGCGTACATCGTGCGTCATCCGTTGGTGGCGGCCATCATCGGCATCAACATTCTGTGGGCGACGGGCGGCGGCGCGCTCAATCTGGTCTACGAGCGTCTGGGCGGAGTGGTCTTCGCCGGTCAGGAAGGATGGAACAGCGATGCGGCGGTCGCGGCGATTTACACGACGGTCGGCGCAGGACTCTTTATCGGGATGGCGCTGGCGCGACGCGTCGGCTCGCACATCGAGGTGCGCGGCACGACTCCGGCTTTTATAGGTTGGACGTTGATCCTGCACGGCATCTTCTTTGCGCTGGCCGGAATAATGCCAACACTGTGGTCGGCCTGTCTGATGATTTTGCTATCGCGGATGGTGGTCGGCGTCGAGTTCGCGGTGCAGGAGACGCTGTTGATGCGCTTGCTGCCGGACAAATTTCGCGGGCGCGTCACGACGACCGACCGCGCGGCGGAGATTATGATGATGAGCATCTCGACCGTCATCGCGGGCGAGTTGCTCAATGGGTGGCTGACGCCGCGCAGTCTGACGGTCGCCTCCGGCTTGCTGTCGGCGACGCCCGGCATGGTGTGGCTGCTGCTTTTCGCGTCCGGCAAATTACGGATGCCCGCGCGCAGGACGGAAGAGGACGAAGCGAAACGCGCCGCGCTCGCGTCCGCGAATTGAAACACGCGTGATTCACCGCGCGTAAAATTGACGTGCGGTGAGGGTCGTGATTCTTTTGATTTCTTT
>CAXTRQ010000243.1:0-8119 GCA_964246705.1 uncultured Pyrinomonadaceae bacterium
GGTGGTCGGTTTGGTGGGTATATAACTACCGCCGACCAACCCCCCCAAGACGCGAAGAAAACGAAGAGTTGAAGATTCAGGATTTTAAACTCTATTTCTTCAGCGCGGTTTTTAAATTCAGGTTTCGTATCAGGCGGTGCAGGTAGTTGGGATGGACGCCGAGCAGGCGCGCGGCTTCGGTGTAGCTGCCCCCTGCGCTCTCGACGGCTTTGAGAATCAACTCTTTTTTCGCGTCCTTGATTGCTTCGTGATAGCGCGTCGTCTGCGCGTGGGGCGTGCCCGTCGTGGACTCTGCTTCAAGCACTGTTTCGGGTAAATCTTCGGGCAGAATAAACTCGGTCGAGCCAAGCACGACGGCGCGCTCGACGGCATTCTCAAGTTCGCGTACGTTCCCCGGCCAATCGTAGCTCGTAAGATAGGCGCGCGCTTCCGCCGAGAGGCCGGAGATTTTTCGTTTGAATTTTTCGGCGTACTTCGCTGCGAAGAAGTTCGAGAGCAGCGGGATGTCTTCGCGCCGCTCGCGCAAAGGCGGCATCACGAACGAAACGACGTTCAGGCGATAGTAGAGGTCTTGGCGAAACGCAGACTGTTTCGTTGCCTCTTCGAGATTCCGATTCGTCGCCGCCACCACGCGCACATCAATCTTCACGGTGCGCGTCCCGCCGACCCTCTCGAACTCACGCTCTTGCAACACGCGCAGCAACTTCGCCTGCATCGTCGGCGCGAGTTCTCCAACTTCGTCAAGAAAGATTGTGCCTCCGTTGGCGACTTCGAGCTTGCCCTTTTTCTGCGCGTGCGCGCCCGTGAAAGCTCCTTTCTCATAACCGAAAAGTTCGCTCTCCAAAAGCGTCTCGGTGAGCGCAGCGCAGTTGATGGCGACAAACGGTTGTCCTGCGCGCGGGCTGTTCAGATGAATCGCGCGCGCCGCCAACTCTTTACCCGTGCCGGATTCGCCGCGAATGAGAATGGTGGTGTCGGTCGCCGCGACGCGGGCGATAAAATTATAGACCTCGCGCATCCGCGCGCTCTCGCCGATCATGCTGTGTTCGACGCGGACGCTGTCGCGCAAACGCTCGTTCTCATCCGCGAGCCGTTCCATGTGGCGAGCGTTCTTGAGCGCGACCGCCGCGATGGCGGAGACGACTGTCAGAAGTTGCAGGTGATCTTCTTCAAAATAGGTCTCGGCGTCAGTCGTGCTCAGATAGATAACGCCGAGCGTGCGACCGAAGAGGACGAGCGGCACGCAGAGCAGCGAGCGGACGTACGAGGTGGCAAGACTCTCTGCTCCGGCAAATTCTTCGCCCTGCAAAACGTCGTTGCTTAAAACGGCGACGCCCTCTTCAATCACCTGCCGCGTGATGGTACGACTCACCTGCACAGTCGCTTCAGGCCCGGCCAGACGATCCCAGCCGAAGACCGAGACGATTTCATCCGTGTCCTCTCCGACCAGCAGAATCGCGCCGCGCTCCGCCGGGACGGCTTCAAAGATTAATTCGAGCAGTTGACGCTCAAGCGCTTCCGTCTCGCGAATAGAGTTAATGGTTGTGCTGATCTTCAGCAGGAGCGTCAGGTCGCGCGCCATGCGCGCCAGCGGCGGGAAGGATTCGAGAATCTTTTCCGGGCGCAGGTAGAGCGCATCCTCGACGCGCAGGCGGACAGTTGAACTGGCGGTCAAACTCAGCCCGCTCAATTCCACGGGATTGCCGTTCTGGGGCGTAGAAGAGCTTTGCATCGCGTCCGAATCCGCTTCGCCGAGGAGAAAGACGAAGCGCGAATCTCCGACCGCAATCACGTCGCCGTGCTCAAGCCGCTGCTCTCTGACCGGCATGCTATTGACGAACGTGCCGTTTAAGCTTTCGAGATCGCAAATGCTGAAACTGTCTGCTTCCCGCTTAATCAGACAGTGGCGGCGCGAGAGTGAAGCATCGGCTATCGGCAGATGGTTCGACGATTCCCTGCCAATGGAACACTCTTTCGTCTCCAGCCTCACGGCTCTCTCCTTTAACGGCCCGGCAATGATGGCGAGTCTCGGATTCATTTTAACTCAGGGTCAGCAAGGTTCTTGATTCGTGCAGAGTTGGTCAGGGCGACCTCAGACCAAGCACAAGCTATCTTTTCGGATAGACCGGCTATCTGAAAAGATAGCCGCGCGCCCCGCTCTGCGGCGCGAGGATTCCGGCGTCTGTTCCGCTCTCCGATTCTATCTCACTTTTAGTCAAGCGATTACAGCGAAAACAACTCTCGCCGCCGCAACCGCGCAACCGCTGGCACGCGACTTGTAATAGAACTATGCAAGAAACTCGAAGAACCTGCTGCCAGAGCGCTTTTGAGTTTCATTGAACCAACCGCACTTGCTCTACTTTTGACTCTCTGAGCACCCACCTAAACCGGCTCAGATGTGGAGAAGCAACCGACACCCCTTCATCGGTTGCTTCTCCCTTTTTCTTTTGTGTCTTGGCGTGAGAATAAAGTTTCCCGCTGGAGACGCCAAGGCGCAAAGAAAGCGAAAGGTTAACTTCGCGCCTTCTTTGCGCCGTCGGCGGTTGGATGATGCAGACTTTACTTAGCGGCGACCGACTCGCGCGACTCCGCCGGACGATACGGCGGGAGAATCTTGCGCGCGGCTTTCTCCTTCTTCAATCCTAGCGCCCAGTCGGCCTGCATCAATGTATGAATGTCGCGCGTGCCTTCATAGATAATCGCCGCCTTGCAGTTTCGCAGGTAGCGTTCTACGGGGTAGTCGTTTGAATAGCCGTTCGCGCCGTGAACTTCAATCGCCATCGAAGCCGCCTTCTCGCTCCTGACGGTCGCCTGCCATTTGGCAAGCGAAGTTTCGCGCGCGTTCATCCGCCCCTCATTCTTCAAAAATCCGGCGCGCAGCCAGAGCAAGTGGCACATCTGATAGTCGGACTCCATCTCCGCAACCTTCTGCTTGACGAGTTGATGATTTGCGATCTTCGTGCCGAACGTCTCGCGCTCAAGCGCGTAAGCGATGGAGGCATCGCGCGAGGCTCGGATGATGCCGGTCGCGCCCGATGCGACGGTGTAGCGCCCCTGCTCCAAAGCAAACATCGCAATCTTGAAGCCCTCGCCCTCTTCGCCAACCATGTTCTCATGCGGCACGCGCACGTCCTGCAAAGAGAAGTACCCTGTGTTGCCTGCGCGGATGCCCAACTTGCCGTGAATCGTGCCCGACGAGAAGCCCTTCATCCCTCGCTCGACGATGAAGCAAGACATGCCCGAATGGTCGCGCTTACGTCTCTTCTCTTCGTCCGTCCAACAGAAGAAGAGGAAATTGTCGGCTACGTCGCCCGCGAGGCTAATCCACATCTTCTCGCCGTTTAAGACCCACTCTTCACCCTCGCGCCGCGCCGTCGAGCGTGAGCCGACCACGTCCGAGCCTGCGCCCGGCTCGGTCAATCCATACGTCGCAATCCGCTCGCCCTTCGCTTGCGGCACGAGATACTTCTGCTTCTGCTCATCTGTGCCCCACGTCAAAAGGGTCATCGAGTTCAGTCCCGTATGCACTGACATGATGACGCGCATAAAAGTATCAACGGCTTCCAGTTCTTCGCAGACCAGACCGAGCGAGATGTAGTCGAAGCCCGCGCCGCCGTACTCTTCCGGGATGCAGACGCCCAGCAGATTCAACTCAGCCATCTTGTCGAGAATCGTGCGATCAAAATGCTGCTTCTCATCAAGCTCTTTGATGCGCGGAGCAACTTCTTGCTGCGCGAAATCGCGCACGGTCTGGCGGATTGCTTTATGATCTTCGTTCAATTCAAAATCAATCATTCTTTATTCTCCGTGAAGGAATCAGGATGTTCACGATACGCGCCCGCCCGCTGCGGTTGTCAGGCCGCCCGTGCCCGGCGTTTGTTCATTGCAGAAATGAGACAAGCTTTAAAGGCTATCTTACACTACCACTCGCACCCGCAACAAAGTCGCGGCTTAAAAGCATTGCTGACCGTGGCGCGAGATCAATCCGCCTAGAAACTGTCTGTCGAGACATCTTCGATTAAGCGGCGCGCGGCTTCTCTCGCCTCGTCGAGCGTACGCACGCGCCCGTCGAGTTGCATTTCGTAAACGGCGCTGGTGATGCGACCGATGAGGGGCGAAGCTTTTAAGTTCATCTCAAGCAAGTGCCTACCCATCAAGATAGGCGCAGGCGGTTTCTGTTCGACTGCCAGCGCGCGAGCGCGCGCAATGAACCATTCTTGCGGTTGCGCCGTGTACCAACGCTCGCGCGGAACCCATTCGGCGTTGCGTCCGAGCGTGTCGGCGCGCGCGACGCGGTAGAGCAAATCGAGTTCACACCTGCGCGCCAGCCGCCGGAATGCCCCGTCGCCGATCTCTTCGCGTTTGAAGAAAAGCTCGCCCGGTTTCAGATGGTCGCGCACGAGCGCGACGACCTGCGCGCGCACGTCGTAACTTTCGAGCGTGTAAAGTTTCAAACGGTCGAGAAACTTTTCGGTCGGCTCGACACCGGCCTCTTCGTGCCCGCGCGAACGCCAGCGCCCTTCGATGAAAGCAGTCGTCGCGGGCTTGCCGAAATCATGGCACAGTGCTGCCAGCATCACCGTCACCTGTCGCGGATAATCAAGGTCGTCTACGAGTTCGCGTGCGCGGTCGCAGACGAGCCGAGTATGCACATCTACGTCGCCCTCAGGATGCCACGTTTCTTCCTGCGGCACGCCTTTGAGTGCATGGAGTTCGGGAAAGAGCTTTTCGTTTGCGCCGAGTTCGTCGAGCCATTGCAGGCCGCCAGAGGGACGGCGTGCGCGCAGCAGCAACTTTTCCATCTCGCTCCAGATGCGTTCGGGCGGCAAATCCGAGAGATCAATCGCGCGGCAAAGTTCGACGGTTTCCGGTTCGATACGAAACTCGAAGCGCGCGGCGAACTGTGCGGCGCGCAGCACGCGCAGAGAATCTTCCGCGAAAGTTTCGCGCGCGACGGCACGCAGTAATTTTGCTTCGAGGTCTGCGCGCCCGCCGAAAGGATCAATAATCTCTCCGGTCAGCGGGTCTTCGAGGATGGCGTTGATGGTGAAGTCGCGCCGACGCGTCGCTTCCATCAAGTCCATCGCCGGGTCGCCTTCGATGACGAAGCCGCGATGCCCGCGCCCTGCCTTGCGCTCGCGTCGCGGCAGGCTAACGTCGAGGGCGCGCCCCACTTTATAAACCGTGAAAGCCTCGCCGACGACGTTCACGCTGTCAAGCTCGTCCAACAATTCGCGCAGCCGCGCCGGTTCGACATGATAGACCTCAACATCCCAATCCTTCGCCTCCCAATTCATCAGACGGTCACGCACACAACCGCCGACCAGCAGTGCGCGCCCACCCGCACCACGGACGACACGCGCCAGCCTTAGAATTTTTCCGGGAATCCGAGCGGACATCAAATGAACTCAAACGATGGATGCGCGCAAACAGCGAAAGTAAAAGCCGTCATCTTGTTCGTTTTTGCGCGAAACTTCTTTCTCACTAAAGACAAAAGTTTCACGCAAAGAAAGCAGAAGCTTCAATAACAGCCAGCGAGGTTTTTGGAGTTTGTGCTAAGACTCGTCCGTGTCGTCTGCGTCATCTTCTTCGTCTTCGCCCGTGTCGTCATCTTCGTCGAGATAATTATCGTTGTCGCCGACGATGACTTGCATGCCGCGCGTGCTGGGCAGACAACTGATGACCTGTGCGCGCTCGATGCGCGTTAACTCTTCGGACGCGTGCCAGAGCTTGACCCAGAAACTACGCGTCGCGCCGTGGACGACGAAGGTTGCGCCGTCCATCATCACCGGCACAGGCTCGGCCAGCGTGCCCGCGCGCAAGGCTTCGAGCAGCTCCGGCACGTAGGGCTTGAAGGTGTCGAACTGGAGAATCACTGCGCGCTCTTCAATCTCTGCGGGCGGCAACTCCACTGCATCGTTCGATTCCAGAAGCAGACGCGATTCGGTCTGCTGATTTCTTTTTTTTACGACAGCCATAAGAAAAATATTGGACGTTAGACAGTGGATGATAGATGTTAGAAAGATGCTGGAAGCCGGTTGTCCCTGACATCTAACATTTAATATCTAACCTCTTCTTCAAATGCTCCGGCAGTTCTGCGATAGGGACGCGCTCCTGCTCCCAAGTATCGCGGTCGCGCACGGTAACAGCTTCGTCTTCGAGTGATTGATGGTCAACGGTGACGCAGAAGGGCGTTCCTATTTCGTCCTGCCGCGCGTAGAGTTTGCCAATGCCGCCCGTGTCGTCATAGACGGCGCGCATCGAGGGCTGCAACTGCTGTTTGAGCCTGCGCGCCAGCGCAACGATTTCAGGCTTGTTCTTCGCGAGCGGCAGAACGGCGACTTTAATCGGCGCGAGTTCAGGGTGAAGCTTGAGGATGACGCGCTTTTCACCCTTGTCGTTGATGCGCTCGCTGTAAGCGTCCATCAACAGCGCGAGCACCGAGCGATTGACGCCCGCCGCAGGCTCGATGACGTAAGGGTAGTAACGCTCTTTCGTCGCCTCATCGAAGTACGAGAGGTCTTCGGTCGAATCCGGGTTGATGCGCTTGCCTTCCTCTCCCGTCGGCTTGTTCGAGTGCGCCTTCAGGTCGAAGTCCGTGCGGTTGGCGATGCCCATCAACTCGTCCCATTGTTTCTCGCCGTCCTCTCGTTCGGGGAAGAAGCGATAATGAATGTCGACCGTGCGCTTCGCGTAGTGCGCGAGTTCCTCCCTCGGCTGTTCGTAGAGACGCAGGTTCGCGCGGCTGATGCCGAGGCTCGCGTACCAGTCGAAGCAGAGGTCAATCCATTCCTGATGCACGCGTTCGTCTTCGCCGGGACGGACGAAATACTCCATCTCCATCTGCTCGAACTCGCGCGTGCGAAAGATAAAGTTGCCGGGCGTCACTTCGTTGCGGAAGGATTTTCCGATCTGCGCGATGCCGAACGGCAGCTTTCTTCTCATCGTCTGCTGCACGAGCAGGTAGTTGATGAAAATCCCTTGCGCCGTTTCGGGACGCAGGTAAGCGAGCGCCGCCGGGTCGTTTTCGTCAGCCGCCGCGCCGAGCGTCGTGCGAAACATCAGGTTGAAAGGACGCGGCTCGGTCAGGTCTGTCGAACCGCAGTTCGGACACTTGATTCGTTTCTCTCGAATCATCTGCGCGACGTGATCCCCATCCGGCGTCGCGGGCTGACCCGGATATTCCAGTTTATCCGCGCGCAGACGGCTGTTGCACTCGCGGCAATCCACGAGCGGATCGCTGAAGGTTTCTTCGTGACCCGAATATTTCCAGACCTGCCGGTTCAAGATAATGGAAGAATCAATTCCTTCCATGTCGTCGCGCTCATAGACCATCCAGCGCCACCACAGCCGCTTGACGTTGTTGCAGATTTCGACGCCGAGCGGGCCGTAATCCCAAGCGCTCCCAAGTCCGCCGTAAAGCTCCGACGAGGGAAAGACAAAACCGCGCCGCTTGGCGAGCGAGACGATGGTTTCAATGTTCGGTGCTGACAAGATTTAATCTCCGTAAATGATAAATGGCGAATGGTAAACGGTGAATGGCGGAGAGCGATTTTCCATTGACTATTTACGATTGACTATTTAACCGCAATGGTAACAGCCACACGCCTGAATTGAAAAGAAGAGAGGGGCGTCGAATAACTCGGACGCCCCTCTCTTTCGGTGCACAACTGCGGGTGCGAGTGTGTGATGCGTTGCTACTTGGCGGCTGGCGCTGAAACGTCAACCTTCACGTCGGTCTTACCGCCGCCGCCGAAGAGGCCGCCTCTGAATGCGAGAAACGCAATCACTACGACGATGATAAAAATCACCAAAATTGCCACAATGCCTGTATTACTTCCGCCTTCACCTTCTGCCATATCTTCCATCCTCCTTCTTAAATATGATGCGCCTAGCGACACCCTGCGCGCCGCGCGCCGCCGTTGAGGGGGATACGAAACGTCTCAAGTATATTGTCAGGGGAACCAACCGTAAGCGTGCCGCCCGCGCGCTTTGTTAACACACGTTTCGAGAGCGCGTCAACGCGCATTAAAGCGGCGCGCAGAATCTAAATCTCACAAAAGAGTTTCGGGGGGGGGGGGGGGGGGCGCGGGGGGGGGGGGGGGGCGGCCAGGACCGC
>CAXTRQ010000244.1:0-8024 GCA_964246705.1 uncultured Pyrinomonadaceae bacterium
CGTCTATGGCTCGATTTTCCGCTTCGAGGGACAGGCGAGCGTCTTTTGGGCTGCGCGCGGCGCGTGTTATCGTTGCCAGTACCCGGAACCGCCGCCCGCCGGCCTCGTGCCTTCGTGTGCCGAGGGCGGCGTGCTCGGCGTGCTGCCGGGCATCGTCGGCGCAATTCAGGCCAACGAAACAATCAAGCTGATTCTCGAAGGCGGCTCGCCGCTCATCAACCGCCTGCTGCATTTCGACGCGTGGAAAATGCACTTCCGCGAGTTCAAATTGCGGAAAGACCCTAAGTGCCCCATCTGCGGCGAGCGCCCGACAATCCGCGAGTTGATTGATTACGAGGAGTTCTGCGGATTGCGCCCGCCCGCGACTGAGGTCTCGGCAAACCAGTTGAAGGAGGACACACAGCAGATGGAAGAGATTACGGCGACCGAACTAAAACAGCGTCTCGACCAAGGCGACGATATTCAAATCATTGACGTGCGCGAGCCGAACGAGTTTGAAATCGCGCGGATACCGGATTCGACATTGATTCCGCTCGGTCAGGTCGTCGGGCGCAAAAGTGAGATTGACGAAGGGCGCGAGACGGTCGTGCATTGCAAGCTGGGCGGGCGCAGCGCCAAGGCCATCGAAGCCTTAACGCACGCGGGCTTCAAAGGCCGCCTCATCAATCTCAAGGGCGGCATCACCGCATGGTCGAACGAAGTTGATCCGAGCGTCCCGAAATATTAGAACACATATTGTTGGCGTCCTTGACGCAAAGAAATCGAAAGGTAGAGTGATGGAAGAGCGAGAGAAATCGGAGCAGGGCAGTGAGCCGCACGCGAACACGCAGAGCCGCGAGCGTGAGCGGGGCGACGTGGCTGAGACGGATGCGCCGACCTCCGGCGAAGAGAATCAGGGCATGAGCACGATTCTGAGCGGCGAGCCTCTGGCCGGCGTGCAAAAGGACGCGAGCGAAGAATGACACGAAGGGCTGGCGAGATAAAACAAAAAATGTCTGCTGTTAATCGCAGCGGGCATTTTTGTTTGGCTCAAAGAAAGCATGAGTTTTAAATTGACAATGCCGGTCGAACGGGTTTATAAGCCACGCTGCTGCACAAAAACGTGCATCCACGCCGCACCGGGGATGCACATACTTTCACGATTAAACTGCAAACGGTATCGCACGTCCTGCGCGTTCGGCAGCCAATGAATGTTAATCGCTGAAGGCTTCCTGCCGTCCCGGCTTACGCGTTTGCTCCTGCTCGTCTCACTTACGCTTCCTACTTATTGCGATGGGAGCCTTAGCATCGCTTGGACGAAAACGCCGTGCGACCGCCAACGAATTGCAAGCCCTGCTCGAAAAGTATTTCAGCATCCCCGAAATGATTCTCATCGTGCGTCGCCACGGTCTGTTCACACTCGAAGAGTTGGAATCGCTGCCCGGCGCGCGGGGCTTGACCGACACCGATGCCTTGAAAAACGAGAAGCAGAACTTGAAGACCATCTGCGTGGAACTTCGTAAGACGCTCGGCGGCCTGCAAAAGAAAGAACACGGATGCGCCGAGAGGCTCGAAGCCTTGACGAAAAAGATTGAAGGATTGGGCAAACCGAAAGCAGAGCCGCAGGGGAAAGAACAGGGCGGAGAGCAAGACTTGAAAGCGGAAGCGGCGCTTGACGAATTACTCAGCGAGCGACAGGAGGTCGAACTGAATAGCTTGCGTCTCAAACGCGAGAAGGCCGATGCCCTGAGAAAGCTCGACGGTCTGGAAGAAAGGCGGCGCGCGCTGGCTCTCGAAGCATTCTAATACGTTCGGCAGGTCGAAGAAACCAAAGACATCGGCGTTCGTCTCGCCGCGCGCATCGTCGCACATGTCAAAGCTCTCGACAAAAACAGGAAACCCGAACCCCCCGCCGAGCCGTTCATCACGCAGTTGGAAGATTTAATGTGCTCGATTAACCCGGAAGCCCTGCGCGGGGCTTAAGATTTTTTTTGAGTCACGTCGCTAATTAACGAAACCCGCCAGTTCGGAAAACTCGAGGTTTCGTCGGGCGTCCCGAATTGGCGGGTTGATTTTCACTGATGCCGAGGGCGGGACTCGAACCCGCACAACCTTACGGTCAACGGATTTTCTTACCACTACGACTTTCGTCGCCTGAAATAAGTTCCAGTTTGTGGTCTGGACTATACCTTCACCTTTTGCTAATTAGTCAGCAGTCAGGTGGAAGCCATCTAGTCTCTACACTTTTTTGGAGGCCGTATGCAGCTACGAAAATACACTGAAGATCAGGAATATTTCCTCCAAACTTAGCTCGGTGTTGCCATCAGCATAAACTGTTAAGGGTTCACCGAATTTGACTCCATTCACGTCGGGGATTTCGCTCCGAGTGCTCAAATTAATTTCAAGTCCGTCGCGTCTGCCATTCCGCCACCCCGGCATCGAGTTTTGAGAAGATAACATGGAGGGGCGCGTCGCGTCCAAGTTCTTCACAGGCTGACAGTGCAGGTGTTAAAATAAAAGCAATCGGCGAGCAGCAGCGTGGACGATTCAGAGGACGAAGCAGACCGGAAATTATATGACCGAAGAGAAAGAGATTTTTCATCAACATATCCAGCGCGCGGGACTCAAACGCACGGCGCAGCGCGATCTCATCCTCGAAGTGTTCCTACGCACGGAAGAACACCTGTCGAGCGAAGACCTCTATCATCTGGTCAAACAGGAAGACCCCGGCGTTGGTCACACGACCGTCTATCGCACGCTCAAGCTTTTGGTCGAGGCGGGACTGGCGCGCGAGGTGCGATTCGGCGACGGGCGCACGCGCTATGAGCACAACTACAAGCACCCGCATCACGACCACATGATCTGCACCGTCTGCGGCGAGACCATCGAATTCTACTCCGCCGAACTCGAAGCCATTCAAGATGCTATTGTCGCCAAGCACAATTTTCAGCCCGTCCAACATTCTCTACGCATCTTCGGCCTCTGCGCCAACTGCCAGCAGGGCGCGGGCACGAAGTCCAAGCGGGACGAATCAGCCGCCGAGCCGCGCGTCCGCTTCGCTTCTGCGCCGAGCACGAGTTGAGAAGACAGTTTTTAGTTTTCGGTTTTCAATGCTCAACTTTCAGTTCGTTGCATCCCGGCTTTTGAGATTTGAAATTTCAACCCGCTGCGCCTCCATCCCATCACCCTCAAACTGACTTTAGCTAAAAACCGAAGACTGAAAACTGTCCTCTCCTTGATTCTTCGCGCGGAAGCGGTGTAAGTTCGATGGTATCTTTCCGGAATAATTTAGACGACAAATATCCTGATTAGTTGAGGGAGTTGAAATGAGCATACACGTCGAATGGAAGGCTGATGCTGAGAGCCGCACTGGCATTGTGGCCGAGGGGACGTATTTGTGGGATGCGGCGAAGCGTCTGGGCTTTCGTCTGCCCGCAGAATGCGAGGGACGCGGCGAATGTGATACGTGCGCGGTCGTCGTCGAAGAGGGCGCGACGCTACTTTCGACGCTGACTGATGCGGAGCGCACGCGCTTGAGTCCTGAGAGGCTCGCGGCGGGCGAGCGCCTCGCCTGTCAGGTGAAGGTCGAGCGCGGCGGCGATCTCGTGCTGCGTCCCGTGCCCGTCACTGAGCGCGCCGAAACGACGGACGAGACGGTTAAGGATTTTCGCAAAGAGTTCAAGGAGCTACCGCTCACGAAGAAACTCTCGACGCTCGCCGAACTCGAAGCGGTGACGGCCTTTCAGACGCTCGGAAAGCTTGCTGATTTACCATTCACAATCTTTGGCAAAGGGTTGGACTTGTTGGCGGGACGCGGGCGCACGCTCGCGCGCCGCGAACATGAAGCGCGTCGTCCGGCGGAGCACCGCCCGGCTGCGACGCCGGACGCCGGAAAAACTGGAAAGCCGTCATCCTGATTCAATCTCGACTGATTGAATGTCGAGCCATTGCGCGCTCGAACGGCGCGTGCAAAAGTTTCGTTTCGGCTGTCTTTCAATTCTCCAACCACACGAGAATTGAACTTATGCGTCGTCGTGCGCTCGTCGCGCCTTCAGCCATTGGCAGGCTTTCAAAACTTCACTGCGAGAGAGCGAAAGAGATGCTGACAGGCGCGCTTTGATTCATCGCCCAGCACCCTTCATCCTTACTACCCGGAGGTCGGAAATGCTCAAAGCGACAGACATCCTTGTTCCCGTCGACTTTTCTCCAACTTCTTTGAATGCCATCCGTGTCGCGGTCGGCATCGCCGCGCCCGGCGGCGACCTGACGCTGCTTCATGTGATTGATGAAAACTTTATTGACGATGCAGTGGCCGCCGCGCTCGGCAAATCCGAAGACATCACGACCAGACTGCGCGAACAGGCCGAAGCCAATTTTACGAACGCGCTCGAAGGCATTGATACGGCGGATGCCAACGTCGAGCGGATGATCGTCATCGGCGCGCCCTTCGTGGAGATTCTGAAGATCGCGCGTGACCTCGACCTGCCGATGATTGTGATGGGCGTGCGCGGTCGTTCGACGCCGCCCGAAGAGTTGCTCTTCGGTTCGACGGCGGAGAAAGTCTTGCGCGGCTCGCGCGTTCCAGTACTGTGCGTGCCGATTTAAGAAGCATGTGAGCATTACTATAAAGTTCATTTCGGGGTGACGATGACGAAAAGCATGCAAAGAGTGGCCGTGATTCCGGGCGATGGTATCGGGCCGGAGGTGCTCGAAGAAGCTGTGAGTGTGCTCGAACGCGTGAGAGAGATGCACGGCGTCGAACTTGAGTTGCAGCATTTCGATTGGGGCGCGGACAAATTCCTGCGCGAGGGCGTGACACTCCCCTCCGGCGCGCTGGAGATGCTGGCGCGCGATTTCGACGCGATTCTCGCCGGCGCGTTCGGCGACCCGCGCGTGCCGACGAACCAGCATGCCGAGGACATTCTCTTAGGGATGCGGCGCGGGCTTGATCTCTACATCAACCTGCGCCCTGTGAAACTTTTGCACGCGCGCCTGACCCCGCTTCGTGATCGCAAGATTGAGGATATTGACTTCGTCGTGTTTCGTGAAAATACGGAAGGCGCGTATAGCGGCGCGGGCGGCTTTTTGAAGCGGGGCACGATTGACGAAATTGCGACGCAAGAGGAACTAAATACGCGGCGCGGCGTGGAGAGAATCATCGTCGCGGCTTTTGAGTACGCGCGCGCGCACAAACGACGGCGTGTGACGATGGCTGATAAATCGAACGTACAGCGTTTCGGCGGCGACCTCTGGCAGAGAGTTTTTAAAGAAGTCGCCGCACGCTATCAGGGCATCGAGGCGCGACACCAGTACGTTGACGCGATGACGATGTTCATGGTGCTCGACCCGGCGCAGTATGATGTCATCGTCACGAATAATATGTTCGGAGACATCCTGACAGACCTCGGCGCGGGGCTACAGGGCGGACTCGGCCTCGCCGCTTCGGGCAACATTCATCCCGGTCAAGTGTCTCTGTTCGAGCCGGTGCACGGCAGCGCGCCGCCGCTCGCGGGGAAAAACGAGGCCAATCCGGTAGGTGCTATTCTCACTGCGGCGATGATGTTAGAATATTTGGGACACCCGGCGGCGGGCATTTGCATCGAAGAGTCCGTGCGGGAATGTCTCGCCAAAGGCGAGACGACGCGCGACCTCGGCGGACAACTCTCGACGAAAGAGGCGGGCGCGGCCATTTGCCGCCGCATCAGGAAAAGTACGGAGGCGGAGCGCGAAAGTTAAGCCAAGCCGCTCGTCTCTCGAAAGCAACGCTTCGGAAGTTTAAGCCTTATGAACAAGGGACAAGAAGCGGCGCAGAGACTACTCGCTATCATCGTCATCATGGCGATGCTGAGCGTGATGGGTATTCCTTTGACGGTCATCATCTTTTTCACGACGGTCGTCTATTTCGTCTGGCGCGCGGTGCAACGTTCCGAGCAGCAGGATATCAAGGGCATCTTCGACTTCTATATCGCCGCTAATGAAATTCTGCGCGATGACGAAAAGCGCTGGTACGGTTTTGAGATTGCCGGGGCGATTACGGAAGGCGAGCGTTTGTTGAACCTGATGTCCGACCCGCCGCCGCTCGTTTTCTTTACGCTCGGCGCGCTCTATAACCGCGCGGGCGAACACGAAGCAGCCGCCGAACATCTCTCCTATGTCATGGAAAACGAGCAGGGCGACGAGGGGCGGCGTTTCTCCTATTCGCCGGAGTTGAAGCGTTACGTGCATGTGCTGCGTCGTCTCGAACGCGAGCCAGCCGAAGCGCCGCAGACGATGTCTGCGATTCGCAGTCTGGAACGCGCGCGACGTATGCGCGCACAGTCGCTACTTGAAGAGAGCCGCGCGAAATTGAATACGGGCGTTCCGGCGTCGCTCCCGGCATCGTCAACGCAGGCCCGAGACGGAGGAGCAAATTTGAGTTCGTTCATGGGCGCGCGACAGCAACAGCAGCAACAATCGCCGCCCGTCCAAACGCCTCCGCCGATGCCGCCGCCCATCTCCGACGTGCTGCGCGATGTCTACGAGGAAGAGAAGAAGACGGCCTGAGTCAAAGAGAATTTTAGAAGCGCGACGACGCGGCGACTTTTGAAAAGTCGCCGCGTTCTTAATTTTTGCCAAGTGGAAATCTTCAATCGCTCAACGCTCCTTCTTCTTAGCGACTTTCTATCTTTACGTGAAACTTATTCTCACCCAAAGACGCAAACCGCTGAGAAGCACGCGTCACGGCTTCGACCCGGTTCGCGCTCGATTGGTGTCAAGCGTCTTCTTTTCTGTTATAACAAATATTACGGGTTTTCGAGCTTCCTCATGTGATTAGTAGTTGTGCGAGCGTGCGGGGTTTGAGATGGATTCTGAGACGAGAATTGGTAGCTATATCATCGAAGAGCCAATCGGGCGCGGCGGCATGGGCGTGGTTTTCAAAGGCCGCCACACGAAGCTGCCGCGTATGGTCGCCATCAAATCTATAGACGCGCGTGGACGCCGCGACCTGCGCCGCCTGCGCCATCGCTTCGAGCGCGAAGCTTTTATCCAATCTCAACTCGATCATCCCTCAATCGTCAAAATCTACGATTACATCGTCGCCGAGCATGCCTACTTTATCGTCATGGAATACGTCGAAGGGCAGTCGCTCGCGCAGTTGCTCGCGCGCGAGGCGCGACCTCTCAGCGTCGAACGCGCGCTCGACCTCTTCGAGCAGATTCTTAACGCCGTCTCTTATGCACACACCTTCGTCTATCGCGACGAAGAGGATGCGACGCATCGCGGCATTATCCACCGCGACTTGAAACCGCCGAACATCATGGTTGCGCCCGACGACCGTATCAAGATTACAGATTTCGGGATCGTCAAACTGGTCGGAACCGATAGCTCCGATACATCGGGACTCGCCTACGGCTCACCGCGCTACGTTTCGCCAGAACAGGCCGCTGGCGAGCACGTCGACCAGCGTTCCGACATCTACTCGCTCGGCGTCATTCTCTATGAAATGCTTACGGGTGCGCCTCCTTTCGGCGGTGGCGACAAGCCTCTGAAACGCACGGAGATTTTGCGCGCACACATCGAGCAGAAACCCCAGCCGCCCTCCGAGCTTAACCCTGAGATTACGCCCGCCATCGAGCGCATCATCTGCCGCGCGCTGGAGAAGAAGCCGGAGAGACGCTTCGCCAGCGCGCGAGATTTCCTGCGCGCCATCAGACACGCGCGCGGGCGCGACACAGCCGATCTCGAAGCTGAACCCGACCGGCGCGCGACGGCTCCCGTGAAGATAACCACCGGCAGCATTACCATCGAGACGACCGATCAAGACCTGCATCAAGAGAGATACATCACGCAGCCGATTCATGAAACCATCTGCGCCGTCTGCGGTACGGAGGCCGTGGAGGGCGAGAGGCAATGTCGTAACTGCGGCCACGTCCTCGACGCTTCGCCTGCGACAGCGAACCTGACGCGCAAAGAATTGACCGCACGCGTGGGCGGACGCCGTGCGAAAATATTTATGGCGCTCGGCCTCCTCGCCGCTCTGTCCTTAGTCATCATTTATCTGGCGC
>CAXTRQ010000245.1:0-8010 GCA_964246705.1 uncultured Pyrinomonadaceae bacterium
GATCGGCTCGGTGCTCGGACAGATTGCCGGTGCGGTTATCGGCGGTGGCATCGGTCAGGTTATCGGCGCGGGCAGCCAAGTCGGTTTCGGCGCGGGCGCTTTGAGGTACAGCCGCAAGTATGAGACGCAGGCCGACGTGCTCGGCTCGCAGATTATGGCGCGCGCCGGATACGACCCGCGCGACCTCGCCAACATGTTCCGCACCATCGAAGCGCAGGGCGGCGCGAGCGGCCCCGAATGGCTGAGCAGCCACCCGAATCCGGGCAATCGCTATCAGCGCATCACACAGGAAGCCTCGATGCTGCGCGTGAATAATCCGATCCGCGACTCGCGCGAATTTAATGAGGTGCAGGCACGCCTGCGAGGCCAACCGCGCTCGCGTTCGATGGAAGAGATCGCGCGTAGCGGCCAGCAACAGCAGTATCCGAACGGCAACGGCGACAATCGTTACCCGGCCGGCGAGCGCGTCAGCAATCCTTCGACCAACTATCGCACCTATACGGGCGGCAATCTGTTCCGCGTGAGCGTGCCGGATAACTGGCAGCAACTCGACGGCAATGGCTCCATCACGTTTGCCCCGCAGGGAGCTTACGGCTCGCAGGGCGAGTTCACGCATGGCGTGATGGTCGGCGTCGTTCAGGCGCAGGGCAACAATCTGCAACAGTCAACGGACGCATACATACGCGGCTTGATGCAGGGCGGAAACTCGTACCTGTCGCCGCAAAGCCGCAACTACCAGCGCGGCTCGATTGGCGGGCGCACGGCTTTGTCAATGACGCTCTCAGGCAGGTCGAACCTGACGGGTCAGACCGAAGTCGTCACCGTCTATACGACGCAACTGCGTGACGGCAATCTCTTCTACATGGTCGCCGTCGCACCGCAGAACGACTATCGCACTTTCAACACGGCGTTCTCGAACATCCTTCGCAGCATCCAGCTTAACAACTAAGCGAAACGGCGGCTCGGAGGGCAGAGCAAAACCACAGAAGCGAAGGGACTGCTTTAACGTGCAGTCCTTTCGCTTTTGCAGGCACACCACAGCGGGGAGCGAATTTTTATGGCGAGAGGATGGGAGAGCAAGGCCGTCGAAGCGCAGTTGGAACAGAGCGACGTGCGTCCCACTGAACAATCCGCGCGCTTCGAGCCGTCGCCCGAAGTCCGCGCGCGGCAAGAGCGTCTCGAATCGCTCAGGCTTTCACACGCACGCACCCGCGCGCAACTCGAACGCGCCACCAACACGGCACACCGCGCGATGCTCGAACGCACACTGCAAGCACTCGAACGCGAGATGGCAGAGTTGAGTTGAAAGCTAGGCGCTACTATTTTAGATAACGATGTGGCGAATAGGAACGGTAGGCTGTTTCTACTCGCCATATTTTTTTTGTGGGCGGGATTTATATTGACACGGAAATTTTATCAGCATATAGGTGGCAATGTCATACGACGCTGTTGACGTAATCCTCCCAGATTCCGCCAACTCCAAAAAGGTCGCTGCTTACGCGCCACCTCACGTAATCACTACACAACAAAAAACTCTGTGATGCAGAAAGCCTCAAATCTGTCAGCTAAGAAGTCAGATGAAATCTCACAAGATAAGCCCTCGACACACTATCTTTCTGTGCGCTGTGTTCATCGCAGTGCTCGCCGTTGGCGCATTCGCATTTAGACCCTTCTCCAAAACTTCATCTCTACAAGGTGGTGGGAAAAATAACCACGTAGCCGTCACCTCACGCGCTAACTTGCCCGTCGTTGTCTCTCAGGTCAAGAAGTTAAAAGTTGAGTCAGTGACCGTTGACGAAGGCGGTGCTAATCCGGTTGTTAGATTTGTAATCCGTAACAAATCCAAACTCGATGTGACCTCCTTTAGCATCTCGAACGGGGAAGTAGCGGAAGGTCAACATGGTTTGACTGTCAGCGGTCTCAGTGACCCCGACATCCCGAACGTTGTGCTCGCCGCAGGGAATATTAAGACGGTAGATATTCCGCTCTCGAATTTCGATGGTAGATATCCGATTTTAATTTCCGGCGCGACATTCAGCGATGGCTCCGAGGAGGGCGACCTTGATACGCTCGAACACGTGCGGCAAATACGTAACCACGACAAGGCCGAGAAAGAAAAACGAGGGAAAGGGGAACACCAATGAGAAGAAGCCTCACCATCCTCACACTCACGCTCCTCTCAATCACTTCAATCTGTGCGATAGCCTACGCCATATGCGGCGATACCGCTCAAGTGCGGCAACCGGACACTTTCACTAATAATGGTAACGGGGACCATAGCACTTGTGAACAACACACGCCATTGACTCAGACGAAATACTGGACTGCGTGCTGGCGTAGCGGCTACTCTCGTGACATAAACGTTACTGAGAATGGAAGATGCAGCTATAATGAATTCCAGAGCAACACGCGCTGCTACCCGCAAATGAACACACCCTATTTTGCCGACGAGGCGGGCAACGTCAGCGCTTGGAACGAGAGGACGTATCCGGCAGAGATAGAATTTGGGTTTTTTACGAACGGTTGCAAACTTCTCGTTAATCAGGTGAATGGCCACTGGAACAAATACCAGTGCCCGGCTAGTGGAGGCGGTAGCGCCGGTAGTGGAACACGAGTTTGCCCTCTCGATAGTCAGGCAGAACTTCTGGAAGACGGCGTTGAGACGGGCATCACTGTCTGTCTATCACCAATTCTCGTGGACGTGGCTGGCAACGGCTTTGCCCTCACTGATGCCCACTATGGTGTCAATTTCGACCTCAACGTAGACGACGTAGCCGAGCATCTGTCGTGGACGACTGCTGGTTCAGACGATGCGTTTCTAGTCCTCGACCGTGACGGCGACGGCGCAATCACGTCGGGCAGAGAACTCTTTGGCAACTTCACGGAGCAGACGCCTTCAGATTCACCTAATGACTTCCTCGCCCTAGCTGAGTATGATAACCCGATTAACGGCGGCAACGAGGAGGGTGTGATTGATGGTTGAGATGCGGTTTTCTCGTCTCTCAGGCTGTGGCGGGACGCAGACCACGAGGGCGCGACGGGGCCGTTCGAGTTGCTGTCGGTCTCGGACGGCGGCATCGAGAGTTTCGACCTTAAATACAAGCAGTCAAAGCGGACTGACGAATATGAAAACAAGTTCCGCTATCGGGCGAAAGTCAAAGATGTCCACGGCGCGCAAGTAGGACGCTGGGCGTGGGATGTGTTTTGCGTCGCCGGTCAATAAAGAGCAGCAGTGGTCGCTGACACAAAAAACGCCCGCAGGTCTGTCGAGACCTGCGGGCGTTGATTGTTGATGCTCGTGTGCTATCCGACGACCGACATCTTCGCGCCGCATTCGGGGCAGAACTTCGGTGTGCCTTCGGGTTGATGGCCGCAGCCGTTGCAGGTCGGGCGCGGGGGCGCGGTCGGCAGGCCGCATTCGGGGCAGAACTTCGCTTTGCCGACATCCGAGCCGCAAGATGTGCACTTGGGCGCGGCGGCTGATTGTTGCTCGGCGGGCGTCGGAGCTTTGGCAAACGCTCCGACGCTCATGTCAATCTTCGAGACGTAGTCGGTCGCGCGTGCCTTCTCGTTGAGTTGCTCGCGGGTCGCGTCGGCCTTGGCGTGCGCGTGCGCCGAGGCGAGTTCCTCCTGATAGTCCGGCGCGCAGTCTTCGCACTGTCCGGCCTGCGCGTTCCAACAGACTTCCGGGCAGACCCACTTGCCGCAACGCGAGCACTGGTGAAAATGCTCCTTGCCCTCTGTGATCGCTTTCTGTAAAGCCTCGTCGTGCGCCTTGCCTCCAACCGAACGCTGAATTTCATAGGCGGAGTTTCCGGCGGAACTCGCCCAGCCGCCGAACAAATCTCCGGCGGCGCGCAGGAGCGAGCCTGCCGTGCCGAGAGCCGACGGCTGAAACCTCGACATAAAACCGTTGCCGCATTTGTCGCAATAGAATTTGAACTGGAACCCGCGATCCGTTGACAGGTCTTCGTAGTTATTGACGAACTGAATCATTGCCATGCTGCGAGAGCCTCCTTTGAGGTAAATAGTAAATGGAAAATGGTCAATGGTAAATAGAAACCGCTTTTATCTATTCACCATTGACCTTTTACTGTTCGCCAGCTTTTGCTTCCTGCCAGAGAGCTTCCATTTCGTCGAGCGTCGCGGCGTCGAACGTGCGACCACGCCCGCGCAGTCCCTCTTCGATGTGGCGGAAGCGGCGTCGGAATTTACGGTTGGTCAACTTCAGAGCGGCTTCGGGTTCGACTTGCAGGTGGCGCGCGATATTGGCAACGGCGAAGATCACATCTCCGATTTCTTCGCGCACGCGCGTCTCTTCCGCTTCGGTTGCGCCTGCGACGGGCGCGGCGGTTGCAGCACCCGCGCGCGCTTGAGCGTCCGCGTGCTCTTTGATGGCGGCGCGCAACTCATCAATCTCTTCGTGCAGCTTGTCGAAGATGTCTTCAAGACGCTGCCAGTCGAAGCCGACACGCGCCGCTTTCGTCGCCAGTTGGTGCGCTTCCATCAGTGCGGGCGCTTTCGCCGAGACGCCGTCGAGCAATGAAGACTTTGCCGTTTCTTTGTCTTTGCCCGCCGCGCGTTTCTCTTCGGCCTTCATCGCTTCCCAATTGCGCAGCAGTTCTTCGTTGTCACGCACGGTCACGTCGCCGAAGACGTGCGGGTGGCGGCGCACCATCTTCGTATGAATCGCTTCGGTGACATCGTCAATCGTAAACTCGCCGCGCTCGCGCGCAACCTGCGCGTAAAAGACGATTTGAAAAAGCAGGTCGCCCAGTTCGTCGCGCAACTCCGTGGGGCGTCCCTCGCGCGCCTCTTCGACGGCCTCGAAAGCCTCGTAAGCCTCTTCGAGCAGCATCGGCGCGAGCGTCGCATAAGTCTGCTCGCGATCCCAAGGACAACCCTCCGGCGAACGAAGCCGCGCCATCAAAGCAACAAGATCATCAAAAGTAGCTGGCATGAAAATAGTCTAAAGTCTCAAGCTTAAAGTCTCAAGTCTCAAGTCGAATCCGGGCGTTCTTCTTCTGTGAAATAAGGTTTCGCGCTGGAGACGCCAAGGCGCAAAGGAAGAGGATTGAAGGATTGTTTGCGCTTTCGCTCAAGTCCGTATGCACATCACTCTGAGCCACAACTATGATTTTTAGTGCCAGTGCAAATGCAAAACTTAATAAGACTTTCGTCCCCGTTTCTTGCGACAGTGTAGAGTCAGATGCTACCATCCTTTATAAAGCGATCATAAAATTCCAAATCCGATAGGGCTTGCCTCTCGTCGAAGCGGAGGCATCCGAGTGTTGAAATGAGCGAAGAAAAACCCACTTTTAAAGTCACAGACCGGCGTCTTTTCAACGTTGACGGGACGCCGCGCGAGGGCGTACGCGAAGAGTTGGAAACCGCCGAGACATCGGCTCCGTCAACAACAGACGACAATCCAGCGTTAGATGTTTCCGCCGCTCCGCAAGTTGAAACCGGGTCGGGCAGTGGTGAGGCAACCAGCGGCGTCGGCGCTCCGCCAGTGTTCGGCGCAAGCGAGACGGGAGCGGCGGCTGAAGAACGCAACGTCGGCGCGGAAGCGTCCGGCGGGGAAGGCGACGACCCGCAGGAGTTTTTGATGGTCGTCGAGTTCGTCGCGTCGTTTGCGGCGGATGCGCTCGGCATGAGCGCGCACCCGATGGCCGGTGCGCCTTCGCAAGTCAATCTGCCGCTGGCAAAGCAGTGCATAGACATGCTCGGCACTTTGGAAAAGAAGACGCGCGGTAACCTCAACGCCGAAGAGAGACACGTCTTTGAACTTATTCTCTCGCAACTGCGCATGCAATACGTCTCGCTCTCCGGCGCGGGCGGTGGCGGCGCAGCCCGTGGGTCGCGCGGCTTCTCCGGTAGCGACATTACCGGCGGCAGATAAGACCACGGTTTTCAGTTTTCGATTTTCAGTTTTCAGCAGCGTGTTGCCTCGGCGATCTAAGCTGCGTCCATTTAACTTTAATCTGACTGAAAACTGAAAATCGAAAACTGAAACTGCTTATGAAATTCACTCTACTCGGCACGGGCACTTCGACCGGCGTCCCGTCCATCGGCTGCGAATGTGAGACGTGCCGTTCGGATGACCCGCGCGACAAACGCCTGCGCGTCTCCGTCCTCGTTGAGCACGATGGGCAGTCGGTGCTGATAGACACTTCTTCGGACTTTCGCCAGCAGGCTCTACGACAGGGCATCAAGCGGCTCGATGCCGTGCTAGTTACACACTGCCACGCCGATCACATCTTCGGGCTGGACGACATCCGCCCGCTCAACTTTCGTCATGGCGCGCTCGGCCTCTACGCCAACGAACGCGCGTGGCGAGACATCCGCCGCATCTTCCAATACATCTTCGAGCCTTCGCACTTCGGCGGCGGACTTCCGCAGGTCGTCGCGCACACGGTTGTCCACAACGCGCCGTTCTGTCTGGGACGCGACCTGCACATCTTGCCGCTCGAAGTTATTCACGGCAGGCTGCCCGTCGTCGCCTATCGCTGCAACGACTTCGCCTACGTCACAGACCTCAGCGAGATTCCGCCGGAGACTTTAGACGGCCTGCGCGATCTGGATGTCCTCGTGCTCGATTGCCTGCGCCTGCGCGCACACCCGACGCACCTCTCGCTCGAAAGCTCGCTGGCCTACGTCGCAGAACTGCGCCCGCGCCGCGCATACTTCACACACATCGCGCACGACATCAAACACGCGCGCGATTCACATCTACTGCCCGACGGCGTCGAGTTCGCCTACGACGGACTGGAAATTCAAGGATGAAGGCGGAAGGATGAAAAGAAGACTATTCAACGTCGCCCAACGTCGTCCAGAAACTTTCATCCTTCCGCCTTCCGCCTTCATCCTTTGATTCGTATGCGTCTTTTTCATGGAACAGATAACGCGGAGATTGCGCGGCCCACGGTGCTGACGCTGGGCGTCTTCGACGGGCTGCACCTCGGTCACCAACTGATTATGCAGACGGTGGTCGAGCGCGCGCGCTGCTCCGGCGCTGTCCCGACCGTGATTACTTTCGATCCGCACCCGCGCGCGGTTCTGCACCCGGCCTCCGCGCCGCCGCTTCTGCAAACCTTCGACCAAAAGATCGAAGGCTTCGGCGTGATGGGCATCGAGCAATCAATCGTCGTCCGCTTCACGAAGCAGTTCGCGCAAATCAGCGCCGAACAGTTTTTGCGCGATGTCGTGCGCGAACGCCTTCAGGCGAGGGAAGTTTATCTGGGGTGCGGCTTCGCTTTCGGTCGCCACCGCGAAGGCAATATTCAATTATTAAGAGAAGCGAGCGAGCGGCTCGGCTTTGATGCCGACGAAGTGCCGGAGGTGCGTCTGCGCGGACAGCGCATCAGTTCGAGCAGGATTCGTGAACTCTTGTCGGAGGGGCGCGTCAATCTCGCGCGGCGCATGCTGGGACGCCCCTACGGAGTAGAGGGACGGGTCGTGCGCGGGTACGAGCGCGGGCGCACGATAGGCTTTCCGACAGCCAACCTGCAACCGCAAAACCGCGTCATACCACGTCGGGGAGTTTACGTCACGGCCACTCTGATTGAAGGCAACTGGCGGCGCAGCGTGACCAACGTCGGCACGCGCCCGACCTTTGAAAATGAGGCCGAACCTTCCATCGAAACTTACGTTATGGATTGGAGCGGCGATCTCTACGGCGACGTGGTGCGCGTCCGTTTTCTCCGCCGCCTGCGTGCTGAACAGAAGTTCAATTCCGTGGACGAACTGAAGCGCCGGATTAAGGCAGACGTAGAACGCGCCGCCAGCTATTTCAGAAGAGGCGGCGTCCGTCGCTCGCTGGCAGTAATTTAACCGGCGTTCAAGGTTCAAAGTTCAAAGTCTCAGGCGCATCGAAAGTTCTTCAAACTTTGAACTTTGAACCTTGATTCTGTCTGCTTAGCGTCTTTGCGGGTGCCACGCTTTCACGCAAAGACGGTAAGCAGAAGTTGAAGGGGCGGTGGACACGGAGCGTTGACCGGCGTCGGACCC
>CAXTRQ010000246.1:0-7896 GCA_964246705.1 uncultured Pyrinomonadaceae bacterium
TCCCCGACGCCGCGACGATGGACTTTGAAGTCGTCAGTCAGCAGCAAGCGGCGCAGGTCACCGAGCGCGCACCGGCCATCATCACCTCGCGCTCGACGGCGACCACGAAGGGGTAGCGATGTACGACTGGCAATCCGAGATCATCGCGCGACTCCTCGCCGCACCGGAGTACGTCAACCCGACCATCGCGCTGGCTGTCGCCGCGCAGCGCGCCGAGCTTGCGGGCGACGCCGGATTCTTAAATCGTGCGGTCAAAACCGGTGCGGTCGAGCGGTGCATCGCCGAAGGGCAGCGCGAGGGCGAAGCGGTCGCACGCGCGCTCGGAATGCTGGGACGTGCCAACCCGGCGGCCAGCAAGAGCGTGCCGGTCGGATTCTGAGGAAATGATGGGTGAAATAACCGCGATCAAGTGGACGGATCATACCTTCAACGGCTGGTGGGGCTGCGTGAAAATCAGCCCGGCGTGCACGCACTGTTACGCGGCCACGTTCGCCGCGCGTACCGGTCATGCCGTTTGGGGCGCGTCTGCTCCCCGTAGGTTTTTCGGCGAGAAGCATTGGCGTGAGCCGGTGGCGTGGGCAAAGAAGGCCGCCACTGAAGGTGTCAGGCGGCGTGTGTTCTGTTCCTCGATGGCCGACGTGTTCGAGGACTATCAAGGTCTCGACGCAGAGCGGTCAAAGCTGTGGGCGCTGATCGAAGCAACGCCCGAACTCGACTGGCAGTTGCTCACCAAACGCCCTCACAACATCCGCAAGATGGTGCCGGAACGCTGGCTCCTTGCGCCGCCGGCCAACGTCTGGTACGGCACGACCGTCGAGAGTCGGCAATATCTTGACGAGCGTGCGACGGCGCTCTTGAGCACCCCGGCGCGAGTCCACTTCTTCTCCTGCGAGCCGTTGCTCGGCCACCTAGACCTGAAAGGTTATAGGCCGGCATGGATCATCGCCGGCGGAGAGTCCGGGCCGGGTTTTCGTCCTCTCGACCTCGATCACGCGCGTGCGTTGCGCGACCAGTGCCGTGAGAAAGGCATCGCTTTCTTCTTCAAACAGGTCGGAGGGCGGAGGCCGGACTCAGGCGGCGATCTGCTCGACGGCGAGCGCATTCAGGAGATGCCGCATGGAGACTGATGTCATGCAGGCCACGCCCGCGCCCGTCGCGCAGCAACCGCCGGAGATCGCGCCCGTCCTGCTCGCGCAGCGCGAGTGGCTCAACCTCGACCGCGCGCACTCCTATCTCGCCGGACGCCTGCGCGCTCGCACGCCCCTCGGCGCTGCCGAGTACCTCGAACTCAAAGTGGCCTACCCGCCCGCCGAGTACAAAGAGCGCTTACGCATCGCCATCTCCGTGTGCGACCTCTACCGCCGGCTTTTCGCACGCCAGTCCGCCGCCTCACAGTCTCCGCTCTACAGCTTGCCGCGCGAGCAGGAGTTCTACATTTTAGTTGACCGTCATCTCTTTTCGCTCGGCGGCGACGTGGCCGCCATGATTCGCCGCGACCTCCGCCTGCCCTGCATCACAGTCAAAAACATGCAGGAACATACCTGGCTCGAAGGGCAGTTCGACTTCCAGCGCATCGAGACCGTCTACAAGGTGGCGCAGGTGCTCTCCCACCGCACAGGCGCGGGCGGGCGCGGCTGGCAAGCCCTCTCCCTCATGTTCGGCCTCGACTGCCCGCCTCCCGCTCCCCCGCTATGCGCCGTCGGCTGGCAACTCTTCTCTTACGCCTGCGCGGTGGACGACTCGCCGCTTCGGTGGCTGCCCATGGCCTTCCACGTCACGAACTACAGCACGCAGAGCATCTTCCTCGACCTGCCGCCCGGGGCGGGCTTCGGGTACGAGTGGACGGGTGAGAACGTCGCCAAACTCCTGCTCCATCGCCGGAGAGCGGGCGAGATTCTGGCGTCCGTGACGGCGTGCGATGAGTGGCTCATGGAAGCGCCGCGCGAGCGCATCGCGCGCGTCGTCGAGCACTGGAACAAAGCGTCGGCGGTCGAGGCGCAGTCGCCTTATGCGGGGTTTATAGGCCAGGAGGGTCAGATGTATCACGTGCCGGGGATGGGCGCGTTATACCAGCAGATGGAGAGGCAATGATGAGCGAACTTAATCAATCACTACTCACACCCGTCCAGAACGGGCACACCAACCCCGCGCTTGAGATGTGCGACGGGCAGTTCCTCTTTCGCGGGCGCAGCGAAGGCGGCACGAACCTTGAGAAACTCGTCTCGGCGGCGGCGGTGCGCGAAGCCTTCACCGGCATCCCCGTCGATTCCGGCTGGTTTCTGCCCTGCGTCTCAGGCGTGGCGCGCTGGGGCGTGGTGCGCGGCGTCGAGTGGGCTTGCCTGTTCCTGCCGCCATCATGTCACAACCTTGAGATGACCGAGCATGACGGCACGCCGGAGCAGACAATTTCACGCTTCAGCGCGCCGTTGCCCGGCATGGTCATGTTCGGCGTCGGGTCAACGTATTTCGTGTGGGCGGTCAAGACCGAGCGCCTTGAGCCGTATCAGGAGATATACCGCGCGCCGCTGCCGAACGTGATGGCCGACGCCTCCGTTTGCTGGGGCGCGCAGAAGCCTCCGCACGCCACAGGCCGTGCGATTGCGGAAGCGTGGGCGCTCTTCGCCTACCAAACGACCTTCAACAATCACGCGACTTCGGGCAAGTCCAAGCGCGAGCCGGAGGACGTGCGTCGTGTCCTGCGCACGTGCGCGGCGGAAGGCGTTGCGTATCCGGTCGCAGACCTCGTGCGGCAGGTGGCGCAGATCGGCGCGACGCTCGACGCGGCCATCAGGAACTTTTTCGAGACGGGAGTGATGCCGGGATGAGCAGGAAAAAAGGCCATCAGCAGTTCCTTCGACCGCAAAGCAACAAGCCCACCGTCGAAGTCATCACGACCGTTGACACGACCTACCTTCATGCTGCCACCGTCCGCACGCGCCAGTGGACGAGAGCGCAGATCATCCTCGCCGGCTGCGGCGGCATCGGAGCCTACGTCGCCCAGCACGTCGGACGCCTCATGCGCGTCATCTACGAGTCGAATAAGGGCGTCCATCTCACGCTCTGCGACCCGGACATCGTCGAGGAGAAGAACATCGGGCGGCAACTCTTCTGCGACGCCGAGGTCGGCGTGCCGAAAGCCGAGGCGCTTGCTCGCCGCTACGGGCAGGCGTGGGGACTCAACTGCTCGCACGTCGTCGCCGAGTTCGACGAGAGCCTCATCCTCGGCTGTGACCAGACCGTCATCGTCGGGTGCGTGGACAACGCGCGGGCGCGCTCACAGATGCACGAGGTCTTGCAATCGAACGAGGGGTCGCAACTCCAGTGCTGGTGGCTCGACTGCTCGAACGGCAGGGACGTGGGGCGCGTGCTGCTGGGCAACGCCCACAGCTACGAGGAGATGAAGGGAGCGTTCCCGGACAGGAAGACGTGCACGGCGCTGCCCAGCCCGGCGCTTCAGTACCGCGACCTGCTCGTGCCGCGAGAGGAAGAACTAGACGAGAGCGACCTGTCATGCGCGGAACTTGTGGCGCGCGGCGAGCAATCGCTGCACGTCAACGCGCGCGTCGCGGTCGAAGGAGTAATCACGCTGACGCAGCTTTTAGTCACACAAGACTTGAAATGCTTCGCAACGGAGGTCTCGACAGCGGCGCGCTCGATGCGGTCAACCTACGCGACGCCGGAGGAAGTGGCGCGCGTCATCAAGAAACCGGTCAGCTACGTGCTGGCACAACCAGCCGCTTGACGCGGCGTGAGAGGAGATACTAATGCCGGAAGCCGTGGAGATGGATTTACAGGAGTTGGAGGACTTGACAGCGGAGGGCAAGACCATCGTGCAGGCCGCCGAGGCGCTCGGCATGCATGAGCAGACGCTCTACTCGAAAGCGAGTTCTAATCATGAAGTGAAGGCCGCTCTGGAACGAGGACGTGCGCGCAGAAAGCAGGCCGCAGCAAACGGCGACGAGGCTTCCACCCGCGCACCGGCGAGTGGCAACGGCGGCACTTCTTCCCGGCAGCGCAAAACCGGCACACAAATTGAGGGGGGGGGCACTGCCAAAGCTATTGCCGCTAAAGCCCTGATTGCTGACATGAGCACTTCCCATGATGCACTCGAAGCCGCGATGGTTGAGCTAACCTACGTCAATTACCACGGCGAGCCGAGCCCAAAGTGCGCGGACGTGCTTAGCAAGGTTCGCAGCGCGGTGGACGGGAAAGCGGCTGCGGTCTAAGAATTCATCGCAGACGCGGCGGGACGGCTCGGATTGATGACTCCAAGCCGTCCCCGCGTCAGCCACCAAGCACATTCACCGTCTGAGGCCACTCGAAATGAGTAACGTTGTCACATTTGCGTCAAAGTCGCCTAAGTACTTAGGGTGTACTTTTTAGCGTTCCGCCCGGAACAAAAAACTGCTATGATGCCCGCGCCCCGGCGACGATAGGGTATTAGCACTCATTTTTTGAAGAGTTTGATCTACGGTCGCCACATTCCTGTCTTTCTTTGTCTGGGGTAAGCAGTTCATTATAAATAATTCATAACTCAGGGCATCCAGATGAGGGATAACAGCATTACCGGAAACATGCGGCGCGGGCGTGAAACCTTTACTTATAAAGGTCAATCGCCGAAAGCCGCAGCCTTCGGGTCACTTAGATACCGTATCACAGCTTCGGCCTCCTCCTCGGTGCGCAACGGGTAGTGGTCGTCGGCGTCTCTGGCGGCCAGCATCCGCGCCGTCCAGTTTCCGTTCTTGATGCTTCCCCAGTGCGCGAGCCGCTCTAGGAAATAATTGATGTGGTTGCGCTGCCGCTCGTTCATTGTTTCAATTTCTCGTGCTTGCATTTCGCTACGCCGCCTTCGTGCCCGTTCGGATAATAAAAGCCCGTGCCGTTGCAGTCCGGGCAGTTTTTAAAATCAAGCGAAGCTGATTCCCCTTTATAATCTTTCTTTTTAAAGCTTTCTTTATTGCTACCGACTGACGGTACTGTACCGGATTGAGGTACTGTAGTTTTTGACGACACAGTACCTCGCCTCGGTATAGTTGCTGCGGGAAGGTTCATTTTATAAGTAGTGCCCCGGTCTTGTTTGTTACGCCCACCCTGTTGGACCCCCACCACTTCTATGTAGCCAATTGCAATAAGCCTTTCGGTGGCGATTTGCACGGTGCTTCTGCTTATATTACATATCTTTGCAAGTCGCCCGTACCCTATCCGGCACGTCTCACTGTGGAAGCCTCGACTAAGCCTGTAGAGGCGTGTTAATACGACTTGCTCATTAGGTTTAAGCGTCGGCATTACCCTATCAAAGATTCCATTTGGAATGGCAGTATACTGCTCAGTAACTATACCGCTTATCGGTACTATACTTGAATGAGGTACTGTAGTTTCTCCTAGTACTGTACTGTCCCGGTATAGTACTGATGGTTCTTCCGGTACTGTAGTTTCTTCCGGTACTGTAGTGTTTAACGGTACTGTATTACTTTTCGGTACAGTAGAAGTGCTGTCTGCGGCCTCTTTTTCCCGCTTTTTCTCAAGCGCGATCTGCATCGGGTCAAGATAAAGTAAATTGCTACTCTTGTTCGCCATCTTCTTGCTCCATGATGCTCCGCTCATGATAAATCGCTGCTTCAGCTATTTCACGCGGTACGAGCGTCTCGCCTGCAAGCTTGGTCGTCTCAAATGCGTAACCGCACGTTCTGAGAATGTCACGCGGAACACCACTCATCTCCGCGTAAATCAGTTCAATCACGTTGTCGGAGAAGGGAAGTGGCATCTCCGCCAACTTGCATCGGTGTTCCAACATGGCCTTCGTCTCGCCGAGAGTCAGTGGGCTGAGAAGGGAATACATGACTATGCGACTTCGCAGTGCTTTGTTTCGGGGTTGCTTCAGGCTGCTGCGGAGGTCGAGCAGACCGGCCATGACAACCTGTAAAAGCTTGGCTGTATTGCTTTCGTAATTGAGAAACCCCCGGAGGACTTCCATCGTGTCACTGGTCATACCCTGCGCCTCGTCGAGCAGGAGAATAACATTTCTACCTTCACCCGCCTGAGCCTCAATGAAATCTTTGAAGGCCGTTTTCTGTGCTTGGAACGATCTTTTCATCGGCACATCGAAAGCTTGGCAGATGCTTCGGACGAAGGCATTCGGGGTGTGAAAGTCAGG
This sequence comes from uncultured Pyrinomonadaceae bacterium, assembly GCA_964246705.1. Lineage (GTDB taxonomy): Bacteria > Acidobacteriota > Blastocatellia > Pyrinomonadales > Pyrinomonadaceae > DASZCR01. The sequence goes on from CAXTRQ010000246.1 coordinate 6,155, forward strand.
ATCGGTGAGCAAGGCGATAGCAGCATCTTCTTCGCGGCCATCATATTCAAGATGAAGCAATCGCATTAGACTCGATTTGCCCATCCCTACGTCGCCTAAGACACAGGTTAAACCCTGACGGTTGTCAATTGTGTAGCGAACTTTATGGATAGCCGCTCTCAACGTCGGGGTGATGAACAGATTCGCCGGGTTCGGTGAAACGGAAAAGGGAGTAATCGCCATGACCGCTTTATATACTTGATTAACTGCTTAGTAAAGATAATTCTGCCATCATTTGGCTAAAGTTAAATTAAATTTTGTTACCGCATTCATAAGTTAGCTCTTTTATCACGTAATATATTCGAAGGGAATAGAGTTAAAGGGAATAGATTTTGAATTGGTTACTCGACTAGAAACGTTTCTAGTCGGCATGAGCAGGGAGGTGAGACGATGGTAGAATCAGTTATGGCGAAAAGAAGGAAGCCCACGCCCATCACGCTCACAGACGAGCAACGCCAGCGGCTTGAGCGACTCTGGTTCTACTACGGCAACTACGGCCCACAGACCACACCCGGCAATCACCAGTTCATTCAGCGCATCCTTGAGCAGGGCATTGACCTCCGCCCCTTAATCACCAAGAGAAGCCGCAAGTCCGAGATTCCGACCGAGGAGTGCGAGGCGGCGGTCGAGCGGGTGCTGGCAATGGGAATCAACACTGAGGGAAATGGCGAGCATGGCGACGGCAGTCGGTTGCAAGTGATCGGTAGTCCTGAAAAATGAGTAGCAGCGCCCACGCCTCCAAACATTATGGGTCAAATCAGGAGGGCAGGGAAGCGAAGAGTCGGCAGAAGGCCACTCGAAACGTTTCAAGTGACCATTGACACCCGCGCGATGCCGGAATAAATTGCCGTCTCAAAGCTTACGAACTCTCTCTCTCTGTGAGCCTCAAGTCATGCGTTAAAGGTCATGTAATCCGCCAGCATCTTGATGGCCTAATTCTGTACCATTGTAGAAGAGATTGGAGAAGTTTAAGGCTTAGGAGATATAGATGCCCGAATGGGCGTTATGCGTGGCGGATGGTAGTCCGGGATAAAAAGGAATACGCCGATGGGCGTCATAGAAGGCGGCTAATAGTACGTCTACTTTGCGTTAGGTGTCTTTTACGTATGTATGGTGAGAACACAATGAAAAACTTGGCTAAAGATCAAAACCGCCCACCACATAGTCTTATGACTAGATGGGCAGTTATGGGAATGGCGGGTTCAATTTTGGGAATCCTTTTAGCCTTATCTATTGGTTTGGGCCTCGTCATAATCTTTGTTGTTCCATTCTCTCTCTTGGGGGTTGTTGCACGGATACTCCCCCGTTGGCTAAGCGTTTTAGTGATGACGGTCACTGCGTTTGGTATTGGAGTGGTTCTTTATCAATTGCGTACATATGGGCGCATGCTATATGGCTATATCGAATTGGGGTTCGCTATTGGCGCGCTCACAGTTACGAGTTACCAATTGGTCACTCAACTTACTTCAACAGAGACGGTTTTCAGCGACAAATGGGTTGCTTTTGCCGGCGCGGTTTACCTCATTGTTCGCGGTTGCGACAATATAGTCGAGGGAGGCTTTGCCCGAAAAGTCTAAAACGCGCCCATTAGTTGAGCTTCAAACATCAGCGAAACACATCATGCTGTAGGCGGTCGGGACTTTTAGGGGAAAGCCGTCGAGGGACATAAGCAGCTTGCCTTAACGGCGAGCAGGAAAGAATTA
>CAXTRQ010000247.1:0-7882 GCA_964246705.1 uncultured Pyrinomonadaceae bacterium
GGCGGATATCGCGGTGGCGGTGGCGGTCGCGTCGGCTTCGGTGGCAATCGGGGCGGCGGCGGTGGCGGCTATGGCGGCGGCGGTGGCAATCGTGGTGGCGGCGGTGGTTATGGCGGCGGCGGCGGTGGCAACCGCGAGCCTCGCTGGTAAGTCGTCGTCAACGAGACCGGCGACCCTTTTAAGCAAAGCGCCTCCGACGATGACGAATCCCGCCGGAGGCGCTTAAATATTTTCAGATAGCAGCGGTGCGCTCGCTTTTTATGGTTTGAGCAACACCAAAGGATGTTCATGAACTTTTCTCAACTGGGACTCAATTCTGCGCTGTCGCGTGTGTGCGAGTCTCTCGGATATACAGAACCAACACCAATTCAAAAACAGGCGATCCCTGTTGTTCTCAACGGCTCAGACTTGATTGGCTGCGCCGAAACCGGAACGGGCAAGACGGCCGCGTTCCTGCTTCCCATTATTCAACGCATGTCGGAGAACCCGCGTCCGGGTGTCCGCGTGCTGATACTTGCGCCGACGCGCGAACTGGCGACACAGATTGAAGCCAGCTATCGCTCGCTCGTTCCGAAGAAGAATGCGCGTTGCGTGACTCTGATTGGCGGCGCAGGCATGGCTCGCCAGACCGAAGCGTTGCGGCGTAGCCCGACCTTTGTCATCGCGACGCCGGGACGATTGCTCGACCACATGGAGCGCGGCGCGATTGACTTTTCCTACATCGAGACGCTGGTGCTCGACGAAGCCGACCGGATGCTCGACATGGGTTTCTGGCCTGCCATCCGTCGCCTGCTCGCCGCGTTGCCGACCGAGCGACAGACGCTACTGTTCTCCGCAACGATGTCGTCTGCGATTGAAAAAATTGCGCGGTCGAACATGCGCTCTCCGAAGCTGGTCGAAGTCAGCCAGCGCGGTCGCGCCGCCGGTACGGTCGAACAGATGGTCTACCCGGTCGCGATTGAATCGAAGATGGCGCTTCTGCTCGACCTGTTAGAGCGCGAACGCTTCGAGCGTGTGCTGGTTTTTACGCGCACACGGCGCGGCGCAGAACGCCTCTCGCACGTTCTCGAAGCGCGCTCGCACAAAGTTAATCGCATTCACGCCGACCGCACACAACCGCAGCGTGAGGCGGCTCTGCGCGGTTTCAAGGATGGACAAACGCGCGTGCTCGTCGCAACCGACATCGCGGCGCGCGGCATTGACGTTGATTCCATCTCGCATGTCATCAATTACGACGTACCGCATGCGCCGGAAGATTATGTACATCGCATCGGACGCACAGGGAGAGCCGGAAATCGAGGCCGCGCCATCACGCTGGTCACTCCGGTCGAAGAGTTATCCATGCGCGCTATCGAGAGGCTGACCGGACAAGCGGTCGAGCGTGTCCTGCTGCCCGGCTTTGGCGGCGTGCAGGAGAAGACTCTCAGCGCCGCAAAGCCGTCCGCTTCGGTCAGACACAACAGCAGTGTCGGACGACGCTCTTTCCGCCCACGACGCGGCAGGTAACTGCGCTCGCTCGTGATTCTCGAAAGGCACGCGCCTCTTCCAAGTTTTGCGGCGCGTGTCTTAATCATCAACAGTCGTCGCCCAATTGACGACGAGCAAGGCGCTTCTGCTCGCCAGCGAAACGGGAAGCAGGTTGGAAAGGAATTTCGGATTATGGAAAAGAGCGCGGAGAGTAAAGTGGAAACCAGCGTGGAGACTAGTGCGGAGAAGAGTCCGTTTGCGGTCGGTCAGAGGGTGGAAAAGCTCTGTGCGGTATGCGAGGTCGAGCGGGGTCACGTCGTGGCGTCCATCACCAAGCGCGGCCAGATTTCGCGTGTCAGTTGCCCGATCTGCGGAACGCGCAGCACGTTCAAAAGCGGCGTCAAAACATCTTCGCGCGCGACGCAGGTCGGCGCTCCTTACGACCCGAAGCGCGTCTATCGCGCGGGTCAGACGTTGATGCATCCGGCCTTTGGTCTCGGCGAAGTGACGGCGATCATTGAACCGCTGAAAATTGACGTGCTCTTTCCAGACCGCCTGCGCCGCATGATTCATGGCCGTCCCTAGGCGGGGGGTTCATTTTCGGGCGTCGAAGGTTATCCAGATAATTCCGCCAAACTGCCCCGGCGGGGTACTGTTGGGCGGCGTAAGACCTGCACGGAGCGCGGTAGATTACTCCGTGTCGGGCGGCGTTGCCTCTCCCTGTCCGGCCTGCGCGGACTGCTCCATTTTCTTCCTCAGACTCAGCGGCCTCATGTCCGTCCAGACTTCCTTGATGTAATTCAGGCATTCCTCTTTGGAGCCGCTTTTGCCCGCGTCCGTCCAGCCGAGCGCGTTCTCCCGGTCAGCAGGCCAGATCGAGTATTGTTCTTCGTGATTCACCACCACCTTGTAAATCGTGTTGTCTTCTCTCTCGTCCCTATTCATTTTGCCTCCTTCAAAAAGTCGTAGTTGATGAGACGTGGAATGTCATAAACCATCTGCCGTTTAATGACGCTCCAGCGAACTGCGATCCCACTGAGAGAGATTCGCGCCCGCTTCGTATGTGGATTGCAGGAACTCCGTGAGTGCCTCTGCCGGAGCGGCTGACTGTCGTACATCGTCGTAGAGCAGGATGAACTCTTTCATCTCGGAACTGTAGAAAGCCTTTGCGGGGCGGATTGGCTGTTGCGCCAACCCCTCCGGCTCAGGAGCGGTGTAAGAGTAGAAGGCAGCGCCCGCGACGCCGCCCCCGCCGGGCCAGAAGCCGTGGCTGATGACTTCATGCGAATAAGCTTCGCGCGTGATGGAGTCGGCTCCTTCCCGCGCGGGCGCGCGCCTTCCCGAAAAGCGCGTGACAGCTAAATCAAAGCTTCCCCAGAAGAAATGGACGGGGCTGCATTTACCGATGAAGCGCGAACGAAACTCCTCGAACACGGTGTCGGCCTGCACCAAAATTCGCCAGAATCGTTGCGCGTATTCGGCATCGTAAGCATCATGCTCTCGATCCTTCTCAAAGGGGATCGGGTTTTCGATTTCCACTGGCGTCGTCCAGATTTTAACTTCGATTCCGACCTCGCTGAGCGCCCGCATAACCTCACTGTAAAAGTCTGCGACCGTGCGCGGCACAAGCGCAATGGTCTTGGCCGCCCCGTCGCTGCACTCGATGAGAAGTTTATGCTCGATAAAGTCGAACTCGATTTCAAAAGTTCGGTCAGCATAGGGCATCGCCGAAGTGGTCAGTCCGCGAGCCGTCACATAGAGTGGAACGTTCCACCAGTGATTGACGAGCGGTGTCTGGGCGAGCCGAATTTTGCCGACGACCTGTGTCCACATGTGGAGCGTCGCGCGGGTGTCGCTCCATTCTTCAAGGGGTAGGCTGGGCCACACGTCAGTCGTCATCGCGGTTGTTCCTCCAAACTTCCCGGTCGGGATTATCACAGACCTTATATTATAACCGATGCCTTTTCGGCAATCCGGTTTTGCGCCGCCGTCTCACGAGAGAGGCTGTCAACGCTGTTTCCTCCGGGGGCATCAAAGGCTGTCGAGCATTTGCGAAGCGATGCTTTGACCAATCTCCGGCGAGTTCGGGGAAGCCCGATTGATTAAGCCTGTGTTAGTTGTTTATACTGAACGCGTTCATTTAGTAGTTGTGAGCTTCTAATCGCCAGAAATTCCCCTGTGACTATTACCACCCCGAAAGACGTAACGCAGTTGCTCATCCGTTTGACGGATGGGAATCGCGCTGTTTTGGATGAACTGCTGCCGCTCATCTACGACGAACTGCGCAGTCTGGCAGCCAACTATCTACGGCGCGAGCGCGCCAGCCACACGCTGCAACCGACCGCGCTGGTTCACGAAGCATACATGCGGCTCGTCAATCAGACACAGGTCAGGTGGCAGAACCGCGCACACTTTTTCGGCGTCGCGGCGCAGATGATGCGTCGTATCCTCGTTGACCACGCGCGCGGCCACCACGCCGAAAAACGCGGGAGCGATGCCGTCAAGCTCTCGCTCGATGAAAACATCGAGGTCTCGGATGAGCGCGCCACTGACCTGATTGCGCTCGATGATGCGTTGACGCTGCTGGCCACCATTGACGAACAGAAAAGCCGCATTGTCGAACTGAGGTTCTTCGGCGGGCTGTCGGTCGAAGAGACGGCAGAGGTGTTGGGCGTCAGCGCCCCGACGGTCAAGCGCCAGTGGCGCATGGCGAAGGCATGGCGCTACGGCCAAGTTCAAAAGCAGTGACGAGCGACAAGTGACGAGTGACAAGTTAAAGACAGCTTCGCTCTCATCACATATTACCGACTACTGAAAACCGCCCCGGGTTTGCTCGTCACTCGTCACTTGTTACTGTTTTTATATGACCCCCGAACGCTGGAAGCAAGTCGAAGATATATTCCAATCCGCCCTTGACCTTCCCCCTGATGAACGCCGCAGATTCATCGAAGAAGAATGCCGGGACGATACGGAACTGCGTGTGCAGGTCGAAGCTCTCATCGCGCAGTATGAGCAGGCCGGAGACTTCATCGAAGAGCCTGTCTTTGCCTTTAGCGGTCTATCTTCTCCCGGCTTTCCACTCAACACGACCGAACTATTGACCGGCGAGGCTGACGACCCGACCATCACCGGGCGTCGTATCGGCGCATACAAGATAGTGCGCGAAATCGGTCGGGGCGGCATGGGCACGGTCTATCTGGCCGTGCGCGCCGACAGCGAGTTTCAAAAGCGCGTCGCCATCAAGCTGGTCAAGCGCGGGATGGACACCGATTTTATCCTCCGTCGTTTCCGCAACGAGCGACAAATTCTCGCCTCGCTCGACCACTCGAACATCGCGCGGCTTTTGGACGGAGGGACGACCGAAGACGGGCTGCCCTATTTCGTCATGGAATACATCGAAGGACAGCCGCTCTACCGTTATTGCAACGGCCAGAAACTAACTGTCCCCGAACGTCTCCGTCTCTTCTGCCAGATTTGCAACGCTGCCGCTTACGCGCATCAAAACCTCGTCGTTCATCGAGACATCAAGCCCTCGAACATTCTCATCTGCTCGGACGGCACGCCGAAACTTTTGGACTTCGGTATCGCCAAGCTGCTCAACCCGGAGTTGACGCCCGACACCATCACGCCGACGGCGACCGCGATGCGGCTGATGACGCCCGAATACGCCAGCCCCGAACAGGTGCGCGGCGAACTGGCGACGCCTGCGAGCGATATCTACTCGCTGGGCGTGCTGCTCTACGAATTGCTGACCGGGCATCGCCCCTACCACTTCGCCAATCGTTCTCCGCACGAACTGGCACGCGTCATCTGCGAAGAAGAGCCGGAGCATCCGAGCCGCGCCGTCATGCAGACGGAAAACATCCTGCCGATTGAGAGTCTGGGACATGAGACGACGACGCTTGAGATCGTCTGCAAGACGCGCGGCGCAACCCCTGAATCTCTGCGGCGTGAACTCGCGGGCGACCTCGACAACATCATCATGAAGGCGCTGCGGAAAGAACCGGGCAGGCGCTACGCATCGGTTGACAGCCTGCGCGAAGACATCACGCGCCATCTCGAAGGCCGCGCCATCTCCGCGCCCTTCTATTTCCCTCCGGCGAGCGGGAGAAGCGCGCGCTCGGCATTGGGCGAACCACTGACGGGCGAGAAATCAATCGCGGTGTTGCCGTTCAAGCTGATGACGGCGCAACGCAGCGAAGACACGGGCGACCAATATCTCGGCATCGGTCTGGCCGACGCCCTGATTACGCGCCTCTCAAACGTTCGCCGCTTCACAGTGCGCCCGACCAGTTCCGTCCTCCGCTACGGCGAGCACGACGCAGACCCCTTCGCCGCCGGTCACGAACTCGGCGTCAGCTTCGTCGTTGACGGGCGCATGCAGCACGCGGGCGCGCGCATTCGCATCACCGTCCAACTCCTCGATGTGCGCGGCGGCGCGACCATGTGGGCGGGACAGTTCGACGAAAAATATACGGACGTGCTCAGTCTCGAAGATGCCATCTCGGAGCAGGTTGCAGGCGCGCTCGTGCCCCAACTGACCGGAGACGAGCGCATCATGCTGGCGAAGCGCGGAACCGATAACGCCGAAGCTTTTGAAGCCTACCTGCGCGGTCGTTACCACTGGAACACGTTCACCGAAGAGGGCTTCGCCAAAGCCATCACCAGTTACTATCGCGCCATCGCGCTCGATCCTAACTACGCTGCGCCCTACACGGGCATCGCCGATTACTACATCTGGATCGGCATCTTCGGCGTGATGCCTCCCGCCGAATGTTACGCGGCGGCCAAAGAGGCCGCGACCAAAGCCGTCGAACTCGATAACACGCTCGCCGATGCACACGCGGCGCTCGGCTTCGCGCTTCATACGCACGACCTCGACTGGTCAAACGCCAAAGCGCAGTACCAGCGTGCCTTTGAACTCAACCCGCATCACGCGACCGCGCACATGTGGAACAGTCTTCAGATGGCGATGGAGGGGCACTTTGAACAGGCCATCCCGGAGGCTCGTCTGGCTTTCGAGCTTGACCCGCTGACGCCCTTCAATCATCACATGCTGGCTTGGTGTTATTACAATGCGCGCCGCTATGAAGAGAGCCTTGCCGAATACCGCAGGCTGCTCGCAACCGACCCGCAATACGGCATCGGGCATTTCGGCTTGAGCGGGGTTCTCAGTCAAATGGGGCTGCACGACGAGGCCGTTTCGGAAGCGTCGAAGGCCATCAAGCTCTCCGGCCCAAGCCCGTTTATGATGGCGCGGCTCGCCTCTGCTCACGCGGGCGGCGGACATCTTGAGGAAGCTCACAAAATCCTCAACGAGCTTCAAGACTTATCCCGCAAGCGATACGTCTCGCCCTATCATCTCGCGCTGACTTACGCACAACTCGGCACTAAGGAAGAAGCGCTCCGGCTGCTCGAACAAACTTTTGTGAGCCGCGATGCGTGGGTGGTCTGGCTCGGCGTCGAACCGCAACTCGACCCGCTGCGCTCAGATTCGAGATTCACGGAGTTATTGCGCCGCACCAAAAATCCTTCGAGCGAGCGGCTGGCAGGCGAGGCCACACTGCAAGGCGCAAGCGGCACGCCCGCGTCCGCGCAAGGCGGCGCTCCGCAGGGCGCGCGCGACGATGCCGCACCGCTCCCCACTGACAACAGAGAGGCTCGCCAACTTTATGTCGCCGGTCGCTACTACGCGACCCGGCGCACAGCCGAGGGGCTACGCCAAGCTATCTCAAGACTTGAGCGCGCCATCGAACTCGATCCGAAGTTCGCTCTCGCCTACGCCGAACTGGCTGACTGTTACGCTCTCCTGAACTGGTATGTCGAGCCGCCACCCGCCGATGCTTTTGAGAGTGCGAAGCAGGCCGCGCTCCGGGCGGTCAAGGCCGACGATAATCTTGCCGAAGCGCACGCCTCGCTCGGCTTTATCAAGTTGCACTACGAACGCGACTGGATGGGAGCCGAAAGGGAGTTCCGCCGCGCCATCGAACTGAAACCCGGAAATCCCCTCGCACATCGCTGGTACGCCTACAACCTCTCGGCGATGGGTCGGCACGAGGAGGCGGTCGCAGAGATTAAGAGGGCGCAGGAGCTTTCACCGAAATCACCCGTCATCGCCACGGCGCTTGCTAACGTTCTCTTCCTTGCGCGCAGATTCGACGAGGCCATCGCGCAATGCCGCAGGGCGCTGGAACTCGACTCCGGCTCGATTGCCGTCTATGTCGTGCTGCGCTGGGCGTATGAGCGCAAAGGCATGTCCGAAGAGGCTCTGTCCGCCTTCGAGCAGGAGCGTATCTTTGCAGGAGACACGCCGACCACGCATGCCAAACAAGCGCATGTGCTGGCGGCTTGCGCGAGGGGCGAGGAGGCGCGTGAAATACTCCGCGAACTGCTCGCGCGCCGCGAGGAGCAGTGG
>CAXTRQ010000248.1:0-7847 GCA_964246705.1 uncultured Pyrinomonadaceae bacterium
TCTGGAAGCAGAAATCCTAACATACGAAGTGTCCAGTTTTTTGGGGATGGGTCAAATGTTTTGCTGCTCGAACTCGACCGGCGGCATGTAGCCGATGGCCGAGTGCAGCCGCTTCCTGTTATAGATCGCTTCGAGAAAATGGCTGATGAAGGTGCGCGCCTCCGCCATCGTTTCATATTCGCGCAGATACACCTCTTCGTACTTGAGCGTTTTCATAAAGCTCTCCGCCTGCGCGTTGTCATACGCATTACCGCGCCGCGACATGCTGATGCGGATGTGATGCTTTTTGAGTAAGGCCGTGTAGTCTGCGGGTTGTCCCAACCCTCCGGCGGAGCCGGTAATCCGGCGAAAACTTCCGTTGCTTCTTCATCGAGTCGCCCGTCGTCGTCGTCCAACGACGACGAGCGGGCAGCCGCTTGCAAACGCCTTAGAGCATCTGTGCGTGAGTCCACGGCCGGTAGCATAAGCCCCCATGCGTGTAGCGCGCTCCAATAGGCGTGATCCGGCGGTTGCGAAGTAAGCTGACCGAGTTTATCGCCCCCGATCACATCATGCGGCTCCCCGCCGAGCTTTTTCAGACGAATTGCGAGTTCGATGAGCAGATCGCGAATTCTTGTATTCAGGTCGCTGCCACGCCGTCCGTTGAAAGCCGCCTGCTGATACACCCACGGGACGAACAACGCGTAGCGAATGCGTGTATGAAGCACCGAGGTGCCGGGGAAAAAGCGGTCGGCGAATCCTTGGTGGATGAGAAGGAAGCCGATCTCGTCGCGCGTGTCATGGTCGTTGTTGGCAAGCGAGCGCTCCACCTGCCGCATTTGCTCCCGTGATAGCATTGTCCATCCGAGCATGGGCTTCATAGCAAGCTCCCTTTGGTGAAAACACTGCGGCGGTTATCTCATCGAGTCCATCGAATATTCTGACGATAAAAGTTTGAGCGGATCATACGGCTGCCTCCTTAAGTAAAAGGACGCAGGCGGGCTGCCTAATTTTGCGCATAATCCATGACTCCGACCGGCTATGAAATTTTATTACCGCCTACCCATGCTTGGTGAAGTTGGCACTTGCGTTAACCGTCACAGAATTCGCTCGTGCCGATTCCCGCAATAAACAGCGCGCACATGGCAAAGAGATCGGCCTCTAAAGGAATCGAGAGGACACGCGCGCGTGCGAGCGGAGCTAAAATCGGCGTCATCACCCCGGCAATCTCAGAGGGAGCGTTGCTGATGCCTACCAGTACTGGGCAGATAGATGATTTCACTTCGACTCGACCGAGCAGTTCTTGCGCGCTTTGGGGCAGTCTTTCGCGGTCTCGTTTGAGCTTCCGGTAATTAGAAGATGAGAGATGCTGTTGAAGAGCCAAAAAGGTTTGACCACGAAGGTTGCGAGACATCCCAATCTTTGGAAGCTATCCTTGTGAGCATCGTAAGTCGTATCCTTCTGGTATTCATTAGTTCAGCTACAGGCTACATGCGGTTGCAAATCGCTATAACGAGCGGCTTACTTAAACATTAGGGACTGTAGGCTGATGCTACCCAATGATAAGAGACGACCGGAACCTTGAGTTAACTTTTCAGAGGACATCGCCAAGCCGGATTAGACGCATGTCAAAGTCTTTCAGGCTAATCGGCCCGTGAGTTCAAAGAAGACCAAGGAAGCGGCAAGATGCGTAGAGGCCACCTGTAACTTGACGCTCTTTTAATATGCGCCGACAACTCCTCAATAAGGAGGCTGCATTCTATGTCAAATTTCGGGGGTGTCAACAGTAAAAATTTGCCGATTAATTAAACCATACCACTTATCGCCGCTTTTCAAATTCAGAAGAAGCCCTTTCAAACTGCTTTAGGATCGATCAATATGGTCCAAGGAAGCGCTCGCCGTTAAAATGAATCATGTGGTCGGGCGCTTCGGCCACCCAAACTTCCGTCTCCCAAGAGATGTCGTTCAAGTACTTCGTCATCGTCTTCATGGTTAGAAAGGCGGTAACGAATACAAGACCCGCTGTAGAATTCTCGAATAGTCTTTTTAGCTCTTCGCGACGCTTCGGATTGACAGGGCCGTGACTGCTGACTGCTTCGACCAATACAAGCCAGTTCTTGTCGGCATGATGAATCACAACGTCTGGCATTTTTCCATGCGAGTCAATGAGAACGCCTAGTGCCTCAAGCGCCTCTTTGTCGAAGTATGCCCACTTTTCATCGGTGTCGCCGACATAGATCATATTTGCGGCAGGTGTAAACCTTGGGCAAAATTCGTTAATGATCTTCTCGACGAGTACGTTCTGGCCACCTGGTGACAAGGTGAGCATCTTCCCCGGAGCAACATTAATGGGAATGCGGTTCATTTCTCGCGCTTGCGCGTATCTTGTCTGCAGGGTTTTGACCGATGTCAGGTAGGTCTTCAGATTTTCATGCCACTTCTCTGTCTCATAAGTGTGCAGTAGTTTGAGAGCATCAGCCTCAATCTGGTAGACATTCTTTCCGCTGTTGATGGGCCTCGATGGATCATCAGGATTGGGCACAACGAAGCCTGCCTCAACGAACTGGTGAATGGTTTGTCGGCGAACCGTCTCACGACTGTTGGGAGCATATCTCTTACCATAGTAGTGTGCGAAGAAGTTCATCATTTGGGTGATGCCGCGGAGCGGAGCACTTGCTTCAGACCAAGGTGTTTCAGGGTGAAGATCTAGAAGAGAGAGTATTGTGAGCGCGGAGCGTTCGTTCTGCTGTGCACGCGGCAGGCCGAGGTCATTAAGAACAGATCTCGCTTCCTCGATCTTCTTTTTCGCTTGGACGTGATCAATGGATTCCGACCCAGGATCATTAGACATATTCAACAATTCCTCTTCAACGAGGCGATCTAATTCGTCTTGCTCAAGCAACACGCTTCCGACCTTTGATCCCAAGAGTTCCAGCGCTACTTTGGAGGGGTACTTGAAACTGCGCAAATCCGTGGCATTGACTTGAGTGTGGCCGTTGAATTGGCGGAAGTATAAATCTACCAGAGTAGAGTTTAGGAAAGCGGCGAGGCCTTTGGCTAAGTCCGGCGGGCATCCGTTTCCGTGAGAGTGGTAATAGTTCAGATGATTCTCGAAGCCTACTCTTGGCGCTTTTACGCGCGTCGGATCGTAGACAGCTGCGACGATGCGCCGTCGCTCTTCCTTGGCTGTGAATCGCTTGACGAGGACGTAGACGCCCGCAGGGACAAAGAGGTGCTCGGTTTCAGGTGCCACTAGTAAAGCGTTTGGCTTCTTACTGTCTGGCTTAGGCCATTTGACGAATCCCTTGTTTAAATGGGTCGGGTAGATGAGCGGGGCGCTTCCCTTCTCCGGTTCAGTTCTTAGGAAATCCGTCGTCCGGAAATCAACTACGCGACCAGTTGAGACATTGAGGCCTAACTCAGTGAGTGACGCGGTGAATGCCCTCATGTGCCGGGCGATACTATGTCCCTGCTTATCGGGAACAATATGAATGAACGAGTCGGGGTCGTTGGGCTGCACTAACTGATGGGAGTCCACCTCGTGGGAGACTATGTCTTTGTCATTCGGCCCGGCACTTGAAGAGATCCGAACTTTCGCCGCCTGCCCGCTGTGGCTGTCCTTCTTTGCATCCTTATTGACCGCGTGAAAAATGATGTTCTCCTGCAGAATTTTATCGTCATAAAAAGTGCTGTCGCGGGAATCGAAGAGATGAATACTTCTGATGGTCATCATCTCGAGGAGAGACTTTCGGAAGGAGCGAAAGTATGGGCCATTGCAGAAACTCCGTGGCGTGATGGCAACTAACTCACCGCCCGGTTCGAGTAATCGAGAGACTATAGACAGAAAAGCGGTATAAAGATTGCTAGTCTCAATACCGACTGTTCGAAGCAGTAGCCTGTTTTCAGACTCGCTGTTGATCTTTCGATACGGGGGGTTCAGGATCGCATAGTTAAATTTTTGTTCGTGAGGAGAGATCAATTTCCCTCCAAGCATTCGAACCCCTGCTTTGATGAAGTCTTCTTGGAATACTTTGGTTCTAAAGATCGCACCCCGGCGCGCGCATTCTGTTCGACATGAGTGGAAGGTCGTATGGAGATATTCCGATAAATTTTGGTCTATCTCGTAAGCGGTTACCGAAATCTCTTTCGGTGAATTTTTCCATCCCAGTGCTTCAGCGACGAATGCCGCCGACAGTGACCCGACGCCTGCACCAGCGTCGAGCAGCCGAACGGACGGACTTCGCGTCTCGAACATTGAGGCCATAAAACGCGCTACGGACGAAGGAGTGAAGAACTGCCCCAGTTCGCCCCGTTGCTTTGCATCAAGTCTCCGGCTGGCATCTAAGCGAAAATAGTTTACGCCCTCGACTAGAGCATTCAGCCTGGAAGCATCACTTCGGTTAACATGAACGATAGCTTTTGACACCCCAATCTCAACTTCGCTCAGGAGATCTCTCGGAAATATTTGCTGCTTTGTTGATCAAGCGTTCGTGTTTACATTTCGCGACACCGCTACTTGTGCCTTCGGGATACCAGAATCCACTGCCTTTGCAAGTGGGGCAATCTGTGATGTCGATTGGTTTAGGGGGATGCAGAAATTGTCTGATCAGCTCGTCAGCTTCCCCGGTGCGATAAATGGTTGTGGCATAGCCGCCCGGATTGATAATGCCTTGCCTAGACTGGTATAGGTGCTGGGCGTATTGCTGACATTCTTCGAGAGTAAATTTTGAACCCACACCCACCTGCGTTTTTTCTGAAGGAGTAGCAACTTGCTTGTCTGTGTATGTGTTATCTTTTAGGTTCTTATTTTCTTTTATGGTGGTGTTATCCGGTAGGCTACTATTTTCCGATAGTCTACCGAAATCCGGCATGCTTGAGGTGGGCCTGACATAATATTCAATACCCTGTAAATGCCCTTTCCCAATAACCATCCGAAGCTTTTTTATCAGGCCTTTTTTTACCAGTCGGTTAACCGCATCTTGGGCAGCCGTTTTCTTCATCCCTGAGCGTTCCGCGAGCCGCTGTAAGCCTATAATACAAGTGGATTTAGAATTCCCCCATGACAACCGAAAAAGCTGTAGATGGATAGCCTGCTCGGCCGGGTCCAATTGAGGATAGAGATAGTCTGTTAATTGATTATAAAACTTGGTGTATCCTTTTACATGTGGAAGGCTAGCAATCAGATCAATAGAGGTTTCGTCAATGTTGTTTAGGTCGCCGGAAGGCGGTAGGCTATCGGAAAGCGGTAGGCTATTGTTCCGGTAAGCTAAATCAGGAGCTTCCGGTAGGCTATTGGACTGTGGGGGTGCATATTCCGGTAGGCTACTGTTTTCCGGTAACCTAATGAATGATATATCATCGTTTGGCTGGGTAATTCTTTCGTGTGAAGGGATTGTTTGTGAAACTGAGGAAAAGTTGCTATCTCTATGTTCTGAAGTCTTAGATTGTTCACGCTCCAAACGCAACCGCTCTGCAAGTGTGAGATCGCCAGATGACAATGATCCATGCTGCTCCGCATTTGCCGGTTGATCAGCCTCGAGCTTTCGCCGCTCGGCTTCGATCTGGTCGGGTGACTTGGCTGTCAAAAGCCGAGTCAACAGGCCGCGTTGGATATTGCTACTCATGTAAAGCCTCTGCGAGCGCGTCTGACTGGACGGCGTCGTCCTCGGCTAATCTACATTCACGCGCCGCCTCTTCGATAATGATTCGTCCTACCTCGCTCGCGCCAGACAAATTCATCATCTCGTAGGCCATGGCACAAACGGCAAGTATCTTGCGCGGTACGCCGACAGTAACATCGTAAAGATTGCTCAATGCCTCGGGAGTAAACGGATTCTTGATTCCCGCCACAATACATCGATGCTCAATCATTCCTTGCATTTCAGCAGGAGTGAGCGGGACGAGGACGGAAGGATATAGAAGTCGGCTTCTGATTGCCTTATGTTTCTCGGCTAATAGGCGACCGCGCAGTTCCAGTTGACCAGCCAGCACGATCTGAACAAGCTTGTCATTATTCGTTTCAAAGTTCAGGAGAGCGCGCACAAGCTCAAGCATCTTATCGGTTAGCTTCTGCGCTTCGTCTATAAAGAGCACGACGTTATGGCCGTCAGAATATTGGTCTACGAGGAATGCACCGAAAACTCTTGATTGGTCGGAATAAGAGCGTTTTGGTCCAATACCGAAATCATCACAGATGGCCTTGAGGAGAGCGAATTCAGAGTTGAAGTCAGGCTGGGTAACGAGAGTCGTAACAACCTTGTCGATAGCACTATACTCGGCATGAAGAAAGCGCATAACTGTTGACTTACCAAGACCTACATCCCCGAGAATGCAATTCAGTCCCTGACGTTGGTTGATGGTAAACCGGCTTTTGAATAGCGTGGTTTGAAGCTGCTCTGTGACATAGAGGCTGGTGGGCGTAGGACTAGTAGAAAAGGGCGTTTTGTCCATAAATGGCCTTATAACACACAAAAATTCATTGAGCAATAACTAATTCAGTTGATTCTTGCAAGAATTAAGCGTAGCCACTATGTGAAACATGGATATTAGCTGCTTCTTCTAACTTTGGAGACAAACTTCCTCATGTTTTGGTTATGTTCCAAGAAATTACTGGAATCATCGGGAAGTAGGTGTTTTTAGGTCAATGTTCTGATGTCTGGACACATTTGGAAAAAGTAAGCGGGTGGACACGAATTAAACTCGTGTGAGAGCATTGGTTCTGCCATGAAACAGTGCTCTCGACCCCCTCGCCTCGGCGAGTATATCAGCCGTGTTCTGCCCGCCGCACACGGGCATCAACAGAAAGCCGTCTCCAACTTTGTACTGGCGCTCGTCGCGGTGCAGACCTGCTGCCAAGCGACTCTTGGCAGATTCTTTGACAACTTTGAAGGCCGCCAGCAAGCGCCTCTCGCGCCTGCTGCATAACTCTCGGCTCGACGCCGAGACCCTGACGCGCTGGCACGCGCGGGCGCTGGCCGCGCGGTTGCCGACGGCGGGGGCCGTGCGTCTGGCGCTCGACTGGACGACCGAAGGCTCGCAGCACCTCCTGCTGGCCTCCTTACGTGTCGGCGGTCGGGTCGTCCCTGTTTTCTGGCGCGCCTAGGACGACGCGGAGTTGAAAGAGCGGATGAGCCGCTACGAGCGGGAGTTCGTGCGCCTGCTCTTTGACGACCTGCTCGGGGGCGTCGAGCACCGCCGCCTCGTCCTGACGGCCGACCGCTGGTTCGCCGACGTGGACTTGCTCGACCTGCTCGACGAGTTGGGCGTTTCTTACGGCATCCGCACCAAGTCGAGCCACAAAGTGCGTATCGAAGGCCGATGGCGGAAACTCGGCTCCTTGCCGTGGCGCACCAACCAGCGCCGTCGCGCGTGGGGCCGGCTCTGATACTGCGAAGGCGACCCGCGCCACGTCTTCATGGCGCAAGCGCGGGCGCGCGACCCACAGGGGCGGTGCGGCGTGTGGCACCTGCTCTCGAACCTCCCGCTGTCGGCCGTGGGGGTGGCGAGAGAGTATGCCCGCCGCTTCACGTGCGAGGAGAGCTTGCGCGACTCGAAGCGGTTGCTCGGCTTCGCGGAGGCGCACGTCAAGTGCCTCAAGGCGTGGGCGGGGCTGTTCCTGCTCGTGGCTCTCGCGCTGCTGGTGATGACGATGATGGGAAGCGCGTTGCTTGAGCGCGCCGACCGCGCCGGGTTGTTGCGCCGCATATGCTCGCGTCGGTGGGCACGCTCCGAGTTGAGTCTGGTCAGCAGCGTCGTCGTGTTGCTGACGCAGGACGCAACCATGTGGCAGTTGCTCGATCATCGGTGTAGGCTCAATGACCCATCCCCAAAAAACTGGACACTTCGTATGTTAGGATTTCTGCTTCCAG
>CAXTRQ010000249.1:0-7807 GCA_964246705.1 uncultured Pyrinomonadaceae bacterium
GCTCACTCACAAAGTATAGCGCAGCAAGCTTGCGAGGAATGTACCCGCTGAGATTCAATATTGCTGTTTTAGTTCTCCACGCTCCTTCAAACCGCCTCGCGGATTTAAGACCCCTTGTCCCAAAGATACTTTCAACATTACTAATCCTATCTAAAGGCGAAGCCAAACACGTAGGCAGTTAACGCCGGGTAGGCCGCAGGATAGGCATATCTCCTGATTTACCGCTCATTGCCGCAATCTTCGGCATAATCTGTTGAAGCCAGTCTTTGACCGCTCACTTTTTGTCGGTGGACTGCCCTTCCCTCTGTCGCGAGGTTCACTCTTCGGGCGTCTGCGGCGGGCGCACCGCCCCCCGCTCGGCCTCGTAGCGCGAGATGGCAGATTGCCTGATTTGCGGCCACTGCTCTGGGTCTACCGAGAGAGATAGGAGGGCGTCTATTTCGTCGCTGCTCATGCCGGAGTGCCTGAAATTGACGTAGGTGTCAATCAGTTCTTCGTTCGTCGGGGGAATGGGAGCGGCGCGCTCGTGTGGGGTCTCAGTGCGCGTCGAAGGTTTAGCGGTCGTCGAGGCCGGGACTTTGCTTAACCTGCGCCGGAGGTGTTCGGCGAGAAGTGCTGGCGCTGACGAGACGGTCGTACGGGAGGCGATGAGCTTCAGTTCAGCGACGAGCAGCTCCCCGACCTCGGTCCATCGCTCGGCTTCGGCGGGCGCGCTTTCTTTGCCGGTGACCTCACCCGTCGCCCGCTTCAACAGAGCCACAAGTCCGGCGAAAGCTTCATCATCAGGTTTTTCTTCCGTAGTCTTAAAAGAAGTATTAGGCTCACCGGAAACTGATGGCGGCATTGAAGATAAGGTAGACCCGGTAATACCTGTTTCGGGTAAGACCGGTAATACCTGATTCAGGGTAGACCCGGTCTCACCTGTTCCATAGGTATTACCCGTTGAGGGGGATAGACCGAGAAGCGCAGGTGCCACCTCTTCAGGCGTGAATATCTCGTACTCGTTGCCCTCGCTTTCGCCAACGATTGTGCGCACCTTGAGGAGACCGACAGCGGTCAGGAAGTCAATGCACCTCTCAACCGTGCCCATCGAGCCGAAGTCGGCACCCCGCAGGAGTTGGGGACGCGAGCGGCGCACTACACGGGTGGGCGTGACCGCGCCGCGAGACTGGCTCCAGAGATAATCGTAGATTTGTTTGCTCTTGCCGCGGAAAAGCCGTGCGGCCATCTCACGCGTGACCGAATTAGGCACCTTCTGGAAATCTCGATCGGGTGAGACCGGCGCGGATGTGGTGGAGCGCGCCAATATGCTTGAAGGGCGCGTTCGGCGAGTATTACCTGTTCTCTGGGTAGTACTTGTTTTAGGAGTCTGACTTGTTGAATGGGTATTACCTGTTCCGAGGGTATGACCTTCATGATAGGTATGACCTGCCCGATAGGTACTATCTGCTCTTGAGGTAACATCTGTTGATAAGGTATTACCCATTTTCTGGGAACTACTCGTTGACAAGGTATTACCTGTTCTCTGGGTAGTATCTTCAGCTCGCGGCGGCACGTCAACGGGAAGACTCAGGATTTCGGCGACCGTATCGACGGAACCAAGATCGACGTGGCGGCGGAGTTGAGAGAAGCCGCTGGGCTGAACCGGGCCGGGCTGGCGAGTCCTGATCTGCACCCGCGTCTCTTTCTCAGCTTTTCCCTTCGTGTTTGTCAACTTGCCGCCTCCTTACCAACCAAGCTCAGGTGAGTCGTGATCTCAAGGCGCGCGAGCACCTCCTCGGTAAGGTCGGCGTAATCGTTGCTGTCGGCCGAGCGTGGCGCCATCTCGTAGATGCTTTTGCGGTACGCGGGCGCGAGCGTTAGCTGGGTGTTGCGGCGGATAACAGTCTCGAAGACCAGGTCGACGAACCTCTCCAGCACCGTGTCTCGCGCCAGGGCGCAGACCCGCTCGCGCTGGTCGAAGCGCGTCAGCAGATAGCCCAAGACGGCGAGCGAAGGGTTCGGGCGCTTGGCCGCCTTGATCGTGTCGATGAGATCGACGACGCCTTCGAGCGGCAGGTACTCGACCGCGATGGGGACGAGCACGTAGCGGCTCGTCAAAAGCGCCTGCGTCAGCGTCATGCCGAGTGTGTGCGGGCAGTCGAGGATCGCGAAGTCATACGGCTCGGGAAGGGAATCGAGCGCCTCCTTGAGCCGATACTGCTCTTCGAGCGAATTCATCTTATCCACGACCGCCAGGCGGATGTGCGACGGCGCCATGTCAAGATTTTCGATGTGCGTCCGCTGAAGCACTTCGATCAGCGCGAGTCGCTCGTTGTGCCCGATGAGCACGTCGGCCAGCGTCGTGGCCATCTGCTCCATCTGCTCCGGATCGAAAAAGCTCTGGGTGGCGTTGCGCTAGCTGTCTAAATCAATGAGCAGCGTTCTGAAGCCCTTGCCGGCGAGCCCCGCGGCGAGGTTGACTGCCGTCGTGGTCTTGCCGACGCCCCCCTTCTGGTTGGCGATGGCGATTGTGATCATTAGGCGGCCTCCGCTGTGGGCACTTTGAGCTTAATGACTTCGGCGCGGCTGACGAGTTTCTTGCGCTTGTCGAGCGGATCAGGGAAGTGGCGTAGCGTGCCTTCGTCGAGGAGTTTGGACATCTTCCATGGGCTGACCCCGATCAGCTTGCGGGCCGATTAGGTCCGTTGGCATTTCCATGGCCACGAACGATACACTAGTATTCAGATAGATTCAATTAGTTTGTGGCGCGCTTCCTTTAATCTTTAGTCCGACCTAGTAACAATTCAGGTACCCAAGCACGTATCCTGCCCGGCCGCTGAACGTCGGTTCGTTAGACCGCCTCTCGCGCCGACCGAGAACAGGTTTTCCCATCGGTCGAAAGCCACAGGCTCACGACGAGAGCGGGTTCGGGGCCGCCCCTCACATTCCCCTTGCGCTTCCGAGATGCAATCTCAACCGCGGCGCGCCGCCTCGATGGCAGCGATGTCGATCTTTTTCATCTGCATCATCGCATCGAAGGCGCGCTTGGCGACATCGGGATCGGGATCGGTGATCGCTTGTGTCAGGGCAATCGGCGTAATCTGCCACGACAATCCCCACTTGTCCTTGCACCAGCCGCACGCGCTCTCCTGTCCGGCGTTGCCGACAATCGCATCCCAGTAGCGATCCGTTTCGGCTTGGTCAGCGGTTGCGACCTGAAACGAGAACGCTTCGTTGTGCTTGAACTCAGGTCCGCCGTTGAGCCCGAGGCACGCAACGCCCATCACGGTAAACTCGACGGTCAACACGTCCCCTTTCTTCCCTGAAGGAAAGTCTCCTGGTGCGCGATGTACCGCGCCGACAGACGAATCGGGAAAGGTCTGAGCGTAAAATCGCGCCGCGTCCTCGGCGTCCGCATCGTACCAAAGACAGATCGTATTCTTTGCTGGCTCTATCATGTCACTGCTCCTTCGTGATGCGCCGCCCCAGGCCGGAGTCAACGGTGCGCTCGCAGTCGGGCATTCGGTTCGGCGGCATCTCCGCGTTAGTGTGCGGCAAAATTCGCACCGTTGCAATGCTGCTTCGCTATGCTTCCCAGGGCGGAATAAATTTGTTTTAGACTGCCAGGCCGATATTTTACTACTAATCGTCGCCTTTTGCCGCTAGTGGCGGTCTGACATCACTCAGGGAAGACGATTACCGCGAGCACTTCAAACGGATCATCACGCTGCTGACTGGAACGCACCCGGCGACGCATCCTCGTGTGACTCACCTTTCAAACGAAGTTTCCATCGCTCGTGCTAGTTGCTTGATACCTTTTTTAATTTGCTTTTCGCCGATTGCCGTATAGCCGAGAACTAAGCCGCCGTGCTGCTGCCATTTCGTCAGTGAATATGATGAAACAGCGGATGTTTTAACTCCGAGCGCGGCGGCTTTTTCGGCAACAAGAGAGTCCTTCACGCCTTCGTTAAGCCAGCCGATGACGTGCATTCCGGAAACCGATTTTTTTATTTCGAGAAATCCGGCGAGATGTTTTTTTGCTTCCGAAATTAAAATTTCCTGCCGTTCTTCATAGAGCCGGCGCATCCGGCGAATGTGGCGCGCGAAATGTCCTTCAGTAATAAATTCGGCGAGCGTCGCCTGATCAATCAGCGGCGAGTGCGAGCCGTTTAAAGCGCGCACGGCGGTAAGAACTTGAACCAAATCCTGCGGCACGACGAGACAGCCTAAGCGAAGAGCGGGAAAAATTGTTTTTGAAAAAGTGCCGATGTAGAGAACGCGCCCGTTGCGGTCGAGTCCTTGCAAGGACGCGAGCGGGCGACCTGCGTAGCGAAACTCGCTGTCGTAGTCGTCTTCGATGATCCAGCTTTGAGCCTTTTGCGCCCATTCGAGAAGCTGCAAACGCCGCGACAAACTCATTGTTACGCCGAGCGGGAATTGATGCGACGGCGTCACGCACGCGAGCCGCGCTTTTCGATTTTTCTTCAGCGTCGCCGACAAATTGAAACCGTTTTCGTCAACCGGCATGGGAACAAGCTTCGCTTCAAAAGATTGGAAGGCTTGTTTCGCGCCGGTGTAACACGGATTTTCAATCAAAACTTCCGCGCCCGGTTCGAGCAAAACTCTGCCGATCAAATCGAAAGCGTGCTGTGCTCCGGTCGTGATGATGATTTGTTCGGGCGAACAGTTCACGGCTCTGGCAGATTTCAAATGGGCGGCAACGCTCGCTCGCAGCGGATAAAATCCTGCCGGTTCGCCGTAGCCGAATCGGTCGCGCGGCAGCGTTCGATAAATTTTACTCGCCAGCTTCGTCCAAAGGTCGAAAGGAAATTCGTCAACCGCCGCGAGTCCGTGTTGAAACGCAATGGCGGGCGTCGCCGGACTGTTTCGCAAAATTGTCGGACTTTCCTCAAAAACATTTTTTCCGTAACGGGACAGTTTCAAATCGCGCTTCGGAGTTTCTGTTTGATTTTTTTGCCGTTCGACATCGAGCGTGCTGAGAAATTCTTCGGGCAGATGCGCGGCGACGAAAGTTCCCGCGCCCGTTTTGCTTTCAAGATAACCCTCGGCGAGAAGCTGATCGTAGGTGTTGACAATTGTCGTCCGCGAAACGCCGAGCTGCTCTGCCAAAAAACGCGAAGCCGGAAGCCGTTTTCCCGGAAAAAGCTCACCGCTTAAAATCGCGTGTCGAACGCTCTCGTAAATCTGCCGGTAAAGCGGAACGTCGGACTCTTCGTCAAGCGTGATAAATAGCGGATGCAGCATATTCAACGATTATGAATTGGTTTTATAAAAATGTCCAAAATTGGCACTTTCTTTAGCACCAATTTTTGAATACACTTTTAATTAAAAAGGAGAAGAAAGAATTTTAATGAGGACATTTAAAAAATTACCGGCTTATTTTCTATTATGTTGCGCGGTAATTCTGCTTCAAGCGCATCAAGGTTTCGCTCAATCGGATTCAAAGACAAGTTCTCAACAAACGACCGAGCGGCGCGACGGGCAAAAGGATTTCGATTTTGAAATCGGAACTTGGAAAACGCAGCTCAAACGGCTCGTCAAACCGTTGTCAGGCTCGACCGATTGGGTTGAATACGAAGGCACGACCGTCGTCAGAAAAGTTTGGGACGGACGCGCCAATCTGGTCGAACTTGATGTCAAAGGTTCGGCGGGGCGCATCGAAGCGTTAAGTTTGCGCCTTTACAATCCCGAATCGCGTCAATGGAGTTTGAATTTCGCTAATGTCAAAGGCGGCGTGATGGCGAAGCCGACCATCGGCGAATTCAAAAACGGGCGCGGCGAATTTTACAATCAGGAAGATTTTAACGGGCGGATGATTCTGGTGCGGTTCGTTATTTCGGACATCAAGCCCGATTCGTGCCGTTTTGAACAAGCGTTTTCCGACGACGGCGGCAAGACTTGGGAGGTGAACTGGATTGCAACAGACACACGAGTGAAAGACGAATCTGATAAGAATGCGCGAAGTTCTACTTCGGATCATGCAATCCGGCAATGATTATTGATGCGTGAATCGGTTGAACCGGAATTGAGGAGACCGTCGCTTATGTATAAAGCAGTCTTGCAGGGATTTTTGTTATGCTTGTTGATGGCAGCCGCGTTTGTTGTAACACCGGCACAATCGATAGCGCTTGACCTGCCACTGCGGAGCCAATACGCAGAAATTACGCAAAGAATTGGTGTCACCAATATCACTATCAAATATTCTCGACCGCTCGTGAATAATCGAAAGATTTGGGACGGCTTAGTTCCCTACGGAAAGGTATGGCGCACCGGTGCTAATTCCAACACGACGATTACATTTAGCGGCCCGGTAAGGATCGAAGGCAAACTGCTCGATAAAGGAGCCTACGGCCTGCACACAATCCCGAACGCCGATGAATGGACGATTATTTTTTCTAAGAATTCGACCTCTTGGGGTTCTTTCACCTACGACGAGGCGGAAGACGCGCTCCGCGTGAATGTGAAGCCGAAGCCCGCGGAGATGCACAACGCGCTCACTCTTGAGTTCGACGAGCTTCAGCCGGATTCGGCAGTGATTAAATTGAAATGGGAGAAAATCGAAGTCCCCTTCAAAGTCGCGGTAGATGTCCACGAAACGGTGCGGGAAAGTCTCAAGAAACAGTTTCGCACGCTTTCACGCTATACGTGGATCAGTTGGAACGATGCGGCTAACTATCTGCTGGGCGAAAAAATTGATCTCAACGATGCGTTGGCGTATGCGGAAAAGTCAATCGAGAATGAAGACCGCTTTGAGAACGAAATAACAAAGTCGAAAGTCTTAACATCGCTCAATCGCCAGAGCGAAGCAGCCGCGGCGCAGAAAAAAGCGTTGGAGTTGGGCACGCCGCTTCAAGTTCATCAATTCGCCCGTGAACTGTTGGCTGCCAAACGCGACGATGAGGCATTCGCGGTTTTCCGCGAAAACGCGCGGAAACACCCCGATTTGTGGTTCGCGCATGACGGACTCGCTCGAATGTATAGCGCGCAGGGCAGATTCGACGATGCGAAAAACGAGATCAAAGCGGCGCTCGCAGTCGCGCCGGGCGACCAGAAAAGCAGTTTGAATGAATTGCTGAAGCAGCTTGAAGTCAAGCAGGACATAAACAAATAACTTGGACAGCTTTGAAAGAAGTAATAGACGAATGTTTTCGACTCGCGCTCTGCGGCTTTAAGAGAGATTCGGTTTTACCCGTCGGGGAATTGACGATTTCTATGGCACGCGGTTGATTGCGATGGAAAAGCATCTGGACAAAAAATTGAAGAGATTGTTCACGGTAACGCTGAAAAAAGGCAGCGGATGGAATGCGAACGAGCCGATGCGTTCGCAGCCGCATTGGGGCGAACACGCCGCGCTGATGGACCGTTGGACTGCCGACGGATTTATATTGCTGGGCGGACCAATCGGCGAAGGCGAAGACGAAGTTTTACTCGTCTTCGACGCGGCGGGCGAAGAGGAAATTCGCGCGGCTTTTGCCGCCGACCCGTGGTTTGTTTTACAAATTCGTGAGATCGAACAAATTCGCCAATGGAATATTCTGCTTGAAGCGGAAAGAAAGGATTAGAAAATACCAAGGTAAAGGGATGAACTTTCCGTTACTTACCGTATGAAGAATTTACCGATAAAAATTTTACTTGTCGGAGTAATCGCCGGAACGATAGACATTCTCGCCGCGATCATTATTTTGGCGGGTGGCAATGCCGTCGGAACATTTAAATACATCGCCAGCGGCGCGTTTGGCAAAGCGGCTCTCGAAGGCGGCGGTGAGATGGTCGTCTGGGGCGCGGTGTTTCATTACATCATTGC